>NZ_JAYSDA010000048.1:0-1840 GCF_041914625.1 Aquitalea pelogenes | reverse complement strand
ATGGTTGCGGCCGGGCTTTGGAGGTTAGTGTCGGCGGCTGCGTTGAGGCTCAGGACAAGCAGGCCAAGACATATCGCGCGGTGTGCAGGCTTCATGCGTTTATTTCCGGTTGGAAGTGGTTGCTGGTTTGCAGCCTGTGCCTGCCACCAGCCATGCTGTTGTCGCTGATTATTGTCTTTCATCATGAATTCTTTGTTTGTGCGCCTCATTTTTAAATTATTTACTATTCTTTATGCATGTTTGGTATGAGTAGCTGACAGGGTAAAGCATGAAGGGGAGCAGATGAAAACGACAAAACTGGCGGCTTTGGCTGCTACAGGACTGGTGCTGGGCTGGGTGCTGGTGCTGCCCGGCATCGTGGGTGTACGCACCGAAGACAAGATCCGCAATGATATCGACAGCCTGCAGCAAAACAAACTGATGCCATGGACAGTGAAGGTGGATCATTACGACCGTGGCTGGTTCGGCTCCAGTGCCCGTGTGAGCTACAGCCTGCCGCTGGCTGGCCAGACGCTGCGGTTTGCCGTGGATTACAAGGTGAACCAGTTTGCCATTCCCCTGCAACGCTGGGCACGTACCGACTACACCATCACCCCGCTTGATGCCAGCGGCAATAAAAGTGGTAATCCCCTGGCCATCGAGGCGTGGAGCATCAAGACTTTCTTCGGTCGCACCGACACCACGCTCAAGGCGGATGAGCTGCATTGGGCCAGCCCGGATGGTAATGCACTGGATCTGCGCAAGCTGTTGGCCACCATCCAGACTGAAGACGGCAAACCCATGCAGTACAGGATGAACATGGCTGGCGTCACCTTGCGCGTGGCCCTGCCCACTGGTGCCGGTGGCGTGGTACAGCTGGTGCTGGGCAATTTGCAGGCGGATGGACATCAGGCCGCCATGGCATCGGTCAAGGACAGCTGGCAGATGGATGCACAGCAAAAGCTGGAGTCCATGGAGCTGCTGGTCGACAACAACTCGGTGCTGCGGCTGAATGGCTTGTCGCTGGATGCCGCCATGCAGGACAAGGGCAGTCTGGTGGACATGCTGTATCACAGCCGGGCGGAAAAAGGGCAGCTGGGGCCGATCAACCATGCCTTTGCCATCAAGGATGCGCGGATGGATTTCTCTTATGCCAACATCAACAAACAGGGTTATGCCGACTGGCAGAGCAAGGCCAATCAGCTCTATGCCAACCCCGGTAATGCGGATGCGCTGGCCATGCAGCAGGCCAGCACACAGGCATTGCTGGACAGTGCCAGCAGCCTGCTGGCCAGTTCGCCTGCCTTCCGGATCGACCAGTTTGGCTTCCAGACCGACAAGGGCGGACTGCATGGCAGCCTGGAACTGCGCTTTGATGGCAATGGCATGCCGACCGGGGTGCAGACCGCGCAAAGCATTCTGCCACTGCTGCGCGACCGCCTGAGCGGCAGGGCAGCCATGCAGCTGGATCGCGGCCTGCTTAACGAGCTGGCTGGGCAAGCCACCGGCAGTGCCGACACCGCCCGGACCGCCCAGATGATGGACGCCAGTATCTCGAGCGCGGTGCAGCAGGGATGGCTGAGTGATAACGGGCAGCGCCTGAGTGCCGACTTCAGCTTCAACCGGGATGGCGCGGTGCTCAATGGTCACCCGCTGCCGTCCATGGCGGGCTTGCTGGGTGGAAATCCGGCGGCAACTGCACCTCAGGCAGCAGCACCGGCTGCCGCTCCCGCTGAGGAAAATGCACCGGATCAGGCTCCGGCCAACTGAGCGGGCAGGACAAGAGCCGCGCGTGTTGCGGCGGCTCTTGCTAGAATGCGCTGTTTTCCGGCAAGAGCGATGGCATGCGCATTCTTCACAC
>NZ_JAYSDA010000047.1:0-8197 GCF_041914625.1 Aquitalea pelogenes | reverse complement strand
TGTCGAGATTGTTGGCGGTGGCGCCCTCCAGGGCCGAGCGGCCGCGCAGCATCGCGCGCGGCTGCAGGAGCGCGTTGTAGATCTGCCAAGGGTCGGCGCCCCTGGTCAGCTTGAGGACCGCCTGGATCAGCGCGTGCTTGACCGGATCGAGATGCCAATCCGGCACGCGCTGGCCACGGTTGCCCAGGTTCAGCGCCAGCAGGTTGCCGGCCTTGATCTCGTAGCTGATCCACCGGCGGGACTTGCCCGCCATCTTCGCGTACTCGGCGACCGGCAGGTTGTGCGGCGCTTCGAAGACATCGACCAGTTCCATCCGCTGGCGCTGAATGTCGGACAGCGGTTCCTCCATGACGGAACGCGGCAACGGCACTGCGGGCAGCCGATGCGTCTCGGCCGACACCAGTGGCATCGCGTCTCCCGGCTTGGTCACGATCAGGAGCGGCACCGACGTGGCCGCTGCCTTGGGTGGTGCACTCGCGGTTTCCTCGTCCGAGAGGACGGGCACGCCCTCCAGATGGATGGTGAGCGGCATGCTCGCCGGTTCGACCAGGTTCTGCTCGAAAAGATCGAGCCGATCGGCCCAGTCCTGCATCATCCGCCGCCGCTGCTCGACGTACTCGGCGTGGTTGTAGGTGGCACTGACCTTGTTGGGATCGACGTGCGAGAGCTGCGCGTCCACCCACACCTTCGGGTAGCCGATCTCGTTGAGCGCGGTGGACATCGTGCCCCGGATGCCATGCCCGGTCAGCAGGTCGCGATAGCCCATGCGCTTGAGCGCGCCGTTGAGCGTGTTCTCGCTCATGCGCTTCTTCAACTCGCTGTCGTGCCGGAACAAGTAGTGCTGGGCCGGTTTGACCTGTTCCAGCAAGTGCTGGACGATCTCCAACGCCTGCATCGACAGCGGCACGATGTAAGGCGGAACGTCCTGGGGCAACTGGCGCTTCCTGCGCATGTCCACCTGGAGCTGCTTCACAACCTCGGGCGGGATGATCCAAAGGCCCCGATCGAGGTCGAACTGATCCGGCGTCGCCAGGCGCAGCTCGCCCGTGCGCACGCCGGTGAATAGCAGCAGCCGCAGACCGAGCTGGGTCTGCAATCGGCCACGATACTTGCGCAGGCGCTGCAACAGCTTCGGCAACTCGGCCATGCGCAGGAACGGGTTGTGATTCACCGGGGGCAGCGGCAGCGCCACCACGTCGAGGTCAGAGGCCGGGTTCTGCTCCAGGCCCGGCACGACCACCAGCGCGTAGCGGAACATCTGGTTGAACCACGTCCTGACTTTCTCGGCGACGGAGAGCGCCTTGCGCCGCTCGATCCTGGCGATCACTTCCAGCAGGTCAGGGCGTTTGATGTCGTAGATCGAGCGCTTGCCCAGCAAGGGCAGCACATCCTTGGCGAAGACGCGAGGGAGGATCGAGAGCGTGGTCTGCCGGCCCTTCTTGAGGCCGAGTTCGCGGTGGGCAAGCCACTTCTTGTAGATCGCCTCGAAGGTGTTTTCACCGGCGAGTTTGACCGCGGCGCGCTTTTGCTTGCGGTGAAGGCGCGGGTTGATGTCCTTGGCCACTAAGGCGCGTGCCTCGTCACGCAGGGCGCGTGCCTCACGAAGGGACACCTCGGGATAGGTGCCCAGTGACATGCGCTTGGGCTCCTTCATCCAGTAGTAACGGAAATGCCAGCTCTTGCTCCCCGTGGCCGTCACGGCCAGGGAGAGACCATCGATGTCTGGAAGGGTGTAGGCCTTGCCGGTGGCCTTGGCTTGGCGGACCACCAAGTCTGAGAGTGCCATGCTCTAGCTCCTGAACATGAGTCAGGAACCAGATGCTTAACCCATCGACCTCAGCACCCTAGCAACAATCCGGAAGCCGCCGTGCCCGCAAAAATGGACACAAAAATGGACATAAACGTCTCGGCTTCAGGTGGATTTCCTTGGAACCCACTGGAACGTCGAAGTGTGGAAAATTCAGCCTGAATCAACGACTTACGACGCTTCTTGGATTTCCTCAGAATTCCCTGGAACGAAGCTGTGGAGCGGGCGATGGGAATCGAACCCACGGCACAAGCTTGGGAAGCTTGGGTATTACCATTATACGACGCCCGCGAAGGGGTGCATTGTAACCGGCTTTTCTCTGGCTGGGTAGTCGCTTGTGTATCCCCGCAGCGCTGGCCTGGGCTGCTTGCAGGCACGCAGCGTCTGATACAAAAACTGCACACAAACCCACTTGATTGACAGGGGTTCGCGCGCGAGCATGCCGGCCATGCTTGCGGAATAAAACGGCTGGCTGCAAGGCGACAGCCGGGCGAACAGGGAGTGGGTAATGGCGGAAGCAGCGGCGCTGGCTGCTGTCGCTATCCCTGGTTTCGGCTCTGGGTGGCATCGGCCTGGCCATCAGCACCTGGATATAACCTTGGCAAGCGACAGGGATGTCATCCGCCAATAACCATGCTGCGTTGTAGACATTCGGGGTGAAGCAAGCAGCAACACGGCAGTCGGCAAGTGCGGGGCGGGCCCGCAACAAGAAAGGCAAAGCAGTGCAACAAGACGAAGCCGGTCAAGCGGCAACACAGGGCGCGCCGCGTATCAGCTGGGCGCAGCGGGTGGATTATTATCTGGATGTAATGGGCATGCGCGGCAAGGGCTTGCTGCTGCTGGGCGGCCTGCTGGCCACCGGCTGGATCATGGCCGGCATCTACAAGGTACAGCCGGACGAGCAGGGCGTGGTGCTGCGCCTGGGCCGCTGGGTGGATACCACGCAGGCCGGTTTGCATTATCACCTGCCGTGGCCGATTGAAACCGTGCTGCTGCCCAAGGTTACCCAGATCAAGCAATTGAAACTGTCCAACCTGTACGACGGGGTGACGGGCGAGTCCTCCGACCCGCGTGACAAGCAGATGCTGACCGGTGACGAAAACATCGTCGAGGCCGATGGCGTGGTGTTCTGGCGCATCAAGGACGCCGGGCAGTTTTTGTTCAAGGTGAACAACCCGGAAACCTCGCTGCGCATTGCGGCGGAAAGCGCCATGCGCGAGGTGGTGTCGCGCACGCCGATTCAGGCGGTGATGTCCAACCGTCGCCAGCAAGTGGCCGATGAAACCCGTGAGTTGCTGCAAACCCGGCTGGACCAGGCGCAAAGCGGCATTCTGGTCACCCAGGTGCAACTGCAACGGGTAGACCCGCCAGCCGCGGTCATCGACGCCTTCAACGATGTGCAGCGCGCCCGTGCCGACCAGGAACGCGCCCGCAACGAAGCCCAGGCTTACAGCAACGACATCCTGCCCAAGGCGCGTGGCGATGCAGCGCGCATCCTGCAGGAAGCGCAGGCCTATCAGAGCCAGGTGGTGAACCTGGCGCAGGGCGAAGCCAAGCGTTTTGATTCGGTGTACCAGAGCTATGCCCAGGCCAAGGATGTCACCGCCTGGCGGCTCTATCTGGACAGCATGGACGAAGTGCTGAAGAAGGCCAGCAAGGTGGTGGTGGATTCCTCCGGCAAGGGCGGTAATGGCGGCGTGCTGCCGCTGTTGCAGTTGCAGGACAAAGACAAGGCCAAGCCTGCCAAGGAGACGCGTTGATGGCTACTTCCTACAAGGGTGCGGGCATTGTGGTCGCACTGGCGGCCGTGTGGCTGCTGTCGTCTTCCTTCTATACCCTCAGCGAGGGGCAAAAGGGCCTGATCATCCGTCTGGGCGCACCGATCGACGTGGATGCCGAGCCCGGCCTCAAGTTCAAGCTGCCGCTGGTGGACAGCCTGCAGTTTTATGATGTGCGCCTGCAAACGCTGGCTCCGCCGCCGGAGCAGATCATCCTGGGCGATGAAAAACGGGTGGAAGTGGAAACCTATACCCGCTACCGCATTGCCAACCCGCTGCGTTTTTACCAGGCGCTGCGTACCGAGGATCAGGCGCGCCTGCAGCTGACCCAACTGGTGAGCACCTCGCTGCGGCGCGAGCTGGGCAAGGTGCCGCTCAAGGCCTTGCTGTCCGACGAGCGCACCCGCATCGTGCAGCAGATCCAGCAGGAAACCGCCACTCGCGCACGCACGCTGGGCATTGAAGTGACCGAAGTGCGCCTGCACCGTGCCGACCTGCCGCTGGAAACCAGCCAGGCCATTTATGACCGCATGAAATCGGCACGTCAGCAGGAGGCCAAGGAGCTGCGGGCGCAAGGCGCGCAATGGGCGCAGGAAATCCAGGCCAAGGCCGAAGGCGAACGCACGGTCATCCTGTCCGAGGCCCAGCGCCAGAGCGCCATCATCCACGGAGAGGGCGATGCCCAGGCCAACCGCATCCTGGCGGCAGCTTTCAGCAAGGACCCCAAGTTCTACAAGTTCTACCGTTCCTTGCAGACTTACCGTCAGGCATTGTCGGACTCGGCCCCTACACTGTTGCTGACACCGGACTCCGCCTTGCTGCATGACTTCCGCAACGGCCCGGCCAGCAGCAAGCCATGAGCCAGCTGGCCAGCACCTTGCGCACGCTTGGACCACTACAGCTTGGCCGCCTGCAAAGGCTGGCCGCCACCCTGGGGCCGGGGCTGGTGGTGATGCTGGCTGATACCGATGCCGGCAGCGTGCTGACTGCAGCGCAAAGCGGTGCGCAATGGGGCTATCGCTTGCTGCTGTTGCAGTTTCTCATCATTCCGCTGTTGTTCATGGTGCAGGAGCTGACGGTGCGGCTGGCACTGTCCAGCGGCAAGGGCTATGGCGAACTGGTGCTGCAACGCTTTGGCCGTGGCTGGGCGCGGCTGTCCACTGCGGCCTTGATACTTAGCTGCTTTGGCGCGCTGCTTACCGAAATGAGCGGCCTGTCCGGCGTGGCGCAGTTGTATGGCGTGCCGGTATGGCAGAGCGTCGCGGTGCTGGCGCTGTTGATTTTCCTGATGGTGGCCAGTGGCAGTTACCGCCAGGTGGAACGCATGGCCATGCTGCTGGGGGTGGCCGAGCTGGCCTTCCTGTGGATGGCCTGGCGCGCTTGGCCGCAGTGGTCCCACATTCGCCAGCAGTTATTGCAGCTACCCTTGCACGACAGCAGTTACCTGTATTTGCTGGCGGCAAACCTGGGCAGCAGCGTGATGCCGTGGACCGTGTTCTATCAACAGTCCGCACTGATCGACAAGGGACTGAACCTGGCCGACCTGCGCGCGGCACGCATGGACACCATGCTGGGGGCCGTGCTGTGCCAGCTGATCACCGCCGCCGTGCTGATTGCCGCGGCTTCGGTGTTTGCCGGGCATGGCGCGGTATTGCTGGATACCATCCCGGAACTGGCCACCGCCTTTGGCGCGGCGCTGGGGCCGGTAGCCGGGCGGCTGCTGTTTGCGCTGGCACTGAGTGGCGGTGCGTTGGTGGCGACCATCGTGGTATGCCTGTCCGCCGCCTGGGCGCTGGGTGAGCTGGGCTGGCGGCATCATGCACTGGCCGAACATCCGCGTGCAGCCCCCTGGTTTTATGCAGCCTTCGCCCTGATGCTGCTGCTGGCTGCTGCCGTGGTGGCCATCAGCCCCAGCCTGGTGCGGCTGTCGATTGCCACCGGGGTGCTCAATGCGCTGTTGTTACCGCTGGTGTTGTGTTTTCTGTACCGGCTGGCACGCAGTGAGCTGCCCGCCGGTTTGCGTCTGCAAGGGCCGTATGCCGTGCTGGTGGCGGTGCTGTTTGTGCTGGCCGGTGGGCTGGGCCTGTTTGCCGGTATCACCGGTGCGCTGGCTGCCTGAGGCGGCAGGCCCGATTGCAATGGAAAGGGTGTGATGGAGCTGGATGGTTTGATGCAGGCACTGGGCATGACACTGCAAGTGTTCATGCTGGACCTGATTCTGAGTGGCGACAATGCGCTGGTCATTGCGGTGGCCTGCCGTTCGCTGCCGCCGCAGCTGATGCGCAAGGCCGTGTTGCTGGGCACCGGGTTTGCCATTTTGCTGCGGGTGCTGCTTACCACGGTGGTGGGCTTCCTGCTGCAAGTGCCGCTGCTGAAGCTGCTGGGCGCGGGCTTGCTGATCAGCATTGCCATCAAGCTGTTGCTGGGCGATGAAGAGGCCGACAGCCTGCCCGGCAACGCCGGGGACAGCCGTCAGCTGTGGTCGGCGGTGTCGGTGGTGGTGATGGCTGACCTGGTACTGAGTCTGGACAATGTGGTGGCGCTGGCCGCCGCCGCGCAGGGCAGTGTGCTGTACCTGATTCTGGGCTTGCTGTTCAGCGTGCCCTTGTTGATGTACGGCAGCCTGCTGATTGCCCGTCTGCTGAATGATTACCCGCTGCTGCTGCCATTGGGTGCCAGCCTGCTGGCCTGGGTAGCCGGGCAGCTGGCGGTGAGCGACCCGCTGGTGCTGGACTGGGTGAATACCCAGGCCCCGGCCTTGCAAGTGGTGGTGCCGCTGCTGTGCGTGGTATTCGTGCTGGTGGAAAGCCGCATCATCCGCGAGCGTGCGCCCGGACTGACGCCACCACCACCACTGGGCTGGCTGGATGGTCTCACTGGCCGTCTGGCGCGCATCGGCGAGGCGGGCAGCGTAGCCGAGACTACCGTCCAGGCGGCAGCGCTTCCCTCACTGGCCGAGTCACCGGCTGCACCGGCCTTGAGCGTGCCGGATGCCCCCTCGCACACCCCGCTCGTCGTCGCTGAGCCTGCCGCCGTAGCGCAGGCTGACACGGCGACACCGGTTGCGGATACCGCTACCGACGTCGCAGTGCCGGTCTCCGCCCGTTCTCCTGCAACGCCCAAGCCGCCGCGTGCGGACGGGTTGCTGACCTCGCCGCGCATGGCCTTGCTGGTGAAAGTCCTGCTGGGCCTCGCAGCCCTGGTGGGGATTTGCGCATTGGGCTGGCTGGTATTCCATTTGCTGAGCCAGGGCTTTTTGCCCACCCCGGCGCCCAGCCACAAAATCAAACACTGATGCACACGGCCATGCTCAGGCATGGCACCATCACGATTCCGGCGTCCGCATTCCGGCAGGACGTTCTTGAAGGACTTTTGCATGTACCGTTATCTGTCGGTGGCGGCATTACTGGGCTTGACCGGTTGTGCCGCCACGGTGGCCCCGGTGGCCCAGCCTGTTCCCGCTCCTGCGCCTGTGTTGCGCCCGGCCCCGATGCCGGACCCGCAAAGCCTGTTGCCCGCCCCCGTGGTCAAACCGGTGACGCCTGCTCCGCTTGTTGCCCCCGTCAGCAAGCCGGTGCCCTTGCCGCTGCAACCGGCCTATGCCAACGAGCAGGAAGGCAGCGCCTTGCTGGACAAGCTGCTGCCGCGTGGCATTCCGGCGCGGCGCGAATGGCATGGCGACATCATGACCGCCTTCAGCCATCTGAAGATTCCGTATGCGCCACAATACTTCTGCGCGGTACTGGCAGTGGCCGAGCAGGAGTCCGGCTTCAACCCCGATCCGGTGGTGCCAAACCTGTCGAAGATTGTCTGGGGGCAGATTGAAGAGCGGCGGCAGAAGTATTTCATCCCCTCGCTGGTGGTGGATGCGGCCATGCTGAAGAAATCCCCCAATGGCCAGACCTACAAGGAACGGGTGAATGCCCTGCGCACCAAGAAGCAGATGAATGCGCTGTTTGAAGACATGATCCGCGAACTGCCGTTCGGCCAGACCATCTTCGAACACAAGAACCCCATCCGCGATGGCGGGCCCATGCAGGTGAGCGTGGCCTTTGCCGAAACCCAGGTGCGCGCCTGGCCTTATCCCTACAGCTATACCAGCTTGCGCGACGAAGTATTCAGCCTGCGCGGCAGCGTGTATTTCGGCACCGCCATCCTGCTGCAATACCCCATCAGCTATCCGGACATGGTGTACCGCTTTGCCGACTACAACGCCGGGCGTTACGCCAGCCGCAATGCCGCCTTCCAGCAGGCGGTGCAGCATTTGTCCGGGCAGAAGCTGGCGCTGGATGGCGACATCATGCTGTACAGCGACAAGATGAACCGCGTGCTGTCCGGCGCCACCAGCGATACCCAGCGCGCCCTCAATGGCCTGGCCGGGCGCTTGCGCATGAGCCCGGACGAGATGGCACGCGATCTGCGGCAGGAAAAACTGGCGGCGTTCAGCCAGACCGAAGTCTACAAGCGGGTGTTTGCGCTGGCCGACCAGTCCGGCAAGGCCGCACCGCGCCAGATCATCCCGCAGATCGTGCTGATCAGCCCCAAGTTCACCCACCAGCTGACGACGGAATGGTTTGCCAGACGGGTGGATGGGCGCTACGAAAAGTGCATG
>NZ_JAYSDA010000046.1:0-10061 GCF_041914625.1 Aquitalea pelogenes | reverse complement strand
TGAGGTGGTAAGGGCTGTCCAGTGCTTCTTCAAGCTGAAAGGAATGCACGGACGGGGTGAGCTGGAAACGGGTGGGGAAGGTGAGCTGGTAGGGGTTGCGCATGGGCTGGGGCCTGGGGTGGGTCAGATGGTGACCTGCCATTCCTGGCAGTCGTGAATGAGGCGTGGATGAACAGGGCAGCGGCACAGCACCAGATCATTGTTGAGCGCCAGGGTTTTGCCCTTGATATTGTTTTGCCCCAGCGAGCCGCGCGGCCCGGCCATGGCGATGACTCCGATACTGTTGCAGATGTCGCAACGCACCCTGGCTCCGATGAAGGACACCGGAATGCCACGCAATGTCGGTCCATCAAGCATGCCTTCAACGACTTCGCCGCGGCCGGTAATACGGCAGCCCTGGCGGATGACAAATCTCATGTGCTGGCTCCTGTTGTGCCTGCTTCGGGCGGCAGAGCAATCCCTGCCCAGTGCTGGTTTTCCTGCCGGGTATGCCAGCCAACCGCTTGCTGCCTTAGCATCGCGGCTTCCAGTGCCATTGCCGCCATGATCCAGCAGCCCAATGCACCCGGATTCCCCCAGTAAGGCTCATGCTCCACGGCGTCGATTTGCCAGCCTGCTGCAGACAGTTCTTCCGGGCTGTCTCGGTTCAGGCTGAAAAAAGAGGTGGGTGGACTGGCCAGTGCAGCATTGCGCTGTGCCAAAGCAAGATGTTCGGCCGCGCGGAATAGCACCGGTCGGGACAGGCTGGCACCTGCTCCGGTATGGCTTGCCAGCATGGCAAAGGCGGCTTCGGCAGCGGGTGGGCCATGGCTTGCCCCGAAGCTGGCCGCTGGCGTGACGATGCCTGCCAGCAGGTGATAGCCGCTGTGTTGCCGGGCATGGAGTGCATCAATCACCAGATCGATGTCATCCGGGCTGTGCAAGCGCTGAGGCTGGGACATCAGCAAGATGCCCAGTTCGCTGGCATGCTGCCGAAAGCGTAACCACGCGTCTTCGCTGCCATGCCAGGAAACCGCGACGGGTGTGTGCCACACCACTGGCGGCCAATCGGCCATCATGGCAGCCAGTTTGGCGGGGAGGTATTGGTCAGCGGGAAGGGATTGTTCCTGTTCTTCCTCCCCGGATGCCATGTCGGATGCTGTTGCATCGTCCGCTAGCAGGATGTCGATTTCTTCGCCGGTTTCATCATCGGCAACTGCCTCGTCGTCAGCCGCATAAGCCTGCCATCTGGCGGCGTCTGTATCTTGCTGGCCATCTTCTGCTTCGGTGGTGGATTCCGGCTCTGCCAGATAGGGCGGTGCCGCGGATTCAAACTGCGGTACTGCTAACAGATTGCAGAAAGGCACCGGTTTTTCCCTTTGTTGCCGGAGCAGAACCTGGCGATCCCCCGCGTGGATGCAGGCCGGGCCCAGCAAGGCGATATGCAGGATATAAAGCCGTGCTTTGCGGCGCTGTTCTTCCTGGTGATACGCGGCAAGATGCAAGGCGTTGCGGTGATCAATAATCCAGCCTGCCAGCAGCCAGCCGCTGTAGCGCAACAGTGTCCAGAAGCAGGACAAAATGAAGCCGGGCGCGGCAGCCTTGAGCCAGAAGCCGGTCAGCGGAGCGTCCTTGGTGCTGTTGACCGCAGTGGTGTAAAAGCTGAACAGCGTCGAGAGGATGGTGCAGGCAACAATCAACATGACATAGCGCGGCCAGCGGGGTTTGCCCGGTTTGGCCTCTTGCCGTAGTTGGTTTTCGGATGCCTGCATGCCGTGGTGACCCGTCGCTTGTATGGATCGGGCATTAAACTGCGTGACATTTGGACCAGCAATGTCCACTCAGCCAGTTTTACCGGTCAGCCTTGTCTAAAGAATGGTTGGGCGTGATTGAACTGCATCGGCAATGGCGCGCAATGGCCGTGCGCCCTTGCAGAGCGGGAAGGGGAGAGGCAAGTGAACGTTGTCTCTGCCAACTGGCAAATATGTATTCCCCCGTCGCCGGGATGATGCTTGATCAGACAAGCGGAGCAGGTGGAGATTAAAGAAGGGAAATGCCCACCCGGTTGGCAGGCCATGGTAATCAGCGGCTGCTCAGTAATATGCAGGGCTGGCCATCAAGTTCGAATTGCGCATCCACCACCATGCCCAGCCGTGTGTGGGCTTTGAGCGATGCCTGGTTGTCGGCATGTATGAACAGCACGGCCTGCTGGCCGGGCAGCTGCTGCTGTAGCTGCTGCCACATGGCGTTCAGCAAGCCCTGGCCGCGTGCCCGTGGGGCAAGGCAAACCGGGCCATAGAAATAGAATGGCCCGGTGGCATGATGCAGCCTAGCCATCTGCACCGCCACCAGGCTGTCCTGATGCTTGCTGCTACTGGTAAACACTACGCCCAGCAGGCCGGAAGCGTCTTCCGCCAGCACTATCGGCATGCCGTCGGCCAAGGCCTGTGTCAGCCAGTGGCTGATTTTTTCCAGCGGGAAATCGCCATGCAGGCTACCGCCCTGGCTGCTGCTTTCGGGCAACATCAGCGCGGCAATGGCTGCTGCGTCACTCTCTTTGGCATTACGCAACCGTGGCGGCATGGCGTTATCTCCTGCAGGAATTCATTCCAGATTCGGTTTGTGCTTGTTGGCTACGCGAATGTAGTGCTCGGCGGAATACTTGAAGTAGGCCACTTCCTGTTCGGTCAGCTTGCGGGCCTGTTTTACCGGATTGCCCAGGTACAGATAACCCGACTCCAGCCGCTTGCCCGGTGGTACCAGGCTACCGGCGCCAATCAGCACCCGGTCTTCGATGATGGCGCGGTCCAGAATGATACTGCCAATGCCTACCAGCACTTCATCGCCAATGGTACAGCCGTGCAGGGTGACGTGATGGCCGATGGTGACATGCTTGCCGATGTTTAGCGGTGCGCCGACAGGGTCGCTATCGCGCTTGTGGGTGACGTGCAGCATGGCAAAGTCCTGGATATTGCTGCCTTCACCGATATGAATGGCGTTGACGTCGCCACGGATCACGGCAAAGGGCCAAACCGAGGCATTCTCCGCCAGCGTGACATCGCCAATCACCACGGCTGCAGGGTCGATATAGCAGGAGTCGGCAATCTGCGGCGTGCTGCCATCGTAGGGGCGGATATTGCGATTCATCAGAACGTCCTCATCTAACAGGTTCGAGATTCCCTATCATATAGCAATGGCGGTAGCCTGTTGGCCTGCTACCGTCTATTCCGATACCGGCACCGTTCCCCGCCAGCGGCTGCCATTTGCCACAGAAAGTGAACAATGAGCCTGAATCCGCTCCTCGACTTTACCGGACTGCCACGTTTTGCCGAGATTCGTCCGGAACACATCAGCCCGGCCATCGCGCAATTGCTGAGCGAGGCCCGTCACACCGTGGCGCAGCTGACCGCCCATGTGGATAGCCCGAACTGGGAGAACTTTGTCGACCCGCTCACCGACGCCACCGAACGCCTGTCGCGCGCCTGGGGCGTGGTGGGGCATCTGAATGCGGTGGTGAATACGCCGGAACTGCGTGATGCCTACAATGCCAATATCGCGCCGATTTCCGAATTCTGGACCGAACTGGGACAGAACCTGGCCTTGCTCGGCCAGTTCAAGGCCATTGAGGCCAGCCCGGACTATGCCGGCTACAATGCCGCACGGCAGAAGATCATCCAGAACGATTTGCGCGATTTCCGCCTGTCCGGTGCCGAGCTGCCGGAAGCACAGCGCCAGCGCTATGCCGCCATCCAGAGCCGTCTGGCCGAGTTGTCCGCCCGTTTCGAACAGAACGTGATGGACGCTACCGATGCTTTCAGCCTGTATCTGGAAGACGCCAGCGAGCTGGATGGCGTGCCGGAAGACGCGCTGGCCCTGTTTGCCGCTGCCGCTCAGGCTGATGAAAAAACCGGTTACAAGATCACCCTGCAGTTCCCGTTTTACTTCCCGGTAATGCAGTACGCGCACAACCGCGCGCTGCGCCAGAAGCTGTATGACGCCTATGTGAAGCGCGCGTCGGAGTTCGGCCTGCCCGAGCACGACAATACCGAAATCATCCGTGAAAAACTGCAGCTCACCCGCGAAGAAGCCCAACTGCTGGGTTTTGCCAATTATGCCGAGCTGTCCTTGTTCACCAAGATGGCGGAAAGCCCGGCGCAAGTCATTGCCTTCCTGCGCGACCTGGCGGCCCGTGCCAAGCCTTTTGCACTGAAAGACCGCGCCGAGCTGGAAGCCTTTGCCAGCAAGGAGCTGGGCCTCTCCGACCTGCAGGCCTGGGACATTGCTTACGCTGCCGAAAAACTGCGCCTGGCACGCTATGCCTTCTCCGAGCAGGAAGTGAAACAGTACTTCCCGGAAAGCAAGGTGCTGCCCGGCCTGTTCGGGGTGGTCAACACCCTGTATGGGGTGCAGGTGCGCGAAAGCAGCGCTCCGGTATGGCATGACGATGTGCGCTTCTACGACATCATCAAGGATGGTCAGCTGGTAGGCAGCTTTTACTTCGATCTGTACTCGCGCGAGGGCAAGCGCCCCGGTGCCTGGATGGATGACGCCCGTGGCCGTCGCAAGAAGGGCGACACCATGCAAACCCCGGTGGCCTACCTCACCTGCAATTTCACCCGTCCGGTGGGTGACAAGCCGGCGCTGTTCACCCACGACGAAGTAATCACCCTGTTCCATGAGTTTGGTCATGGCCTGCACCATATGCTGACGCAAGTGGAGGAGCTGGGTGTTTCCGGCATCAATGGCGTGGAATGGGATGCGGTAGAGCTGCCCAGCCAGTTCATGGAAAACTTCTGCTGGGAATGGGAGGTGTTGCAAGGCATGACTGCCCATGCCGAAACCGGCGAAACCCTGCCGCGTGCGCTGTTCGACAAGATGCTGGCCGCCAAGAATTTCCAGAGCGGCATGATGACGGTGCGCCAGCTGGAGTTTTCCTTGTTCGACATGCTGCTGTACACCGATTTTGATGCCAGCACCGGCGACTGGCTGGCGCTGCTCGATACCGTGCGTCAGGAAGTGGCGGTGAACTTCCCGCCGTCTTACAACCGCTTCCCCAACAGCTTCAGCCATATCTTTGCCGGTGGGTATTCGGCAGGCTATTACAGCTACAAGTGGGCGGAAGTGCTGTCGGCTGATGCCTATGCCGCTTTCGAAGAAGCAGGTGGTGCCAATGCCGCCACCGGGAAGCGCTTCTGGGACGAGATTCTGGCAGTGGGCGGCAGCCGCTCGGCGCTGGAATCCTTCCGTGCCTTCCGTGGCCGCGACCCGCAGATTGACGCGCTGTTGCGCCATTCCGGCATGGTGGAAGAAGCCGCCTGACGCGCTGACAAATATTTGC
This sequence comes from Aquitalea pelogenes, assembly GCF_041914625.1. Lineage (NCBI taxonomy): Bacteria > Pseudomonadati > Pseudomonadota > Betaproteobacteria > Neisseriales > Chromobacteriaceae > Aquitalea > Aquitalea pelogenes. The sequence continues at coordinate 4,744 of NZ_JAYSDA010000046.1, read as the reverse complement.
ACGGGGGAGGGAACTCCCCTGATTTGCGCTGGCTCTAATCTTTGCTCAACGGGTTATCTCCAAGAGCAGCAAGCGAGCCAGACGCTTATCCCTGCCCCCAAGGACATCGATATTGTGTCTTTTCCTGCCCCCAATCCCCCTTGGGGGTATTTTTTGGGCTGTCGCAAGCGCAAATGAAAACACCGCCTGATGGCGGTGTTGTCTGGTGCTTTCAGTGAGATGACGTCTCCGGGATTCTTGCCGATGGTGGCTGGCACGGCGTGCTGCCATCAGACGGGAATCGCCATTTCACTAAAATCAGTTGCCGGGGCCGTTTTCCGTCTTCTCTGTCTGGCCGAGGCGATGGCGCTGGGCAAAGCCCGGAGTGCGCAGGGTAAAGGCATCGCTGAAAGGGCGCAGGGTAGAGCGGTGAGGATTCTTGGTCGGGCAGAGGGGATGTTGCTGGGAATGCAGGGGTTTGGATTGTCTGGACAATTTGTTTCTCCGGTGATGAACACAGGACCATTCTAGCTGCGCTGCCGTGCAATGACAAATTTGATCAAATATCTGTTGTTTATTTGCCAGATCAACCATTTGAAAAACAAGGTTAAGCCGGCGGCAGCAAGGGGACTGAGCGTCCCCGGCAAGTGGCTGACAAGCAGTGAACCGCGTATCGCCATCCTGTTGCGAAGTTAATCGGGTAAGATGGCGTCGATTTTTCAAACACGCATGCGGCGGCGCAGTCCGGCCGCACTGCTTGCATGGCCTGCTTGTCGTCGCCGTATGAGTGACATTGTGCGTGCCATGCTGTTTATGTGCCGTGGAGCACGCTCTGCGTGCATGCCTTCCTAGTTGATGGGGACATGATGATCTTCAACCGTTCCATCCGGCCAGAGCGCCTCACCTTGCTGGTGTCGCTGGGGCTGGTACTGTTTTACAACCTGCCATTCTGGCGCGAGATGTTGCGCATTGTCGGCCCGCTGGATGGCCATGGCATCAAACTGCTGCTGGAATCCTTCCTGCTGGTGACGGCGTTTTACAACCTCGTGCTGTCGCTATTCAACTGGCCTTATATCGGCAAGCCGCTGATTGCCCTGTTATTGCTGACGACTTCGTTCATTACCTATTTCATGAACCAGTATGGGGTGATGATTGATGTGCACATGGTGCAGAACGCGGTACAGACTGATCACAAGGAAGTGCGCGATCTGCTGACCATGAAAATGGCGCTGTTTGTCGTGCTGTTGGGCCTGCTGCCCGGCTGGTGGCTGTTTACGCGCCATATCCAGTGGCGCTCCCCGTTGCGTGAGGGCGGGGTGAGGCTGCTGACCCTGCTGGTATCGGCGGCGGTGCTGGTGGGCATTGCCTTTGCGGCGTATCAGGATTTTGCGTCCTTGTTCCGCAATAACCGTCAGCTGCGCCATTACCTGACGCCCTTCAACTATATCCAGGCCACTAACGGTTATATCCAGGACCACTACAATAGCGGCCCCATTGTGGTCAGCCCGCTGGGTGAAGATGCCAAACGCGATGCCAGCTGGCAGCAGCACAAGCGCAAGACAGTCTTCGTGCTGGTGGTGGGAGAAACCGCCCGCGCCGATCATTTTTCGCTCAACGGTTATCCGCGCAACACCAATCCGAAACTGTCGGCGCAGCCGGGTTTGATCAACCTGCCCAATGTCCATTCCTGCGGTACCGAAACGGCTGTCTCGGTACCCTGCATGTTCTCCGATATCGGGCGTGACAATTACAGCGGGGACAAGGCAGCACGTCAGGAAAACGTGCTGGATGTGCTCAAGCGTGCCGGTTATAACGTGATCTGGCGGGATAACCAGTCCGGCTGCAAGGATGTGTGCAACCGGGTGACGCTGGAAGATGTCACCACCAGCAAGGACGACAAGCTGTGCAGTACTGGCGAGTGCTGGGATGAAATCCTGCTGCAGAACCTGCAGCAGAAGATTGACCAGTCCGACCGCGACATCGTGCTGGTGCTGCACCAGATGGGCAGCCATGGCCCGGCCTATTACAAGCGTTATCCGCCATCCATGGAGCAGTTCAAGCCGGTATGCCAGACCAGCGAGCTGTCACGCTGCCCGCGCGAGCAGATCGTCAACGGTTTTGACAACACCATCCTGTATACCGACACGGTGCTGTCCGGCCTGATAGATTTCCTGCGTGCCAACCAGCAGCGCTATAACACCGGCATGCTTTACATGTCCGACCATGGCGAATCGCTGGGCGAAAACGGCATGTATCTGCACGGTACGCCGTATCTGCTGGCGCCGGAGGCGCAAAAGCATATTGGTGCGATGATGTGGTTCTCCGACAGCTTCCAGCAGGAAGTCGGGCTGAACCAGCGCTGTCTGGAAGGTCGCAAGGCCGAGCCGTATTCCCACGACAACCTGTTCCACTCGCTGCTGGGTGTGCTGGGCGTGCATACCAGTGTTTATAACAAGCAACTGGACATGTTTGCGCCTTGCCGGCAGTCGTCGTGATTTCTGATTCAGATGCAGCCGCCGCTACGAGCGGCTGCCCTAAGTAAACGAGAACTGAAGATATGCAATTAGCCACCTGGAACGTCAACTCACTCAAGGTCCGTCTGCCTCAGGTGCTGGAATGGCTTGCGCAAAGCCCGGTAGACGTGCTGTGCCTGCAGGAATTGAAAATGGATCAGGATGTGTTTCCGCTGGCCGAGATCGAGGCCGCCGGCTATCGCGCCGCCTGGTTCGGCCAGAAAACCTATAACGGCGTGGCCATTCTGGTACGCGCGCCCTTGCAGCTGGACGATGTGGTGCAAGGTATTCCCGGCTATGACGACCCGCAACGCCGGGTGATTGCTGCCACGGTAAACGGCGTGCGCGTGATTTGTGGCTACTTCGTCAATGGCGAGGCGGTTGATTCGCCGAAGTACCCGTACAAGCTGGAATGGCTGGGCAAACTGCATGACTACGTGGCCGATGAGCTGACGCGTCATCCGCAACTGGCGCTGCTGGGTGACTACAATATCGCCCCGGAGGACCGCGATGTATACGACCCGGAAAGCTGGCACGAGCAAGTACTGTGCAGCACGCCGGAGCGCGCGGCGTTCCGTGGCCTGATCAGCCTGGGCCTGGCCGACAGCTTCCGCCTGTTCAACCAGGAGGACAAGCAGTACAGCTGGTGGGATTACCGTGCCATGATGTTCCGCCGCAACAAGGGCGTGCGTATCGACCACATCCTGATTACTCCGGCCCTGCAGGCGCGGGCGGTGGAGTGTGTCATCGACAAGACGCCGCGCAAATGGGAACGCCCGTCCGACCATACGCCCGTGGTGCTCACGCTGGCAGATTAACCGTATCCCGAGCCGATGACTGACAGACCCCTCTTGCTTGCCGGATGGAAAGTGAAAGGGGTTGATGAGCAGATGGGAACGCTGCGGAATCAGTCACTTGCTTGAACGGCCCGACAGGGCCGTTTTGCATTTCAGTACTTGGCGGATGAAGGCAAAGCTTGGTTTAGCTCAAATGAAAGCATATTAGCATTTGCTAAAATTTGTTGCCAAATAGCTAATCCGAGGTGCCATCATGAGCCGCAACCACCCACCGCTTCCGTGCAACCCCTACTACGAAGGGGTGCCGGACTACATGACCGAAGTCTACGACTGGGCCTATGTCAATCCGCGCCGCGCAGCGCTGCTCGACCGTAACCTGGTCGTCAGCACGCTGCTGTTTCTCAATGACCAGCGCCTGATGCAACGCTACTTGCAGCAAATCCGCCCCGGCATGCGGGTGTGGCAGGTGGCGCATGTCTATGGCGATCTGGTACAGAAAGCCGCGGCCAAGGTGCGCAAGCATGGCGAATTCATTCTGACCGATATCACCCCGGTGCAGGTTGAACATGGTGTGCGCAAGCTCGCCTGCTACCCGCAGGCACGCGTGGAGCGGGCCGATGCCGCCAGCTACCGGCTGGAACAACCGGCAGACCTGATCTGCAGCTTCTTTTTACTGCATGAAGTGCCGGACGATCTCAAGCACCGCATTGTCGACAACATGCTTTCCCAGCTGCCAACTGGCGGCAAGGCCGTGTTTGTCGACTATCACAAGCCCGCACCTTGGCAGCCCATCGGCTGGTTGCTCAAGTGGGTCAACCGCGTGCTGGAACCCTTTGCCGAGGCGCTGTGGCGCAATGAAATTTCCAGTTATGCCAGTCAGGCCGAAGATTTTGACTGGCACAAGGAGACGCTGTTTGGTGGCGTGTATCAGGTACTGACCGTCACGCGACGCTAACCCTGTACGTAGCGTTACATGACCTTACATAGCACTCACAGACGGCCAGATTGGGCAGGGCTAGGATACGACTCATGGAAACACCACTGCGGTGTCTCGGAAAGAACACTCCCCACTTGATATTGGAGAACGCAACATGAAAAAACTGACCCTGCTCGTTTTGTCTGCCGCCTTCGGTCTGAGCTCCGCTGCTGGTTTCGCCGCCACCAACGCTTCCGCTCCGGCTGCTGCTTCCGCACCGAAAGCCAAAGCTGCCAAGATTCACCACGCCAAGAAAGGCGTGAAGAAGGTAGAAGCTTCCGCTCAGAAAGCCCAGGCTGCTGACGCTTCCGCACCGGCTAAAAAAGCTGTGAAAAAGCATCACGCCAAAAAGCACGCTGCCAAGAAAGTAGACGCTTCCGCTCAGAAAGCCCAAGCTGCTGACGCTTCCGCACCGGCTAAAAAGGCTGTGAAAAAGCATCACGCCAAAAAGCACGCTGCCAAGAAAGTAGACGCTTCCG
>NZ_JAYSDA010000045.1:0-12966 GCF_041914625.1 Aquitalea pelogenes | reverse complement strand
CCTGGATCAGGTCGAGGAACTGCAAGCCACGGTTGGTGTACTTCTTGGCGATGGAAATCACCAGACGCAGGTTGGCCTCGATCATTTCCTTCTTGGCACGGCGCGCCTTGGATTCACCCGCCGACATCTGGCGGTTGATTTCCTTGAGCTCCTTGATCGGCAGCATGGCGCGATCCTGCAGCTCGGACAGCTTGGTCTGCTTCTCGATGATGGCGTACTTGAAGCGGGTCAGCGCCTCGCTCCAGGCCTTGCCGGAATCGATTTCGGTTTCCACCCAGGCGGTGTTGATTTCGTTGCCGGGGAATACCTTGATGAAGTGAGTGCGGTCCATGCGCACGCGCGTCACGCAGATATCCTGGATATCGCGTTCGAAGGTACGGATTTCGTTGACGCGACGGCGCAGCGATTCACACAGCGATTCGATCTGGCGGGTGGAGAAGCGCACCATCATGAATTCGGTGGTGATGGCGTCTTGCAGTTCCAGATAAGCCTTGGACTTGGAGCCTTCTTTTTCCAGTACCTTGACCATCTTGTCGAACATCATGCGCACACCGGCAAAGTGCTCCAGTGTCTGCTGCTTGAGTTCTTCCAGATTGGCCAGATTGGCGGCTTCGGCGCTGGCTTCGTCGTCCTCGGCCTCTTCTTCCTCATCTTCCAGTAGGGCGTCTTCTTCGACTTCCGGCTCGGCAAACGGGATCGCCGCTGCTTCAGCGGCTTCGGCGTTGGGGTCGATGAAACCATCCACCACTTCATCAACGCGGATTTCTTCCTTGCCAATGCGCTCGACCAGCTCCAGCACTTCGGCAACCGTACCCGGACAGGCCGAGATCGCCAGAATCATGTGCTTGAGGCCGTCTTCGATACGCTTGGCAATTTCGATTTCGCCTTCGCGGGTCAACAGCTCGACCGAACCCATTTCACGCATGTACATGCGCACCGGGTCGGTGGTGCGGCCAAACTCGGAATCCACCGACGACAGGGCCGCCTCGGCTTCTTCCACCGCATCTTCGTCGGCCACGGCCGGCGTGGCATCGGACATCAGCAGGGTTTCTGCGTCCGGTGCTTCGTCATAAACCTGGATGCCCAGACCGGAAATCATCGTGACGATGTTTTCAATCTGTTCGGCATCGGACACATCTTCCGGAAGGTGGTCGTTGATCTCGGCGTAGGTGAGATAACCACGTTCCTTGCCCAGGGCAATCAGCTGGCGCAGCCGTTTACGCTGCTCTTCCAGGCTCATGACCTGTTCTTCGTTGTCCTGCACATCTTTTTGATTTTCGGGAGAGGCCGCCATTTTGCTTCCTGCTTTAAAAAAGCCGAAAAAAACAGTTGATTATAACACAACTACGTCACTTCCACCCGGGCTCACGGTGGTGAGCCGAGCAGGTCTCGGAGCAGTTCCCTGAATAATGCTTTTTCTTCCGGACTTAGACCTTCATTACGGTCTTTCAGTTTTAGCCTTTCCACCTGGGCTTCACGCAACATTTTCAACAGCCTGGCATTGCCATGCTGAAACTGGATGCGGTCATCCTCGCCGGGATCGGCAAACTCGTCCGGATCCTGCATGGCCTGGTGCAATACACTGTCGATCAGCCCTTCGTAGGGGGTGCCACGCAAGCCCTCTATCAATTGCGCCGTATTGGGCGGCTGTTCGTGTTGTTGCACGCTTTCGGCCAACATCGCAAAGCAGGCCAGCTCGTCGGACAGCGGCAGGCTGTCCGGCAAACTCACATCGCAGGCCCACGCCGGGTTCATCAGCAGCCATTTGATCTGCTTGTGAACAATGGGCGTGTTGATCTGGCGATATGATTCCTCCGGCAAACGGTATTCCCGCTTGCCCTTGCGCTCCGGCGCCTTCTTGCCTGTGGTCAGCATGTCGAAATCGTCGACGTCCATGCCGGCAAGTTCTGCCAGCCGCTTTCTGATCATGAAGCCAAGCGCCGGTGCTGCAATCTGTGCCAGAAGCGGGCTGGCCTGTTTGATCAGGTCGGCACGCCCTTCCGGCGTATTCATGTCCACGCGGCCTGTCAGCTCGCGGGTAAAGTAAACCGACAGTGGCAGGCTGTGCTCTGCCAACTGTTGTTCGAATGCCTCGGCACCGAACTCCCGTACATAACTGTCCGGGTCGTGTTCTGACGGCAAGAACAGGAAATTCAGCGCCTTGCCATCCTGCAATTGCGGCAGGCTGTTTTCCAGCGCACGCCAGGCTGCCTTCTGGCCAGCCTTGTCACCGTCAAAACAGAAATAAACCTGGTCTGCATGGCGCATCAGCTTGCGCACATGCTCACCGGTAGTCGCCGTTCCCAGTGTGGCAACCGCATAGCTGATGCCGTACTGGGCCAGCGCCACCACATCCATATAACCTTCAACCACCAGTACGCGGTTCTTCTCGCGAATAGCCTGGCGGGCTTCGTACAGGCCGTACAGCTCACGGCCTTTTTCAAACAGCACCGTTTCCGGCGAGTTCAGATACTTCGGCTCCCCTTTGCCCAGCACGCGACCACCAAAACCGATGATGGCACCACGCTGGTTGCGGATGGGAAACATCACCCGCTCACGGAAACGGTCGTAACGCTTGCCGCTTTCCTCGTTGAAAATGACAAGGCCGGCATCCACCAGCTTGTCATCCTGATACTGCGGAAAAACAGCTTGCAGGTTCTGCCACTCACCCGGGGCATAGCCCAGACCGAAACGACCTGCCACTTCGCCGCTGACACCGCGCCCTTTCAGGTAACTGATGGCAACCGGGGCCGACTTCAACTGCTGCTTGTAATAACCGGCAGCCAATTGCATGGCTTCTTCCAGCGACATCTGGCGTTCGCGCGCCACCCGGCTTGCTTCCGGGTTGGCGGTACGCACCTGCGGCACTTGCATGCCGATACTTTCGGCGAGCAGCTTGACGGCGTCGACAAAGCCCAGCCCCTGATACTCCATGACAAAGCCGATGGCCGAGCCATGCGCACCACAGCCAAAGCAGTGATAGAACTGTTTGCTGGGGCTTACCGTGAAAGAGGGGGATTTTTCCTTGTGGAACGGGCAGCAGGCCAGATAGTTCTGGCCTGCCTTTTTCAGCGGGACATAGCGATCCACCACGTCGACCAGATCGACACGGGACAGCAACTGATCAACAAAGTCCTGTGGAATCAACGCCGAACACCTGCCTTACACGGAAAAAACATTACCGGCACCATGCGGCAACCGGCCGGAGATCAGGCAGAGAGCCTGGCCTTGATACGCGTCGAAACCAATGCCATATCGGCTCGACCAGCCAGCTGGGGACGCAACAGGCCCATGACCTTGCCCATGTCCTGCATGGAAGCCGCACCGCTATCGACCACGGCCTTGGCAACCAGCTCGTCGATTTCAGCCTCGGACAGTTGCTGCGGCATATAGGCCATCAGCACAGTCATTTCGGCTTTTTCCTTGTCGGCCAGGTCCTGGCGCTGAGCTGCTTCGTACTGGGAAATGGAATCACGGCGCTGCTTGAGCATCTTGTCGATCACCACCACGATGGCGGCATCATCCAGCTCGATGCGTTCGTCCACTTCCTTCTGCTTGATGGCTGCCATCAACAGGCGAATTGCGGCCAGACGCTCGGTTTCCTTCGCCTTCATGGCGGACTTCATATCATCGCTGATACGGACTTTGAGGCTCATGTCGTGCTCACGGGAGGGCCATGTCAAGACATGGCGAGAATTCTGGAGTACAAATGGCAAAACCGCAGGCATGGCCTGCGGTCCCGCTTTATGACCGATGCAACTCTTAGTAGAGTTTCGGCGGCAGCATCTGGCTGCGAATGCGCTTGTAGTGGCGCTTAACGGCAGCAGCGTGCTTACGCTTGCGTTCGGTGGTCGGCTTTTCGTAGAACTCGCGAGCACGCAGTTCGGTCAGCAGACCGGTTTTTTCTACAGCGCGCTTGAAGCGACGCATGGCGACTTCGAACGGCTCGTTTTCTTTAACGCGAATATTCGGCATTGACTCAAGTATCCTTAGATTTCTAGGCTGCGCCCATAGGGCAACCTATAAAAAACAGCATTTTAACAACAATACGCAGTTTGTAAAAGTCTGAAGCATTCCCGGCAAGCTTTTTGTGGCGCTTTTGTGCATCACGGCTTGCGAGAAGAAATCACCCCCTCACTAGGAGAACTTGGTACAGCGCTATAAAAACGTTTCGGCATCCGCTCTGCACAGTAGGCAGCACGGCCAGCCTCGACAGCCAGTTTCATGGCATGCGCCATCAATACCGGATTGCCGGCAGCGGCAATTGCGGTATTCATCAGCACGCCATCACAACCCAGTTCCATGGCGATGGCCGCATCGGAGGCGGTACCCACCCCGGCATCCACCAGCACCGGCACACTGGATTGCTCGATGATCAGTTTCAGGTTCCACGGATTCAGAATGCCCATGCCGGAGCCAATCAGGCTGGCCAGCGGCATGATTGCGCAACAGCCTATCTGTTCGAGCTCACGCGCAATGATCGGGTCATCGGAGGTATACACCATGACATCAAAGCCTTCGGCTACCAGCACTTCGGCAGCTTTCAGGGTTTCCTTGACGTTGGGGAAGAGATTGCCGGAATCACCCAGCACTTCCAGCTTCACCAGCCGGTGATCATCCAGCAGCTCGCGCGCAAGGCGCAAGGTACGGATGGCATCCTCGGCGGAATAACACCCCGCCGTATTGGGGAGCAGAGTGTAACGGTTTCGCGGCAAAAAATCGAGCAGATTGGGTTCGCCTGCGTTTTGGCCCAGATTCACGCGCCGGATGGCGACGGTGACGATATCGCAACCGGAGGCATCCAGCGCCTGGGCGGTTTGTTCGAAATCGCGGTATTTGCCGGTGCCAACCAGCAAACGGGAATTGTATGCCTTGCCTGCGATGACCAGTTGATCCTGCACTGTCTACTCCTTGCTACGGTATTGTCAGCCGCCGCCAACGGCAACGACGATTTCCAGCTCATCCCCGTCGGCCAGGGCCATCACGGCATGCTGGCTGCGCGGTACGATTTCTCCGTTCAGCTCGACGGCAATGCGCTTGTCTCCAATCTCCAGCGCCTGCACCAGCTCGGCCACCGTGGCCAACCGGGCGAATTCTTTCATTTCACCATTGATGCGCAATTGCATGTGTTATCTCCGCTCCGTCCGCTGCACCACCACCAGGCTTTGCACGGCATTCAGTACGCGGGAGAGGTGATCCACACTCTCCACCTGCAAACGGAAATGAATGTGGATGAAGCCATCACCCACATGGGTGTCCTGCGTGTCCACGCTTTCGATATTGGCCGAAGCCTGGGAAATGGCAGCGGCAATATCCGCCAGGGCACCGCGCTCGTTGCGCGCCAGCACGCTGACGCTGACACCGAACATGCGGTCGCGCTGGGTTTCCCAGTTCACATTCAACAGCTTGTCATGATCGACACGCTGCACATTCGGACAAGCCACCCGGTGAATCACCAGGCCCTGCCCCTTGGTGATGACACCGAGGATTTCATCACCCGGCAGCGGATTACAACAGCTGGACAGCTGAACCGTTCCACCTTCATTGCCACGGATGGTGACAGGGCCAACCTTGACGTCCTCGCCAAGACGCTCACCCGCCAGCTCCACCAGACGGCGTGCCACGGCAATGGGCAGCAGCTTGCCGGCGCCGATTTCTGCCAGCACTTCGGCAAAGCCTTGCAGCTTGTCGCCATGCACCGCCATGTACTCGGCCTTGAGTGCATCGTCCAGCAGCAGCGGTGACACCGCCAGGGCACCAATCGCCTGCTTGAGCAGTTTTTCACCCAGCGTGGAAGCTTCTTCGCGCTGCAGGCTCTTCAGATAATTGCGAATGCCGGAGCGCGCACGACCACTCTGCACGAAGGTGAGCCAGGACGGGTTGGGCTTGGCCTGGGTGGAGGTGATGACTTCCACCGTATCGCCATTGCGCAGCACGGTGCGCAGGGGCATCAGCACATGATTGACGCGCGCGGCAATACAGCGATGGCCGACGTCGGTATGTACGGCATAGGCAAAGTCGACCGGGGTGGAGCCTTGCGGCAGCACCATGATCTTGCCCTTGGGGGTGAACACGTACACTTCGTCCGGGAACAGGTCGATCTTGATGTGCTCGAGGAATTCGACGGCGTCGTCACTCTCCTCCTGCATGTCCAGCAGGCTTTGCAACCACTGGTGCGTGCGCTGCTGGGCAGTATTGATGCCGGCATCGCCGCTCTTGTACATCCAGTGCGAAGCCACACCGGCTTCGGCCACACCGTTCATTTCACGGGTGCGGATCTGCATTTCCACCGGCGTGCCGTACGGGCCGAACAAGGTGGTGTGCAGACTCTGGTAGCCATTGCCCTTGGGAATGGCGATGTAATCCTTGAACTTGCCCGGAATGGGTTTGTACAGACTGTGCAGGGCACCCAGCGCCAGATAGCAACTGGGAATGTCGTTCACCACCACGCGGAAACCGTAAATATCCAGCACCTCGGAAAACGACAGGTGTTTTTCCTGCATTTTCTTGTAGATGCTGTACAGGTTTTTCTCGCGCCCCTTGATGGTGGCTTCGATATTGCTTTCCACCAGCCGCTGGCTGACAGTTTTCAGGATTTTGTTGACCACTTCGCGGCGATTACCGCGTGCGGCACGCACTGCCTTGGACAGTACGCTGTAGCGATGCGGATGCAGGTGCTTGAAGGCCAGATCCTGCAGTTCGCGGTACACCTTGTTCTGACCGATGCGGTTGGCAATCGGCGCGTAGATTTCCAGCGTTTCCAGCGCAATGCGCTGGCGCTTGTCCTCGCGCATGGAGTCCAGCGTGCGCATATTGTGCAGCCGGTCAGCCAGCTTGACGATGATGACGCGGATGTCGCGCGCCATGGCCAGCACCATCTTGCGGAAGTTTTCCGCCTGGGCGGTTTCCTTGGTCTGGTATTCCAGCCTTTCCAGCTTGGAGAGGCCGTCCACCAGGTCGGCCACCACCTTGCCGAACTTCTCCACCAGGGTGGGCTTGGTCACCCCGGTGTCTTCCAGCACATCATGCAGCAACGCCGCCGCGAGGCCCTGCACATCCAGCCGCCAGTCGGTCAGCATGGTGGCTACGGCCAGCGGGTGGGTGATGTAAGGTTCGCCGCTCTTGCGCGTCTGGCCTTCGTGCGCTTCACGACTGACTTCGAATGCCTGGCGCAGCAGTTGCACGTCTTCCGGCTTCAGGTAGCGCGCCGCCGCCTCGAAAAAGGCCACGGCTTCGCGCTCGATCAGTGCGTTGTAGTCGATGACGCTCTGAACTCCGGTCTCCATGCTTCGCTCCGCCACCACCCAGATCAGCCCTTGTTGCGCGTCAGGACTTCACGACCAACATGGCCAGCCGCGATTTCACGCAGCGCAACCACGGTAGGCTTATGACGGCCGGCATCCACAAAGGCGGTGGCACCGGAGGCTACCTGACGGGCGCGGTAAGCTGCAGCCAGGGTCAGGTCAAAACGGTTCTGGATACGATCCAGGCAGTCATCTACGGTAATACGTGCCATGTGATTTCTTTCATGAATGAAACGCAATGCGTTTAACTATATCGAGTTTTGCCGGGGCAACCAATGCGTGCTAGCTGCGCTGCACGCCCATGCGCGCCAGTGCCGGAGCCAGCCGTGCCACTTGCACGGCAGCACGCAGGCGGCGTGCACGGAAAATACTGATCAGGTCCAGCCGGGCGCGTTCGAAGTCATCGTTGACCACGATGTAGTCGTATTCTGCGACCTTGTCGATTTCCGAGCGGGCAGAGGCCAGGCGACGCAGAATGACTTCTTCGGTATCCGTGCCACGACCGCGCAGGCGGCGTTCCAGCTCTTCGATGGACGGCGGCAGAATGAAAATGCCAAGTGCCTCGGGGAAAACCTTGCGCACCTGCTCCGCCCCTTGCCAGTCGATTTCCAGCAGGATGTCGCGCCCCTCTTCCAGGCGGCTTTGCAGCCAGCGCACGCTGGTGCCGTAGAAATTGCCATACACTTCGGCATATTCCAGGAAGTCACCGGCGGAAATCATGGACTGGAAAGTCGCATGATCGACAAAATGATAATGCTGACCATCCACTTCACCGGTGCGGGCCGCACGCGTGGTGTAGGAGATGGACAACTCCACCGCAGGTTCGGCCTGCAACAGGGCAGACACTAAAGAGGTTTTGCCGGCACCGGACGGGGCCACTACGATATAGATGTTCCCGACTGCTTTGGTCATCAAACGCGCTTCCTGCCAAAGAAAGGGTAATTTTTCAGAATACCACAGACTGCTTTTCCGGTTAAGTGCAAAAGTATCTTCATGTCAAGATTTAGGTATTTGTCTTCACACCGAAGTAAAATCGCGCGTCTTCACCAAACCATAACAAGGCTCGGAGCATCTCTGACATGCAAATACTGGAAAGCTTTTTCAAGCTGAGGGAACACGGCACTTCGGTCAAGACCGAAGTCATTGCCGGCTTCACCACTTTCCTGACCATGGCGTACATCATCCTGGTCAATCCGCTGATCCTGTCGGCCACCGGCATGGACCTGAACGCAGTCTTCGTGGCGACCTGCCTGGCCGCTGCACTTGGCACCGCCATCATGGGTCTGGTAGCCAATTATCCGATGGCACTGGCACCGGGCATGGGCCTGAATGCTTATTTCACCTTCAGCGTGGTCAAGGGCATGGGGATCCCCTGGCAAGCGGCTCTGGGTGCGGTATTCATTTCCGGCATCGTGTTCCTGGCTGTCAGCCTGTTCAAGGTGCGTGAAGCCATCGTCAACGCCATTCCGCGTTCGCTCAAGTTTGCCATTTCTGCCGGTGTCGGCATGTTCCTGGCCATCATCGCGCTGAAAGATGCCGGCGTGATTGCTGCGCATCCGGCCACTTACCTGACGCTGGGCAACATCCACAATCCGACCACCCTGCTGGCCATTCTGGGCTTCTTCCTGATCGTGGCGCTGGAATACCGCAAGGTGCCGGGCTCCATCATCATCGGCATCCTGGTGGTGACCGCACTGTCCATCGCGCTGGGCCTGTCCAAGTTTGAAGGCATCTTCGCTCCGGTACCGAGCATGGAACCCACCTTCATGAAGATGGATCTGCACGGTGCCATGAGCGCCGGTCTGGTGGGCGTGATCTTCGTGTTCTTCTTTGTCGACCTGTTTGACACCACCGGCACGCTGGTGGGTGTGTCGCACCGCGCCGGCCTGCTGGACAAGGACGGCAAGCTGCCGCGCCTGAAGCGCGCCTTGCTGGCTGACTCGGTGGCCATCACTGCCGGTGCCATCATGGGCACCTCCTCCACCACCGCCTATATCGAATCCGCCGCCGGCACCGCCGTGGGTGGTCGTACCGGCCTGACCGCCACCGTGGTGGCCATCCTGTTCCTGGCCTGCCTGTGGATTTCCCCGCTGGCCAAAACCGTACCGGCCTACGCCACCGCACCGGCCCTGTGCTATGTTGCCGTGCTGATGGCACGCGGTCTGGCGGAAATCGACTGGAGCGACCTGACCGAGTCCGCCCCTGCGGTGATGACTGCACTGGCCATGCCGTTTACCTTCTCGATTGCCGACGGTATCGCTTTTGGCTTCATCAGCTATGCTGTGATCAAGATTCTGGCTGGCCGCTTTGCCGACCTGAAACCGGCGGTCGTGGTGATTGCCGCACTGTGGATCTTCAAGCTGGCATTCTTTGCCTGATCCTGATCCGGTCACTCAAGGCCTGCTGCGTGGTGCGGCGGGCCTTTTTGCTTTGTGCGACAGCAAACACGGTCGCTTCATTTGAAAGTACAATAGCGCCATGGAAAATCTCAGCAATCTCGACTATTCCAGCTATCTGAAAGGCTGGATCCGCACCGTGCCCAACTGGCCCAGCCAGGGCGTGATGTTCCGCGACATCACCCCGCTGCTGCAAAACCCGAAAACCTTCCGCATGCTGATCGATATCTATGTGCATCGCTACATGCTGGAAAAGGTGGATCTGATTGCCGGGCTGGACGCACGTGGCTTCATCATCGGCTCGGTACTGGCTTACGAACTGAATGTCGGCTTCGTACCCATCCGCAAGAAAGGCAAGCTGCCATTCACCACGGTGGCAGAAGAATACGAGCTGGAATACGGCAATGCCACGGTGGAAATCCACACCGATGCCTGCAAGGCGGGTGACCGGGTAGTGCTGATCGACGATCTGGTCGCCACCGGCGGCACCATGATGGCCGGTTACAATCTGCTGAAAAAACTGGGGGCGGATGTACTGGAAGCCGCCGCCATCATCGAGCTGCCGGAACTGGGCGGTGGCAAGCTGATCCGCGATAGCGGGCTGGATGTCTTCACCGTCTGCTCCTACGACGGCCATTGAGGCTCTCAGCGTCATCACCATGCAAAACGGACCCGCGGGTCCGTTTTTGCTTGTCACTCCAGACTAGTCAGACATCCCTCCCCCTGGCCTTGTCCAGCAAACCCAGCTGGTAACGGCCATAGGCCAGCAAGCCATGCCAGGTCCAGCGCGCCAGCAAGTAGCATAGAAACAAGCCGCCACCACCCAGCGCCATCAATAACAAGCCGGTCAGCAGCATGCCATGGCGGCTGAGGCCCCAGTCCAGACCACCGATATCCACCTGCCCGGTTTCATCCTTGATCTGCAGCCGGCCAAGCGCCTCGCTGGCATTGCGCTCCAGGCTGACCGTGCCATCACTGGACTGGATATGGATGCTGGCCCGGCCGGACGACGCCTCGCGCACCACATCAACCGTTTCGCCATTACGGCCACGGATATGAATGTTGCCCGCCGGGCCGCCCTGGGCAAAATCGGACCAGATGGCCCGGACATCACGGGATTCGTGGATGGCCGGCCAGCCGAACAGCTCATTGCACGCCAGGGTGCCAAACAGCACCAGACCGCCAATCAGGATGCCGGTGGACGCCAGTGCCGCCATGGTCAGCATCCACAGATAAAACAGGAAGGGAACGGCCAACAGGAAGTTGATCAGGCCCATGCCGGCAATGGCGCCCACCACGGCAAACAGGTTGCCGAGCGTCTTGCGATCCTCCCAGCGGGCAATGTGGTGACGCGCCATCAGTTCCCGCGCCAGTTGCTGCGGGTCACCCAGGCCTGCGGCAATGTCCGCCTCACTTCGGCCTGCAGCCAGTCCATCGCGGAAATATTCCTGATAATCGGCGATGATTTCCTGTCTCTCTTGCTGCGGCAGTCGCGCCAGTGCGTCCTTCAACTGACGGATGAATTCCTGTTGGTTCATGCTGTTTCTCCCGTGGCCCGGCCTGCGGCCAGTTGCAACACACTGTTTACGTCGCCGACAAACTCCTGCCATTCCTGTTGCATCAGTGCCAGCTGGCGTCGGCCTTCTGCCGTCAAGGTGTAGTACTTGCGCGATGGCCCGCTGGCCGACTCCACCAGATAAGTCGATACCCAGGCCTCGGCCTGCAGGCGGCGCATCAGGGGATACATGGTTCCCTCACTCACCTCCATGCTGCGCGACAGGATGCTCACCAATTCGTAGGCGTAACTGTCCCCTGCCGCCAATGCAGCCAGCACACACATGTCGAGCGTGCCCTTCTTCAACTGTGTTTTCATGTTTCACCCCTACCTTGCATTGCACGATAGTTTGACGTGCCCAACGCAAGGTCAGACCGGATTCTAGTTCCAGCTATTGTGTATTGCAAGGTACATGGTAAAACCACGTAGCCAAACAGACAGCTCCTTCTAAGAATTTTCTTAACAAATCAAAGAAAATTCACAATTCATAAAGCATAATTCTGATTATTTCCCATGCAGGAGTGGCAGACATGAGCAGCAAGAAGAAATCGCTGGCGCTGGTACTGGGCGGCGGCGCCCCTAACGCCACCTTGATGGCAGGTTCGCTGGTAGCCTTCATCGAAGCGGGTGTGGAGTTCGACATCATTTCCACCTCGGGTGCGGGTGCCATTGTCGGCTTGCTCTATACCGCCGCCAAAGGGCAGGAGCCGAAAGCCGCGCTGGAAAAACTGGCCGACATGGGCGTTGCCGATGCGCTGTACTCTGTCTTCCCGGTCAACTTCAAGGTATTCAACAAACCCGGCCCGCTGGCCGACCTGTGGCGCCAGTGGCAGCAGGCCAATCCGGTACTGCAAGCCATCCAGGCCCAGGCAGACCAGGGCCCCCTACAACGGCTGGCGGCAGACTGGAGTAGCTGGCTGATGGCCACGCTCTGCCCCAGCGATCTGAACGCCAAAAGCCAAGGCCTGTGCGCACATGTACCGTTTATCGACCAGGTAGTGGACTTTGCCAGACTGGCGGACATCAAGCCGCAGTTTTATCTGAATGCCTACAACCTCAGCAAAAAGCGCATGGATTGCTGGAACAAGCAGCAGATCAATCACGAACATTTTCTGGCCGCGCTGTCCTTCCCGCTGATCTATCCGCCTTACCTGCTGGATGGTGATTACTACATCGAAGGCGCTGCCATTGACACCCTCAACTTCAAGCGCCTGTTCCAGGATCACCCTTATATCGATACCACCGTGGTATTCGATGTACTGGGCAGCGAAGAGATCCTGCATCCGCCGCGCGATCTGTACGACGCCTGGGTGCAATCCATCATCACCCCGCTGACTGAAATTGCCCGAGATGACCTGAAGCTGTTCGAGGCCCTGCATAACAAGGATGCCGAGGGCAAGCCGCGCACCAAGTTGCTGCGCGTGGCCTATGACAAGTTCATCCGTCCGGAACAGCGCGAGCAGGAGCTGGACTGGTCCTACTCCAACCTGTCGCAGATGTATCAGGCAGGCTACGCGGCCGGACAGGCATTATGCCGCGACCATGCCGCGGAACTGGGCCTGGCCTGATTCTGCCGCCACCACGCAACAAGGGCTGCCATGGCAGCCCTTGTTGATCCACATCTCACCTGCCCTTCAGCCGACGTCGCAACGCCGTCGCAGGTGTTGCAGCGCCCTGCCTCAGTACCACTCGATACCGCTCTTCTCGGTGG
>NZ_JAYSDA010000044.1:0-13092 GCF_041914625.1 Aquitalea pelogenes | reverse complement strand
CGCGCTAGCGTCGCGCCGCTGCGGACAGCCGACCGCTTAAGACCCTGAGCGGCACCTCTGCGTCGGCTCGCGCTGACGGGATTGGGTCAGCTCCGACAAGTGTTCCTGATCAGAGAAACACCGCACCAACGCGCCCACCGGCCCCGTCAAGCATGCAGACAGGTGGCCGGGGCGAGGTAAGTAATCGCCTGCAATGTCTGAGCGATTTGACGTTAGCAAATCGCGAGTTCAGGCGCGCCTCGCGCCGGACGGGCCCTCTCGGGTAGCTGCAGGCCATATGATGTGGCTAGCTTTTCCCGTAGTGGGAATCTTTGGCCAAGCAAAGATCCCTTTCCCGTCGGCCGCGCGGAAGCGGTACTTAAATCATCATCCGCGCGAGCGGATTTCTACTGCACTGTCCGCGTGATTGTTACTTGAGTAGAGGGATTGCATCAGATAATCTCAATGTCATGAAGGCCTTGCTGACCTTCCAATGCAGCCCGTATCGTCAGCCATACTCTGAACATCTCTGTTCGCAAATAACGGTTAACCGGCTTAAGCCATGAAAGCGCGAATGTCATTTGAACTACGTATTGCCGGTGAGGCCGATGCCCAAGAAATTGCAACTCTTGTGAACCGAGCCTACCGTCCCTCGCCGCAAGAGGCAGGCTGGACTCACGAAGCAAATCTGATTGCTGGTGAAAGAATTAACGTGTCGCAGGTTCTTTCTCTGTTTCACGAGCAGTCCACGGTTCTGCTGTTGTGCCACGCGGCTGAAATTGTCGCTTGTGTACATGTGCAAGGTGGTCAGTCTGGCGCTTACATTGGCATGCTGGCGACCCATCCCGGCATGCAGGCCCAAGGTCTTGGTAAGCAGATGCTGCTCCATGCAGAGGCATACGCTACAGAGCATTTAAAGGCATCGGTATTCAGAATGTCGGTTCTGTCTTCTCGTCCAGAACTCCTGGCATTCTACCAGCGTCGTGGTTATGTACTTACCGGGGAGGTGGCGGAATATCCCTTGTCGGCTGGTGTCGGTTTACCAATTATTGAAGGCATTCATCTCCTGTCGCTTGAAAAGACACCTACCAGGCAACACGGCGTGAGCGAAACCCTCGTTTCGGATTCAAGCGTATAAATTCTTTCAGACTAATACGCCAAAGTGACTGCTGTTGGTCAGACGCTTCGCTCGCTACCGGCCAAGCTTAATCGTAATTGCTTGTTGATTAAATGCAGCGAGGTCAAGTATGTATCGTGACAGCACTGTCTTGGCTTGGTGTGTTTTGATTCTTGGTGTGTTCGGTATTGCAGATGGCAGTGACATATTGATTGGTGGCGCAATGCATACGGATGGAGTAGTTGCAAGGCGATATGCGGCCTCTCGCTGTTGCTTTCGCAGTTTTTTAGTTTTGCTGTAGTGGCGCTTCGGCAGGTATTGTCTATTTGCTATTAGGTGTGTTTTTGGTTTGTATTGGCTGTTTGGTGCTGAAGAGTAAGTAAAAGACGCTACTGCATATTGTTTTAATGTTGGTTTTGCAAGTGGCTGTTTCTTAAGGTTGATAGTGGTTATTATTGGTAATGCAAGATGATAAAAGAGCTGTTTGTTATTTTGTCCTTGGTCTTTGGCTATGCATTTCTTGTCAGAAAAAGCTTTGTGCTTGCGAAAGTTTACTTCACAAATAAGATCTTGCAATGTGTTGCACTGGTTATTGTGCTGATTGCAACCCTTATGCTTGCCTATGCATTTTTCTGGGCAAGAACACCACCTGTCAGACCTAAACCGGAACTAATCATTATTGCGGAAAACTTGGTAATCCCTGTTTTTCTGTTTCTCCCAGGTTCGCTGGCATTTGTTTGCGCATTCTTGCTCAGAAAACAAGAAGGTCGCGTACGTGAAGATTGGGTGGCGATTGTTACTGTTTTAGCTGCCATTTTCTCACCAATTGGTCTGGTTATCTCTGGCTGCGGTTTGGCTGGTGCTTGTTTTTGAAGTGGATGCCATGCATGTCGAATAATGGTTAATCGGCAAGGCAATTTGACTTGGCAGTCAGGAAGATAAATGTTTGCAAGACTTGCGTTGATGATTGTTGTGGTGGGAGTCAATTTTTTTGCAGTCGGTAATGCTTGGAATGATTGGGTTTTGTATTCCAGGTATCACACACCACATAAATCAGATATCAAATATTCAACGGGCGCAGTTCAGTACAGGCCAGGAAAGCGGACTGCCGGAAATTCCGGAATTTTGCTGGGCGATAATCATTTTTATTATTGTGCGCCAACTGCCGGAGCTGGCTATTCGAGTTGTAGTTTGTGTTTTTTCAAAGGACGCTGCGATGAGCCTGGGCGGATGGATTTTGCCGATAAAGTTGGTTCCAGAATAAAACTGGGCTGGGTTGGTATGAGTGGCATACAGGATAGGGTGGTGTTTTCCATTGAGGCGGATGGTGTTGTTGTGGTGCCTTATGATAGTGCGGTTTTGAAGTATGAAGCCAAACGTCAAAAGGCAGGTGACTCCATGGCTGGTGATATTGCCTTTATTGTTTTTGCAATCGTTGTTGATTTGATATTGTTCTGTCGGTTCAGGGTGAAAGTTGCTGGTTCTAGGTAATGAAGGATTTGCATCTGCCTGAGCGAATTTCCATGCGTGCATTGATAGACATATGAATCGTCAAACGTGGGTGTGCGTGTTGTCCTGCCTGTTTCTATGTATTGGCCTGATCGCTGCCGTGTGGGTGTTTGCCGCACCAAACCATTTATCGCTGCTGCCGCCACAGCTGGGGGTGCAGAAGGTTCTGTACGCGGAAACCGACTCCTGGGGTTTTGGCCCCGGAGGTAACGAGACGGGAGTGGTCTTGTATGAGCTTCCCCCGCATCTGGCCCGCAAGAACCCGAATAGCCTGCTTCCGGAGCTGGAGTGGGAAGCTACCCCCTTGCACGGTCATCGTGAGTGGTTTGAGGGGGAGGGTGCTTCACAAACAATAGCCGGGCCATTACTGGGGAATTATCTGAACCAGTATGGTTTCGGCATTCCAATCAAAGCCGGGGTCACCAGAGAAATCGACCGTGCCGTCTCTGCACCGGGTAGCTGGTATGCATATACCCGACATGGGGTGGTGGTGTTGATGCCCTTGATCAATCGGGTGGCTTTTGTTTATGCCGGTTGACCATGTGCTCGACTGATCCAGATCAACCATTCACAAGCAAAACACCATCCTGCATTCACCTGTGCCACCTGGCAGTGCTATCTTGCCAGCCATGAAAGCCCTGTACCGTTTCCTGCTCATGCTTCTGCTCGCGCTTCCGGCACTCAATGTGCTGGCGGCAAGTGCCGACATGGCCATGGCCGGTGCGGCTATCACCTCCGCTGACTGCATGGCCCATGCCAGCTGCCACGACAAAACAGCAGGCAAGATGCCGGAACATGCCGGCCATGCAAAAGCGGCGCATGGCATGTTGTGTGGTGGCGCGGGCTGCGTGCAGCTGTGCGCACCTGCCTTGTCCCAGCTTGCCAACTGGTCTGCCGCCCCGTTAGCCACCGGCGGTATTTTTGTGCCCACCCAGCCTGCCACGCTGGCTGGCATCACCCTTTCTCCGCCGCACCGCCCCCCTGTACTGGCCTGACAGCATTTTCCATTTTGCCGGCTTGTTGCCGGTCAATCTAATCATTGTCATTGCCAGAAGGAGGGCCACCATGGCCACTATCCGCACCCGCGTTATTGCCGTATTGATCGGCGCATTCAGTACTTCCGTTTTTGCCGCTACCCCGGTCACGCTATACAAAAGCCCCAGTTGCAGCTGCTGCGAGGCCTATGTCAGCTACCTCAAGCACCAGGGCTTTGAGGTTACCGCCATCAATCGCGATGACATGCAGTCCATCAAGCAGCAAATGGGCGTCACGCCCGGCCTTGGCAGCTGCCACACTGCTCGGATTGGCCGCTACACCATTGAAGGCCATGTGCCGGTGGCTGCCATCAGGCAGCTGATGGCCAGCAAAGCCGACGTGGTGGGCTTGTCCGCCCCCGGCATGCCGCTGCACAGCCCCGGCATGGGTGAAGAAAAGCCAGGCACGCAGGCCATTTACACCATGACAAAGGACCAGCGCACCGGCGTGCTGTTTGGCCGCTTCTGAGTCATCTGCTGGCTGCGGTGGCATGCGCAGCCGCACCATTCGTGCGCCTACTTCGCAGTAGCGCAAGCCCGGCAGCCTTCATTGGCTGGCCGGGTTTTTTCATGTTTGCATAAAGCCCACAAACAAAGTACGGACTTCCGCACCCGCCGTACGGGGCAAAGTACGGCCTGACGTGAGTATGGTTTTTTGAGTAAATAAAAACCCATAAAAATCAATGATCTAAAAAAATTTCAAAGGGCGGAAAGGCTGGCACACCAGTTGCAATAAGAAGGGCAGCTGAGACGTTTTCATCTCACCCATTCGATACAAACTGGAGATTGCCATGACTGTAAAGAACACTTCCGTCAAGAATGACAAACTGAGCGCCAAGGGCGTACAAGGCGGCATGCCGCTGCTGCATGAACCCAAGCTGAACAAGGGCACGGCCTACAGCGTGGAAGAGCGTCGCCAGCTGGGCCTGGAAGGTTTGCTGCCGCATGCGGTGGAAAACCTGGACCGTCAGGTTGAGCGCGTCATGGCGCATCTGGATGAAAAAGCGGACGATCTGGAACGCTACACCTATTTGATCGGCCTGGAAGACCGTAACGAAACCGTGTTCTACAAGACGGTGATGTCCGACCCGAAACGCTTCATCCCGGTACTGTACGACCCGACCGTAGCCGATGCCTGCGAAACCTTCGGTAACAACTACCGCCGCGCCCGTGGCATGTACATCACCCGTTACATGAAGGGCCGCATGGCTGAAGTACTGCGCAACTGGCCGGAAAAAGACGTGCGCTTCATCTGCGTATCCACCGGCGGTCGCATTCTGGGCCTGGGCGACATCGGTGCCAACGGCATGGGTATTCCGATTGGCAAGCTGCAACTGTACACCGCTTGCGCTGCCGTACCGCCGACCGGCCTGCTGCCGGTGCTGTTCGACATCGGTACCACCAATGAAACCCTGCGCGCCGACCCCTTCTACATGGGTACCCGCGAAGCCCCGGTTTCCGAAGCCGAGCTGGACGAACTGACCGAAGAATTCATCCAGGCCGTGCAGGAAGTGTTCCCCAACTGCTGCGTGCATTTTGAAGACTGGAAGGGTACCGACGCCATCCGCATGCTGGATCGCTACAAAGACAAGATCCTCTGCTACAACGACGACATCCAGGGCACGGCCAGCGTGGCACTGGCAGGTATTGCAGCCGGCATGAACATTACCGGCGGCAAGCTGACCGACCAGCGCGTGATGTTCCTGGGTGCGGGTTCTGCCGGTCTTGGCATTGCCAAGCTGTTCTGCGCCGAACTGCAAACCCTGGGCCTGAGCGAAGCCGATGCACGCAAGCAGGTGGCCCTGTTCGACATCAACGGCCTGATCGAGCATTCCCGTACCGACCTGTCCGAAACCCAGAAGCTGTATGCCCGCCCGGCCAAGCCGTGCAAGGACTTTGTGCAGGCCATCCGCGACTTCAAGCCCACCGTGCTGGTGGGTGTGAGCACCAAGGCCCGTGCCTTCACCCGCGAGGTGATCGAGCTGATGAGCGAGCTGAACGAACAGCCCATCATCTTTGCGCTGTCCAACCCCACCCACAAGGCCGAGTGTACTGCTGAGGAAGCCTACACCTGGTCCAAGGGCAAGGCGCTGTTTGCCGCTGGCGTGCAGTTCCCCGACTTTGACTACGAAGGCAAGACCTTCCGTCCGGGTCAGGCCAACAACTTCTACATCTACCCGGCCATCGGTCTGGCTACTTACTGCTGCCGCCCGACCCGCCTGAACGACGAATGCTTCATCGTGGCTGCCCATGCCACCGCCGATCAGGTCACGCTGACCCAGCGCGCCAAGAGCATGCTGTTCCCCAGCCAGGACCAGATTCTGGAAACCGAAGTGACCACGGCAGCACGCATTGCCGAGTACATGTTCGATTCCGGCCTGGCCCAGGTGGAGCGTCCGCGTGATATCCGTGCCTGGATCGAGTCGCAACTGTACAAGCCGCAATATTAAGAAGGGCACGCACCGCTCGGTCGGGCGGTGCATGAACAGCTGAAAGGCGCGCAAGCGCCTGATGACCTCCGCCGGGCCGGATAGCCGGCTGGCGGTGGTCGACCATACAAAGGTGTCTATCATGGACTACATCATTCATACCCTGCAGAAGTATCCGGAGATAGCGATTTATCTGACCATCGCCGTCGGCTTCTGGGTGGGCAATCTCAGTCTGGGCAAATTCAACCTGGGGGTGGTGACTTCCACCTTGCTGGCCGGTTTGCTGATTGGCCAGGTGCATCTGGTGATTCCGCCGGTGCTGCAATCCACCTTCTTTGCCATGTTCCTGTTTGCTGTCGGCTATGCCGTGGGCCCGCAGTTCATCCGCGCACTCAAGAGTGACGGTATCTCGCAGGTGTTCTTCACCATTCTGGTGTGTGCCTCCGGTCTGGTTACAGCCATCCTGCTGGGCAAGATGCTGCATTACGACGCAGCGCTGACTGCCGGCCTGCTGTCCGGTGGCTATACCAACTCCACCGTGCTGGGCGTGGCAACCGACTTGCTCAATCAGGTCAACCAGATGCCTGGCGGCGTGAAAGTGGCGATGGCGCTGATGCCGGTGGCCTATGCCGTGACTTACCCGTTCGGTACTGCCGGCTCTGCCTGGTTCCTGGCGACCTTTGCCCCGAAAGTGCTGGGTTTCAATCTGGCCGAAGAGTGCAAGAGCTATGAAAAGGAAAACGGCAATGGCCACACCGTGGGCAGTACTGCTTACCGCGAGTTTTCCGCCCGTGCCTTCCTGCTGAGCAATGTGGACTTGTTTGACAAGACGGTTTCCGAAGTGGAAGCCATGTTCAACCACGAAATCTTTGTGCGCCGCGTGCGTCAGGCCGTGGGTGCCAGGATTGTGGATTGCGAAGGGACTACCCGCATCCAGCGTAATGATGTGGTGGCCATTTCCGGCACTCTGACCGCACTGCTGAAATACCAGCACCATTTTGGCAAGGAAGTGAAGGACGTTCCGCTGCTGGACTTCTCCACCGAACTGCTCGACCTGGTAGTGACCAGCCGCAAATACGCTGGCAAAACCCTGGGCGAAATCACCAGTACGCTGTTTGGCAAGCCGGGCCGTGGCCTGTTCCTTACCCGCTTTAGCCGTGGCGAGCTGGACATGCCGATGGGGCATGATGTGGTGGTGCAGCGTGGTGATGTGCTGACCATTCTGGGTGCCAAGCAGGACGTGGTGGCCGTAGCCAAGGAACTGGGCTATGCCGACCGTCCGCTGGAAAACTCCGACATGGCCTTCATGGGCTTCGGCATCGTGGTGGGCAGCATTCTGGGTGCCATCACCGTGCATGTGGCCGGTATTCCGCTGAGCTTCGGTACTTCGGTGGGTTCCATCGTGGCCGGTATCGTGTGTGGTTACCTGCGTGCCACCATGCGTACCTTCGGCAAGATTCCTGGCCCGGCACTGTGGGTGTTCAATAATGTCGGCCTGAACGGCTTTATTGCGGTAATTGGCCTGAATGCCGCGCCTGGCTTCATTTCCGGCCTGCAACAATACGGCCTGACCCTGCTGTTTGCCGGTGCCGTGGTTACCCTGGTGCCGCTGATTGTCGGCCTGCTGCTGGGACGCTTCGTGTTCAAGTTCCACCCCGGCATCCTGCTTGGTGCTTGCGCCGGTGCCCGCTCCACCACGGCCGCGCTGGGCGCATTGCAAGACGCAGCGCAAAGCAAGGTACCTGCCGTGGGCTATACCGTAGGCTATGCGGTATCCCGGCTGGTGATGGCGGTGTTCACCATCGTGCTGGTCAACGTGTTCTAGCTGTCTTGTTCTTTATCCTTTCGGTCGTCGTGGCCCTGCCATGACCTTGCCACGCGGGTATGGCCCGCGTGGTTTTTTTGCTTTGCATGTTGCGGCGCAAAAAGTGACATCGTGCTGTGGGATAATGCCCGCATGCCAGCCACCACCAGCCAGCCGCCGCAGGGCGACGACGTGAATCAAGCCAAACGGGCCAGGCCCGGAGTGCGTATGAAACGAAGCGGTTTTTATCTTTATTTGCTGATCTCCATGGCGCTGTCCTTGTTGTCCGCCTGGGTGGTGTACACCGTCAGCTGGCAGGAACAACTGCAACAGCGCCAGCAGGATTCGGTGCGTCGTGTGGCGCGCAATGCCGGTTTCCTGCAGCACGAGGTGGACAAGTTCGGCCTGCTGCCGCTGGCGGCATCCTATAACGACACCCTGCGCGAAGCGCTGGCCACGCCGGATGATGCCCGGCAACTGGCGCGTGCCAACCAGTACCTGGTGCGGCTGAATCAGGGTGCCGGGTCCTTGCAGGCATATCTGGTGGACAAGACGGGCAAGGTGATTGCCTCCAGCAACTGGCAGCAAAAAGACAGTTTTGTCGGCCGCAATATCGCTTACCGGCCTTATTTTCAGCAGGCGGCGGCCAATCGCATCAGCACCTATTACGCCATTGGCACCACCGGCAATGCCACCGGCTTTTATCTGGCAACCGGCATTTACCAGGGGCAGGAGCGGGTGGGGGTGGTGGCCATCAAGATAGGGCTGGAACAGCTGGAACACATGTGGGGCAATATCGTGGAGCCGTTGCTGGTGTCCGACTCCAACGGCGTGGTGGTGCTGTCCTCCGTGCCGGAGTGGAAATACCATGCCACCACGCCACTCAGTTTTGATGCGCGGCTGGCGCTGGAAAAAGCCCAGCAATACAACAAGCAGGTGATCAAGCCGCCCATCTGGCAGCGCAAGAGCGTGCTCAACAGCCAGGCCATGCTGGTGCAGATGGGGCAGGGCCGCAGTCGGCACGAATACCTGGCCATCAGCCAGACCATCCCGGTCAGCGGCATGACGCTGACCATGCTCAACGACACCCACGAGCTGCACAGCCTGGCCCTGACCCGCGCACTGGCGGTGGCAGTGGCGGTGGGCTTTGCCTGCCTGCTGCTGCATTCTGTCCGGCTGTGGCGCATGAACCTGAAGGCGCAGGCCGAGGCGCGGCGCAATCTGCAACTGGCACACGATCATCTGGAAGAGCAGGTCGAGCAGCGCAGCAGCGAGTTGCGCGAAGCCAATGCCAGCCTGAAAAAGGAAATCGAAGAACGCATCCAGGCGGCACGGCAGGTGGAAAACTTCCAGAACGAGCTGATCCGTACCGAAAACCTGGCAGTCATCGGCCAGCTATCCACCGGCATCGCCCATGAAATCAACCAGCCGCTGGCGGCGTTGTCCGCCTTGTCGGCCAATACCGTGCGTTTTCTGGAAATCAACGATCTCTCCACCGCGCGGGCCAATCTGGAACGCATCACCGACATCGTGGTGCGGCTGGGCGCGCTGACCGAGCAGCTGAAATCCTTTGCCCGCCGCCCCAATGGCGAGCGCGAATCGGTAGCGGTGGCGCAGGCGGTGGAAAACGCCCTGTTCCTGCTGAACCACCGGCTGAAAAAGACGCATATCACATTGCAGCTGCCCGCCGAACCGGCGGATATTGTGGTGCTGTGTGAAGCCGTGCGGCTGGAGCAGGTACTGGTGAATCTCGTCAGCAATGCCATTGATGTGCTGAACGGCGTGGACAACGCACAGATCAGCATCGACTGGTCGCGCCAGGGCGACACCGTGCGCATCAGCGTGCGCGACAATGGCAGCGGCCTGACCGACGAAGTACGCGCCCACATCTTCGAACCCTTTTTCACCACCAAGAAAACCAGCGGGCTGGGCCTGGGGCTGGCCCTGTCCTCGGACATCATCAAGTCCTATGGCGGCATGCTGACTGCCGACAATCACCCGGATGGCGGGGCGGTATTCACCATCACGCTCAGACAGAACAAGCAGGAGTAACACATGAGCAATCTACAAGTACTGGTGATCGAGGACGATCAGGACGTGCAGCTGGGCTATGTCCAGGCGCTGGGGCTGGACGGCATCCAGGCCCAGGGCTTCGATTCGGTGGAAAAAGCCCGTCGCAGCATAGGCCGTGACTTTGCCGGCATCATCGTCAGCGACATCCGCCTGCCCGGCATGGACGGCCTGGCCTTCATGCAGGAACTGCTGGCCGACGATCCCGACCTGCCGGTCATCCTGATTACCGGCCACGGCGACATTGCCATGGCGGTGCAGGCCATGCGCGACGGCGCTTACGACTTCATCCAGAAGCCCTTCCTGCCGCAAGTGCTGGTGTCGGTGGTGCAACGCGCGCTGGAAAAACGCCGCCTGGCGCTGGAAGTGCGCCAGCTGCGCAAGCAACTGGCCGCCTATGGCGGGCTGGAAAGCCGGCTGATTGGCAACTCCAATGTGATGGCCGAGCTGCGCCACCTGGTGCAGGGCGTGGCCGCCACCCCCACCGATGTGCTGATCAACGGCGAAACCGGTGCCGGCAAGGAGCTGCTGGCGCGCTGCCTGCACGACCTGTCCGGCCGTACCGGCCCCTTTGTGGCGCTCAACTGCGGCGGCCTGCCGGAAACCCTGTTCGACAGCGAAATGTTCGGCCACGAAGCCGGGGCATTTTCCGGGGCCAGCAAGCAGCGCATCGGCAAGATTGAATATGCCCAGCACGGCACGCTGTTTCTGGATGAAATCGAAAGCATGAGCATGCCGATGCAGATCAAGCTGCTGCGCGTGCTGCAAGAGCGGGTGATCGAGCGGCTGGGTTCCAACCGGCTGATTCCGGTGGATTTTCGCGTGATTGCCGCCACCAAGGCCGATTTGTCCAAGCTGGCCGAAGAAGACAAATTCCGCGCCGACCTGTACTTCCGCCTGAACGTGGTGACGCTGGACCTGCCGCCGCTGCGCGCCCGGCGCGAGGACATTCCGCTGTTGTTTGACTACTTTGTCACCCAGTCCGCGCTACGCATGAACCGCTCGGCACCGGCCATCACCCCGGAAGTCATCCGCGACCTGATGGCCTACCACTGGCCGGGCAATGTGCGCGAGCTGCGCAATCAGGCCGACCGCTTTGTGCTGGACCTGAAAATGGTGCCCGGCAACGCCATGGCCGATACCCAGCCCACCTTGCACGCGGCGGTGGAATCGTTTGAAAAGGGCATGATTGCCGAAGAACTGCGCAAGCAGGGCGGTAATGTGTCCAAAACCGCCGAAGTGCTGAAAATTGCCAAAACCACGCTGTTCGACAAGATCCGCAAATACGATCTGGAAGAAAAATAAAACTCAGCACAATACAAGACCGGCAGCCGGGTCACGCGCCCGCTGCCGGTTTTTTCATGCTTGCTGCATGCCTAGCCCGGCTGCAGCATCCGCCGTGCCTGGCGCTGCAAGCGGCCACGCAGTTGCTGATGGCAGGCCGTTGCCAGCCCTAGCAACTCGCCATTATCTGCCGCAATGCCTTGTTCCGTGGCTATCTGCTGCGCCAGCGCCTGCAAGGGCGTGGCCGAACTGTTCAGCCCCAGCAAACGGCCATGAGCGTGGCGCAAGGGGCTGTCCGGCGTGTAATCCAGCGTCAGCAACCAGTGCGAATGCTGCCAGCGCGCACCCTGCGCCAATACTGCCTGTAGCACCGCATGGCTCACCTGCACCCCGGCCTCCGCAGCCAGCGCCAGGGCCTGCTCCCAACGCGGAGCACTGGGCGGAATCTGCTCCAGTGCCGGTAGCAGCTGCCTGTTCAACCAGTCACGCAACTGCCGCGCCAGCGGCTTGCCGCTACGACGCAGGGCGCGCAGCAGGGCAGTCGCAGGCCAGTATTGCTTGATGTCTTCAGTAACTGCGGTGTTTTCGTGGCTTGGGTCTGCCGCCAGTAATTGCTGCATGCGGCTTCCCAGCCGACGGCCAGTGACCGCCAGCACATCGCCGCTGTGCAGCCACCATTCTCCTTGGTGGTGTTGCACATGCAGCGGTTTGCCGTGGTAGTAAAAACAGAGGGGAGGCGGGTGTTGGGAATGCGAAGGGGCTTGCTTGGTCATGGAAATGGCCTTCTGTTGAATCGTTGAAAGTCACCCCTGTTGAGAGGGTGGTCAGGCACTTCAACACCGCCAACAGTAACGGCCCGCAGTTTTTCCCGGTTACCCAGGTATTGCATGGCTGCGCGCTACCCGACCATAGGCTGTGCATTGTCCATAAAAACAGACAATGACAAAACCGATGGAAGTAGAAATGCCGCAAGACTAACGGATGCGGCAGCCGCTGTTGAGGGTGTGTTGAGCACCAGCGGCGGATTCTAGGGATGACAGGGAAGTGGGGAAACTGCTCGAAAGGGAAGGCGAGCAGGACATTGCTTGCAGGGAAAGGACTGCGCCGATGCGCCCTGCGGGCCCCGTCAAGCATGCCGACAGGTGGCCGGGGCGAGGTCTTAAGCGCCTGCCCTGTCTGAGCGATTTGACGTTAGCAAATCGCGAGTTCAGGCGCGCCTCGCACCGGACGGGGCCTGTCGGGCAGCCGCAGGCCATGCTTGTGGGGTGGCCTTGGAGGTGAAGGAGGGCTTGGCCAGGCAAGCTCTCCTTCCCGTCTGACGCGCGGAAGCGGCATGCAAATCATCATCCGCGTCAGCGGATGCTTGTCCTTTGTGCATCAAGAAAACCATCGAAAAGCAAAGACAAAAACAAATCGCGGGTCTCGCCCCGCCGTCGAGGTACTTTACTTTTGCTTCGCCAAAAAGAAAGTACCCAAAGAAAAGGCGACCCGCAGCGCGTCGAATTCCCGCCCCAGCCATGCCGCCCAGGGCGCGGCCGGAACTTGCGGCGCGCTAACGTCGCGCCGCTTCGAACAGCCGACCGCTTAAGACCCTGAGCGGCACGTCTGCGTCGGCTCGCGCTGACGGGACCGGGCCAGCTCCGACAGGAGTTGTTAATCAGAAAACCACCGCACCGACGCGACCACGGGCCCCGTCAAGCATGCCGACGGGTGGCGCTGCTGCGGTTTTAAGCGGCTGGCTGTCTGAGCGATTGGACGTTAGCCAATCGCGAGTTCCAGCCGTGCCGCAGCAGTGTCAGGCCCCGGAGGGTAGCCGCAGGCCATGCTTGTGGGGTGGCCTTGGAGGTGAAGGAGGGCTTGGCCAGG
>NZ_JAYSDA010000043.1:0-14047 GCF_041914625.1 Aquitalea pelogenes | reverse complement strand
TGCAGGATTTGCCAAAATTCCGTCGCACAGACCGCTAAGTCACTGAACGGTAATGCTTTATGAAATACGGGTTTTATATTAAACATCGAGCTACACATTCGCCGCCCATATCCTAACAACCGCGACCACGATCAATGAAGGTGATTTGGTCGCATCCACGCTGCAATATCTATATATAAGACGACAAGATAATGCTGATGCCGCACTGCAGCGCTTCTGCTACTCTTTAGCCTTCTGCAAACTGCCCTAGTCCGCCTGACGGCGGCATCTGCCATGCTCAAGTTTGATGTATTGATTATCGGTAGCGGTCTGGCCGGCATGACCCTGGCCTTGCATCTGGCTGCCACACGCAAAGTTGGCCTGATTACCAAACGTGACCTGCTGGAAGGCAGCTCTACCTATGCCCAGGGCGGCATCGCCGCGGTGCTGGATACGGAGGACTCTGTTGAAGAGCATATCCGCGATACCCTGATTGCCGGTGCCGGTTTGTGTAATGAAGAAGCCACCCGCTTTATTGTGGAGCACTCTAAAGAAGCAATTGACTGGTTGATTGCGCTGGGTGTGCCTTTTACTCGCGATGATACCCACAAGACGGGTTATCACCTGACCCGCGAGGGTGGCCACAGCCATCGCCGCATCATTCATGCTGCGGATGCAACCGGTGCAGCGGTGACGTCCACCCTGGGTCAGAAGATCAAGGCGCATCCGAACATTACCGTGCTGGAAGATTTCCTGGCCATCGACCTGATTACCTCACGCAAGCTGGGGCTGGAAGGCAAGCGCTGTTATGGCGTGTATGCACTGGACAAGACGCTGGATCAGGTGGTGACCATTGCCGCCCAGCACACCATTCTGGCCTCCGGTGGTGCGGGCAAGGTTTACCTGTACACCACCAATCCGGATACGGCGACTGGCGATGGCATTGCCATGGGCTGGCGTGCCGGCTGCCGGGTGGGGAATATGGAATTCATCCAGTTCCACCCGACTTGCCTGTATCACCCGCACACCAAGTCTTTCCTGATTTCCGAAGCGGTGCGTGGTGAGGGCGGCATTCTGAAGCTGCCGGACGGCACCCGCTTCATGCCGGATCACGACCCGCGTGGCGAACTGGCACCGCGCGACGTGGTGGCGCGCGCGATTGACTTCGAAATGAAGAAGCATGGTCTGGATTGTGTTTATCTGGATATTTCCTACAAGCCGGCCAACTTTATCAAAGAGCACTTCCCCAATATCTACGCGCACTGTCTGGAACTGGGCATCGACATCACCCAGGAGCCAATCCCGGTAGTACCGGCCGTGCACTTTACCTGCGGTGGTCTGGTGACCGACCTCACCGGCCATACCGATGTGGACGCGCTGTATGCCGTGGGCGAAGTCGCTTGCACCGGCCTGCACGGCGCCAACCGCCTGGCCAGCAACTCCTTGCTGGAGTGTCTGGTGATTGGCAAGGCTGCGGCCGAGGACATTCTGGCAGAGCCGGTCATCACCTTGCCGCCGATCCCGGCCTGGGATGACAGCCAGGTGACGGATACCGACGAGGAAGTGGTGATATCGCACAACTGGGACGAGCTGCGTCGTGCCATGTGGGACTATGTGGGCATTGTGCGCACCAACAAGCGCCTGATGCGGGCACTGAGCCGGATTCGCCTGCTGTCCGAAGAAATCAACGAGTACTACAGCAACTTCCACGTCACCAACGATCTGATCGAGCTGCGCAATCTGGTGCAGACTGCCGAGCTGATCGTGCGTTCGGCCTTGCTGCGCAAGGAAAGCCGCGGCCTGCACTACAGCCGCGACTACCCGGATACGCTGCCGGAAACGCAGGAAACCGTGCTGGAGCCGCCGCTGCGCTGAGCGTACACCGCGCAAACTACACACTCACTGCGCTATCTGGAAACGGCACCCTAAGGGTGCCGTTTTTCATGATGCTTACGCGTCGCGGCGCAAAGGCAGGGTGAACCAGAAGACACAGCCACCGCTCACCCCGGTGCTGACGCTGAATTCGCCGCGATGGAACTCGACAATGGAGCGGCAGATATTCAAACCAATCCCCATGCCATCCGGCTTGGTGGAATAAAACGGGGTAAACAGCTCGTTCTTGATGTTATCGGCCAGCCCCGGTCCGTTATCAGCCACCTCCACCCGCCAGAAAGCAGCACCGACAGCAGTGCGCACGATGATGTGCGGGCGTCGTGTCTGGGCTTCCACCATGGCTTCGATGGCGTTCTTCATCAGATTGAGCAATACCTGCTCGATCAGCACCGGGTCCATGTCCAGCCGGCAGACTGTGTCATCCTGCTCGATCAGCAACTGAACCCCGGCCTTGAAGGCCATCATCTCGGCCAGACCGGCAGCACGCGCCACCACGCGGGCCGGATCTACCGTTTCCAGCTGAGGTTCGTGCTTTTTCACAAAGGCGCGGATGCTCTTGATGATCTGCCCCGCCCGCTGCGCCTGCTGGCTGATGGCCGACACGGCATCGCGCACCCCGTTGGGTAACTCCAGCGTGTCCGGCAAGCGTCTGGCCAGCCCGGCCGAATAAGTGGAAATGGCAGTCAGCGGCT
Source organism: Aquitalea pelogenes (assembly GCF_041914625.1). Lineage (NCBI taxonomy): Bacteria > Pseudomonadati > Pseudomonadota > Betaproteobacteria > Neisseriales > Chromobacteriaceae > Aquitalea > Aquitalea pelogenes. The sequence goes on along the minus strand of NZ_JAYSDA010000043.1, from coordinate 11,483 downwards.
GGTTCAGTTCGTGCGCCAGACTGGAGGCCATCTCGCCCATGGCAATCAGCCGCGAGGTAGTCTGGAAGCGTTCCTGCTGTGCCTGCGCCCGCCCTTCGCGCTCACGCTCTTCGGTGACATCGGTCAGGATCACCAGCCAGGCGGACTCCCCGTTGACCCACTCCAGCCTGCGCCGCTGCATCTGGAACCACTGTTTGCCATCCTGCAGGGTGAACTCACTGGCCAGATCGTCATGTTCCGGATCGGCACGCAGCCCCGGCAGCAGCAGGCAACATGGTGCGTCCGGCTCTTCCGCCAGCCACAGATACGCAAAAGTAGGATTGCCATATAGCAGCTGGCCGCTGTCCTGACTGACCACGCACACCCCGGCCTGCATGCCGTTCAGCACGGTCAGAAAACGCTGGTGCGAGGCATTGAGTGCCAGGCGCTGGCGCTTGCGTTCGGTAATGTCAAACAGCGCGGCAATCCAGCCACGGTGGCTGCCGTCACGCTCGATCAGCGGCGTGGCATACAGGCGTACTTCAATAAAATCGCCACTCTGGCAGGCAAAGCGCAACTCGAAGCCCTGCTCCGGCTGCATGCCTTGCCGCACCGCATCCATGGCAGCGCGCATCTGCTGATGATCGCTGGCTGGCCAGAACACATGCGGCGGCCTCTGCCCCACCAGCTGTTCCGGGGCATAGCCCAGCATTTCACAGAATGCCCGGTTGACCCGCAGGATTTCGCCTTGCAGGCTGATGGCCACCAGGCCGCTTTTCATGCAGTCTTCAATCGCCTGACGCAAGGCCACTTCGGTGGAAAGTGCCTGCTCGGCGCGCGAGCGTTCGCGCATGTGGCGACGGATGCGCCAGATGGAATACAGCAAGGCTGCTGCCAGCAGGGTGATCAGGCCGGTGAGCACCGGCAGGGTCAGCCCCAGGCCGGAACGGTAGCTGACCGCGCGCAGGTAAACGCCGAAACCGGGCGGATCGAAACTGGTCTGGTGCGAGATATTGCCAGGATGTTCTGACGGGTCGAACTTGCTGGCCAGTGTGCGCCCACCCACATCGACAAAACTGATGTAGTTCTTGGAGGCAATCCACCACGGCACCTGACGGTGCAGCAGCTGATCGAACTGATACACCAGCCGTATGCTGCCCAGTACTTTTTCATTGGCAATGATGGGCACGGCCAGATCAAAGCGGTATTTGCCATCCGGCCTGCGGTAAGGCTGACCGTAGGATGCGCGGCGCAAGCGCATGGCACGCCACACCGCGTCATATTCGTCACCATGCAACACCCGGCCCGGTGCAACCTGTCCGTGCTGGTCGCGCAGCAGCATGGCTTGCGCGTCGATTTGCTGCACCAGTAACACTTCCGGGCTTTCGCGCATGAAAAACGCGGCATTGGAGATGAAGCGTTCCGGGCTCAGCTTGCCATTGGCAATATCTGCCGCCACCCCTTCGGCCCACTCTTGCTGGCCTTCCATATGCAGGCGCATCGACTGTTCCAGCCAGAGCACTTCCTGAATGAGATTGTCCCGCTGCTCATCCACCCAGTCGCGATACACCAGATAAAACAGGCCACCCAGGGCCAGTACCAGGGCAATCAGGGTGAGGGAGGTTCCCAGCCACAGCAGGCGGGGGGAACGACGACGGGCGAGCATATCAATGACGTGCATAAATGAGTTAGGGAAAACCCCAATGATGAAGTCCCCAATGGCATGTTGTTGGCGCGCCTTCTACTTTACACGGTATTAACAGCCCACAGACAAGGGCTGTAATAACAAAGCAAAAACATTCAACGCTAACAGAAATGCAAACGGAGAGACTTATGAAACTGAAGATTGCTGCACTGCTGATCGGTGCTTCTTTTGGTGTAGCCGGCATGGCCCAGGCTGCTGGTGAAATCGTCATCAAGTTCAGCCACGTGGTATCGCCGGATACCCCCAAGGGCAAGGCTGCCGAATACTTCAAAAAGCTGGCGGAAGAACGTACCCATGGCAAGGTCAAGGTTCAGGTTTATCCCAACAGCCAGCTTTACAAGGACAAGGAAGAACTGGAAGCCCTGCAACTGGGCGCGGTTCAGATGCTCGCCCCGTCGCTGGCCAAGTTTGGCCCGCTGGGCGTGAAGGAATTCGAAGTTTTCGATCTGCCATATGTGTTCGACAACTACGACGAAGTGAACAAGGTGATGCACGGTGCCATCGGCAAGCAATTGCTGGGCAAGCTGGAAAGCAAGGGCATCAAGGGCCTGGCTTACTGGGATAACGGCTTCAAGAACTTCTCTTCCAACAAGCCGATCCGCACCCCGGCCGACCTGAAGGGCATGAAGATCCGTATCCAGTCCTCCAAGGTACTGGAAGAAGAAATGCGCTCGGTAGGCGCACTGCCGCAGGTGATGGCCTTCTCCGAGGTATACCAGGCACTGCAAACCGGCGTGGTGGATGGCACCGAACTGGAAGCGTCCAACCTCTACACCAGCAAGGCTTACGAGGTGCAAAAGAACCTGACCCTGACCCAGCACGGCTTCCTCGGCTATGCCGTCATCGTGAACAAGAAGTTCTGGGACGGCCTGCCGGCTGATGTGCGTACCCAGCTGGATGGCGCCATCGTTGATGCCTCCAAGTACGCCAACGACATCGCGAAGAAGGAAAACGACCGCGCGCTGGCAGCCATCAAGGCCTCCGGCAAGACCCAGGTCTACACCCCGACCGCGGCCGAGCGTGCAGCCTTCAAGAAGGCCATGGTTCCGGTACACACCAAGATGGCCGACCGTATCGGTCCGGACCTGCTGAAAGCCATCTACAAAGAAACCGGTTTCAACCCCAACAACTGATCAGCCCTGAATCGAGCGTGCGTGCCTTGTTGCACCCACGCTCTTTTTGCGAAAAGAGAACAATCATGCTGAAATTCCTCGACCATCTGGAGGAGTGGATGATTGCCCTGTTGATGGGTAGTGCAACCCTCATCACCTTCGTGGCGGTACTGCACCGCTACGGCTCGGGCATCGAAACCCTGCAACCGTATCTGGCCCATATCAATATGGCGTGGGCCCAGGAACTCACCATCTACCTGTTTGTATGGATGGCCAAGTTCGGCGCTGCCTATGGCGTGCGGACCGGCATCCACGTGGGTGTGGACGTGTTGATCAACCGCCTGTCCGACAAGACCCGTGCCAAGTTCATCATCTTCGGTCTCTTGTCCGGCGCACTGTTCACCGGCGTGATTGCCGTGCTGGGCGGCAATTTTGTCTGGGAAATCGCCCATACCGACCAGACATCGCCCGACCTGGAAGCCCCGATGTGGCTGGTTTATCTCGCCATCCCCTGCGGCTCTACCCTGATGTGCTTCCGCTTCCTGCAAGTAGCCTGGAACTTCATCAAGACCGGCAGCCTGCCCAAGCATGACCACGGCCATGTTGATGGCATCGAGGAAGGTGCCGAGGATCTGGACAATCTGCACCCGCACGACCTGAACCACGGAGGCAAGCACTAATGACCACCCTCATCATTTTCGGTCTGCTGCTTACCCTGATGCTGACCGGCATGCCGATCTCCATCTCGCTGGGTCTGACGGTACTGACCTTCCTGTTCACCATGACGGAAGTCCCTATCGAATCGGTGGCGCTCAAGCTGTTCACCGGGATCGAGAAGTTCGAAATCATGGCGATTCCCTTCTTCATTCTGGCGGGCAACTTCCTGATGCACGGCGGTGTGGCCAAACGGATGATCCGCTTTGCCACCACCCTGGTAGGCCACTGGTATGGTGGTTTGGGTCTGGCTGGCGTGGTGTCCTGCGCACTGTTTGCCGCCATTACCGGCTCTTCCGTTGCCACCGTGGTGGCCGTGGGTTCCATCATCCTGCCGGCCATGGTGAAACAGGGCTACCCGCAGCGCTTTGGTGCCGGGGTGATCACCACTTCCGGCGCGCTGGGCATTCTGTTCCCGCCGTCCATCAACCTGGTGATGTATTCCATCGCCACTGCCGGCATGGACGTGACCGGCCCGGATGGCATGAGCGTGTCCACCGCATCGGTCGGCCAGCTGTTCATGGCTGGCGTGCTGCCCGGCCTGTGCCTGTCGGTATTGCTGGGCCTGACCACCTGGTACCGTGCCAAGAAGTTTGACTACCCGCGCCTGCCGCGTGCCAGCTGGGGCGAGCGTCTGCAAGCCTTCCGCGAATGCGTGTGGGGCCTGTTGCTGATCGTCCTGGTGATTGGCGGTATTTACAGCGGCATCTTCACCCCGACTGAAGCTGCCGCCATGGCCGCCGTGTACGCCTTCATCATTGCCGTGTTCGTCTACAAGGACATGGGTCTGAAGGATGTACCGCGCGTGCTGATCAATGCCGCCTCGATGAGCTCGATGCTGCTGTACATCATCACCAACGCCGTACTGTTCTCCTTCCTGATGGCTTCCGAGCAGATTCCGCAAGCCATGGCTGCGTGGATGACGGCACAGGGCCTGGGTGTGGTGGCCTTCCTGTTGCTCACCAACATCCTGCTGCTGGCGGCCGGTAACTTCATGGACCCGTCGGCCATTGTGCTGATCATGGCACCCATCCTGTACCCGGTGGCAGTCAAACTGGGGGTGAATCCGGTACACTTCGGCATTCTGATTGCCGTGAACATGGAAGTCGGCATGTGTCATCCGCCGGTGGGGCTTAACCTGTACGTGGCCTCCGGCATCACCAAGATGGGCATTACCGAGCTGACCGTGGCCGTGTGGCCGTGGCTGCTCACCATGCTGGGCTTCCTGGTGGCCGTGACCTATCTGCCCGGTATATCACTGTGGCTGCCCCGAATGTTAGGTATGATGCAGTAATAGCAGGACAGGACAAACAACGCGGCAGAGGTGAAAACCTCTTGCCGCGTACTTTGTCTGACAGGACCATAGCCCCGATAGAGGGTTAGCCCTTATAATATTCAGCTAAATTATTCAAAACGACCATAAGAAACCACCCAGGAGTTCACGAATGGACGAGCAACTGCGCCAAGCCGCACTCGATTTCCACCAGTTTCCTCAGCCCGGCAAGATCCAGGTGTCCCCGACCAAACCGCTGGCTACCCAGCGTGACCTCGCCCTTGCCTACTCCCCCGGTGTGGCCGCCCCGTGTGACGCTATCGTGGAAGACCCGCTCAATGCCTACAAGTACACCGCACGCGGTAATCTGGTAGCTGTCATCACCAACGGTACCGCCGTACTGGGCCTGGGCAACATCGGCCCGCTGGCTGGCAAGCCGGTGATGGAAGGCAAGGGTGTGCTGTTCAAGAAGTTTGCCGGCATCGATGTTTTCGACATCGAACTGAACGAAAACGACCCGGACAAGCTGGTGGACATGATCTGTGCGATGGAGCCGACTTTCGGCGGCATCAACCTGGAAGACATCAAGGCCCCCGAGTGCTTCTACATCGAGAAGAAGTGCCGCGAACGCATGGGCATTCCGGTCTTCCATGACGACCAGCACGGCACCGCCATCGTGGCCGCTGCCGCGGTACTGAACTCGCTGCGCCTGGTCAACAAGGACATCGCCAATGTCCGCGTGGTGGCCTCCGGTGCCGGCGCTGCCGCCATCGCCTGCCTGGACCTCCTGGTAGCGCTGGGCGTGAAGCGTGAAAACATCACCGTCTGCGATTCCAAGGGCGTGATCTACCACGGCCGTGACGAAAAGCTGGACGAATCCAAGCTGCGTTACGCCATTGCCGACAACGGCTGGCGCAAACTGGCCGACGCCATGGTTGGCGCCGACATCTTCATGGGTCTGTCCGGCCCGCGCCTGGTGTCGCAAGAGATGGTCAAGAGCATGGCTGCTCACCCGGTGATTCTGGCCATGGCCAACCCGGAACCGGAAATCCTGCCGCCGCTGGTGAAGGAAGTCCGTCCGGATGCCATCATCGGTACCGGTCGCTCCGACTACCCGAACCAGGTAAACAACGTACTGTGCTTCCCCTTCATCTTCCGTGGCGCGCTCGACGTGGGTGCCACCACCATCAATGAAGAAATGAAGCTGGCTACCGTCCGCGCCATTGCCGACCTGGCCATGGCCGAACAGTCCGACGTCGTTGCCTCCGCTTACGGCGACCAGGAACTGTCCTTTGGCCCGGAATACGTGATTCCGAAGCCCTTCGACCCGCGCCTGATCGTCAAGATTGCCCCGGCCGTAGCCAAGGCTGCCATGGATTCCGGCGTGGCCACCCGCCCGATCCAGGATTTCGACGCCTACGCCGACCAGCTCACCCAGTTCGTGTACAAGACCAACCTGTTCATGAAGCCGGTGTTTGCCCAGGCCAAGAAGGAAAGCAAGCGCGTTGTCCTGACCGAAGGTGAAGACGAGCGCGTACTGCACGCTACCCAGGAAATCGTGCTGGCAGGCCTCGCCCGCCCCATCCTGATCGGCCGTCCGAGCGTGATCGAAAAGCGTATCGAAAAACTGGGCCTGAAGCTGGAGCCGGGCAAGGATTTCGAACTGGTCAACAACGAATCCGACCCGCGCTTTGCCGAATACTGGAAGGACTACTACAACCTGATGAAGCGCAAGGGCGTTTCCCAGGAGCAGGCCCGTCGCCGCGTGATCGGCAACACCACGCTGATTGGCGCGCTGATGGTTCGCCGCGGTGATGCAGATGCGATGATTTGCGGTACCTACGGTACTTACCGTCAGCATTTCGACATCGTGGAAACCGTGCTGGGCTACGACAATGCCGACAAGGTAGCCGGTGCCATGAACGCACTGATCCTGCCGACCGGCAACATCTTCATCACCGACACCTACGTGAATGCCAAGCCGGATGCAGTACAACTGGCCGGTATCACCAAGATGGCGTCCGAAGCGATGAAGCGTTTCGGTATTGCACCGAAAGCCGCCCTGCTGTCCAACTCCAGCTTCGGCACCATCAACGGTGAATCCGCCGACAAGATGCGTTCCGCACTGGAACTGATCCGCGAGGCCCAGCCTGACCTGGAAATCGATGGCGAAATGCAGGGTGACGCCGCCCTGGTGGAAGCCATCCGCACCCAGGCCATGCCGGAAACCACGCTGAAGGGCTCGGCCAACCTGCTGATCATGCCGAACGTTGAAGCTGCCAACATCAGCTACAACCTGCTGCGTGTTTCGGCATCCGACGGTGTGACCATCGGCCCCATCCTGATGGGCATGAGCAAGCCGGTACACATCCTGACCCCGATCTCCTCGGTACGCCGCATTGTCAACATGGTGGCCCTGGCTGCCGTGGATGCGCAGGTAGCAGCCAACAACAGCTAAGCTGTCGTCTTTGGTCTTATACTGAACGGGCAAGCCAGTCTTGCCCGTTTTCTATTTCTGACCAGGAGAAACGTCATGAGCGCCGATTTCAACCCGAACGACCCATTCGCCATGTTCCGCCAGTTCTGGCAAACTGCCACTCCTGTCAGCGCCCAGCCCTTTCTCCCGCCGATGAGCGAGGAGGAAATCGACCGCAAACTGGCAGAGCTGCGGGTAGTGGAAGGCTGGCTGACCATGAATCTGGGCATGCTGTCCATGCAGATGAAAACGCTGGAAATGCAACGCGCAGCCCTGTCTGCCCTCAAACCCCGCGAAGAAAAAAAGTAAACCGTCACAAACGGTAACGACGACGGGACAAGCCGGCCAAAGACGCCGACACCCGGATAAACCATAATGCATTTCCGTGCACGAACGCTTTTAGAAGAACCCTGCGTGAAAACAATTGAATCAGCGTCCCGACCTCACCCTGTCCGACTGCTAGGCCAGCTGGCGAGTGGCGGATTTTCCCAGCGCGACTATCTGGATGAACGCAAGAACCGCATCAAGCTGGTACTGCGCAGCTTGCTGTCACTGTCCAGCAGCTACCGCTGGCTGGGCTTCCTCAGCAGCCAGCCCATGCTGCTGGACTACCTGAAGCTGGCTCCGCGACTTTCGCAAAAACTGCATCGCCCCTATTTGCACCGCGGGCTGGGCAATGCCGCCAAGGTAGAGATGCTGCAACAGCACTATGGCCGGGTACTGCAACTGCCGCCAGCCGTGCGCAGCCAGTTGCTGTCGCTGGACAATATCTGCATTGCCAGCGTCACCGGCAAGGATGAAAGCAGCTTCAGCTGGGTGATGGGGCATAACCATTACTTCGACAAGGAAGGCGAGCTGTCGCTGCAGTTTGTCGATGCCCAACAGGTGGCACTGGCTACCCTCACCTTTACCCTGTGCCAGTACCAAGGGCAGCCGGTGGCACTGATTGGCGGCTTGCAAGGCCCGCGCAAGGAATTTGGCCATGAGTGCATCCGCACCGCCACCAAGGCTTGTCACGGCCTGTTTCCCAAGCGGCTGGTACTGGAAGCATTGACCGTCATTACCCGTGAAATGGGCTGCCAGCAAGTGCTGGCCGTGTGCAAGGACAGCCATATTTACAGCTCCTGGCGCTACCGGCGTGAATTCCAGGCTGATTACGACAGCTTCTGGCTGGATATCGGTGCCGAGAAAATCAACACCGAATACTTCCGCATCCCCTTCCCCATCCCGCGCAAGCCGATGGAAGAAATTGCCAGTAAAAAACGCAGCGAATACAACCGTCGCTATGCCTTGCTGGACGAGATGGCAGAAAAAATCAGCCAGGCCTTACGCTAAGCCTTGCCAGGAAAAAAGCACCGGACAGGTGCTTTTTTTCATTTGTGTGGTCAGAAAAAATCAGGGCCGTGCCAGCGAGAAATCCGCATGCACCAGGGTATAGGCGTCCCCCGCCAGTTTGCCAATGGGGTGCAGCGCCTGTACATCAATCCGGCCATCCTGATACACCGCATCCGCCACATGCACATGACGGATTTCACCCAGCACCAGCGTGCTGCCCCCCGCCCCGTGCCCAAGGTCGAGGCAGCTATGCAGCACGCACTCATAGCGCACCGGCGAACGCGCCACGCCGGGTGCCTTCACCTGTTTGCTACGGACTTTGGCGAGGCCGGCCAGATCAAACTCGTCCACTTCCGCCGGATAGGCGGCACAGGACTGGTTCATTTCCTCAACCAGCTCCTGGCTGACAATATTCACCACGAATTCGCCGGTCGCGCGGATATTGGCCAGGCTGTCCTTGTCGCTGCCATCCGGCTTCCTGAGTATGGTCACGGCCAGCATCGGCGGATTGAGTCCGGCAACGGTAAAAAAGGAAAACGGTGCCAGGTTGGCCACACCCAGCAAATCCTGCGTGCTGAGCCAGGCAATGGGACGCGGCAGCACACTGCCAGTCAGTAATTTGTACAGGCTGGTACCATCCAGCTCTCTGACATCACAATCCATCTTGCTCACCGTTTGGCTGATTCCTGATGCCACCATTCTAATGCTGCGACGCAGCACAAGAAAAGGAGGAATGACAGGCTGGTGACAGTAGCAACAAACAGCCAGCCCAAGGCAGCGAGCATGCTGCCACTGGCATGCGATTTATCTTGCCGCACGCATGGTGCAGATGCCGCGCTGCCGGTAAAATGCCGCCATGAACGCACCCCGCTTTATCCATCTTCGCCTCCACTCGGAGTTTTCCATCACCGACGGCATTGTCCGCCTCGACGACGCGGTAAAGCGTGCGCAGAAGGACAATATGCCTGCCATGGGCATGTCGGACCTGATGAACCTGTTCGGCATGGTCAAGTTTTACAAGTCCTGCCGTAACAAGGGTATCAAGCCCATCGTCTCGGCCGATATCTGGCTGGAAAACGAAGAAGACCGCGACAAGCCCACCCGCCTGATGCTGACGGTGAAAAACCGTGAGGGTTATCGCAGGCTATGCGAACTGCTGACCCAGGCCTTCACCCACAACCAGTACCGTGGCCGCGCCGAAATCAAGCGCGCCTGGCTGGAACAGGGCGATAACAGCAACCTGCTATGCCTGTCCGGTGCCCATCTGGGTGATGTCGGCGTGGCACTGGCCATGGGCCAGCGCGAAGAAGCGATGCGCCGGGCGCAGTACTGGGAGAGCCTGTTTCCCGACAGTTTCTATCTGGAAGTTCAGCGCGTGGACAATGCGCAGGTGGAAAGCGTGGTACAGGCCACACTGTGGCTGGCAGGCGAAACCGGCCTGCCGGTCGTGGCCACCCATCCCATCCAGTTCATGGACCCGGACGACTTCAAGGCCCACGAGGCACGGGTGTGCATTGCCGAGGGATACACGCTGGGCGACAAGCGCCGTCCGCGCAATTTCTCCGAATGCCAGTATTTCCTCTCCACCGAACAGATGCTGGAGCGCTTTGCCGATATTCCGGAAGCGCTGGAAAACACCGTAGAAATTGCCAAGCGCTGCAATATTTCGGTGGTGCTGGGCAAGAACTACCTGCCGCTGTTCCCCACCCCGGAAGGCATGACGCTGGATGATTTTCTGGTGTACGAAGCCAAGCGCGGGCTGGAAGTGCGGCTGGAGCAGCTGTTTCCCGACCCGGCCGAGCGCGAGGCGCGCCGCCCGGAATACGATGCCCGGCTGAAGTTCGAGTGCGACACCATCATCCAGATGGGTTTCCCCGGTTACTTCCTGATCGTGGCGGACTTTATCCAGTGGGGTAAGGGCAATGGCTGCCCGGTAGGCCCGGGCCGGGGTTCCGGTGCCGGTTCCCTGGTGGCTTACAGCCTGAGCATTACCGACCTCGACCCGCTGCGTTACGCCCTGCTGTTCGAGCGTTTCCTGAACCCGGAACGGGTATCCATGCCCGACTTCGACGTGGACTTCTGTCAGGAAAACCGCTGGCGCGTGATCGAATACACCCGGCAGAAATACGGCGAAGAAGCCGTCAGCCAGATTGCCACCTTCGGCACCATGTCGTCCAAATCAGTGATTCGCGACGTGGGCCGGGTGCTGGACCTGCCCTTCGGCCTGTGCGACCGCCTGTCCAAGCTGATTCCGCTGGAGGCCAACAAGCCGCTGGGCCTGGAAAAGGCCATGGAAGTGGAGCCGCAGATCGGTGAGGTCATTGAATCGGAAGGTGCCAATGAGCTGATCGAACTGGCGATGAAGCTGGAAGACCTCACCCGCGGCATCGGCATGCACGCCGGTGGCGTGCTGATTGCGCCGGGCAAACTTACCGACTTCTGCCCGCTGTACATTGCCAGTGCCGACGGTGCCTCACCGGTGTCGCAGTTCGACAAGGATGACGTGGAGCAGATCGGCCTGGTGAAGTTCGACTTCCTGGGCTTGCGCAACCTCACCATCATCGAACTGGCCCAGCGTTACATCAAGCAGGTCAGCAACGAGGACGTGGACGTTGCCCATCTACCGCTGGACGATGCCGACGCCTACAAGATTTTTGCCAGCGCCAACACCACCGGCGTGTTCCAGTTTGAATCCTCCGGCATGAAAAAAATGCTGGTGGAAGCCAAGCCCAGCAAGTTCGAAGAAATTATCGCCTTCGTGGCCTTGTACCGTCCGGGCCCGATGGACCTGATTCCCGACTTCATCCAGCGTATGCACGGCGCCAAGTTCGAATACCTGCACCCGCTGCTGGAACCGGTACTGGCCCCCACCTACGGCATCATGGTGTA
>NZ_JAYSDA010000042.1:0-17993 GCF_041914625.1 Aquitalea pelogenes | reverse complement strand
ACCACGGACACGCGGATTTTCAATCCGCTGCTCTACCAACTGAGCTAACTGGCCATCACTGCTACGCTTTCGCGTCATCAGAGCCACGCATTAAATCAGAGCAGACCAGCTGCGTCAAGACATTTTTCAAAAAGGCTGAAAATACCGCTGAATTAAAGCAAGTGGCGCTATTTCCCTCATCAAACCGGCGGCGCATCCGCCTGCCGTGCCGGATGTGCCGCAGCAAAGGCCGGCAGGCTGGCCAAGGCGGCATCAATGCGCACGATGTGCGGATACGGCGTCAGATCCAGCCCGAAGCGCCGCGCGGCAAAAACCTGTGGCACCAGGCAGACATCCAGCAGGCCGGGGGCATCGCCGCAGGCGAAGGGCTGCGGCTTGGCCGCCAATTGCTGTTCCAGTGCCTCAAATCCAGTGGCAATCCAGTGGCGTATCCATTGCAGCCTCGCCGCTTCTGGCTGCTCCAGTTCGCCTTCCAGATATTTCAGGACACGGGCATTGTGTAGCGGGTGGATGTCGGCGCAGATGCTCAAGGCCAGCGCCCGCACCCTTGCCCGTTCGTGCAAGTCGCGCGGCAGCAGCGCTGGCGTATCCGGATAGGCTTCGTCCAGATACTCGCAGATGGCCAGCGACTGGGTCAGCAACTGGCCGCCATCCAGCAAGGCCGGCACCAGCCCTTGCGGGTTGAGCGCCAGATAGGCCGGATCGCGCTGCTCACCCTTGAGCAGGTTGACCGCCTGCTGCCGGTAGGAGAGGCCCTTGAGATTCAGCGCAATGCGTACCCGGTAAGCGGCACTGGAGCGGTAGTAGCCATACAGCACGCGCTCAGTCATGGGCAGCTACCTGCTGATCGATGCAACCGAAGATGGATTGACCAGCTGCATCCAGCATCTCGATACGGATGCGGTCACCCGGCTGCATGAAAGGTGTGACGGGTGCGCCTTGCTCGATGATCTCGATCATGCGCTGCTCGGCCAGGCAGCAGGAGCCGGTGGCACGGTCATGATTGGAAATGGTGCCGGAGCCGACAATGGAGCCTGCCGCCAGTGCACGGGTCTTGGCCACATGCGCCACCAGCTGGGCAAAGTTGAACTGCATTTCCACGCCGCACTGTGGCTGGCCATACAGCTTGCCGTTGTATTCCACCCGCAGCGGCAGATGTACCTTGCTGTCCTGCCAGGCCTGGCCCAGCTCGTCCAGCGTTACCGCCACCGGCGAGAAGGCCGTGGCCGGCTTGCTCTGGAAGAAGCCGAAACCCTTGGCCAGCTCGGCCGGAATCAGGTTGCGCAGGGTGACATCGTTCACCAGCATCAGCAGACGGATATGTGCGGCACAGTCTCCAGGCTGGCTGCCCAGCGGCACATCGTCGGTAATCACCGCCACTTCGCCTTCAAAATCCAGCCCCCAGCTGACATCGGCCAGCGGAATGTCGGCATGTGGCGGCAGGAAGGTGTCCGATCCGCCCTGATACATCAGCGGGTCCTGGTAGAAACTGGCCGGTACTTCGGCGCCACGCGCCTTGCGTACCAGTTCCACATGGTTCAGGTAAGCACTGCCATCTGCCCACTGATAGGCACGTGGCAGCGGGCTGTGGCAGGCGGACTGGTCAAAGTTGACGGCACCGTTGACCGTCCCCTGGTTCAGGGCGGCATAAATCTCCTGCAAGGCAGGCTCGCAACGGCTCCAGTCATCCAGCGCAGCCTGCAGGCTGGCGGCGATATGCGGTACGGCGATGGCGCGGGTGAGATCGCGGCTGACGACCATCAGCTGGCCATCGCGGGTGTGATTGCGGTAGGTGGCAAGTTTCATCGGTGTGCTTTCCTTGACAGGCGGTATGGCTCATCACGCCAATCGCCCGGTGTCTGGTTCAGGTCTTGGGCTTCCAGCTGTCCACATAGCCCGTCCACTCCACGGCAGGTAGGCCGGGCCCCTGCTCCAGCGCGTTGCGGGTATCGATCATCACCGCCACTTCGTCGGTGAACTTTTTCGGCTCGCTCATCGCCTTGGCAAAGGCTTTGGGGTGCGGACCATGGGTGAAGCCGGCGGGGTGGAAGGTGAGCATGCCGGGCTTGATATTGTCGCGGCTGAAAAAGTCGCCTGCGTGGTAGAAGATGACTTCGTCGTAGTCGTCGTTGTTGTGATAGAACGGCACCTTGAGCGCACCGGGGTCCGATTCGATCGGACGCGGCACAAAGGTGCAGATGACAAAGCCGTCGGCCACAAAGGTGCTGTGTGCCGAGGGCGGCAGATGATAACGATGGCTCATCAGCGGCCGGATATCGCGCCAGTTGATGCGCGCCACCGCGATATTGCCATGCCAGCCGATGGCATCCAGCGGATTGAACGGGTAGGAGACGGTAGACAGCACATTGTGGCGCTTGATCACCACCTGCCATTCGTCTTCGGTCTGCTGCGCCCTGAAGGCATCGTCGATGGCCGGGACATCCAGCATGGCTTCGTCGAAAATCGCATGCGGGCCGACAATGCCCTTGTCCGGCAGCTGATATGCCCCGTTGCTGGCTTCAATCAGCAGCATGGTGGTGGTTTCGGCCGGTTCGATGCGCCAGTTGGTGGAACGCGGAATCAGGATGTAATCGCCATCGCGGTAGCTCAGGTGGCCGTAGTCGCAAAACAGTTCGCCGCTGCCGGCATGGATGAACAGCATGTCATCGCCATCACCATTGCGGTACAGCTGGGTCATGGCCTGGGAGCAGGTCCAGATGCGCAGCTGGCACTGGCTGTTGTGCAACACCAGCGGGGCGGACCAGGGGGCTGCCACGTCCTTGGGCAGTTCGTTCAGGTCGAAGGCGCGCGGCTTGAGCGGCCCTTCCCATGCCGACCAGCCAGTGGGTGGGTGCTTGTGATGCAGATGGGTGGCCGGGCCAAAAAAACCGCTGCGCCCGACTTCACGTTCATAAATGCCCTCCGCCGGCAAATCGGCGTGGGCCTGACGGGAAATTGTCCCTTCCCGGTGCGGGAATCCTATCCATTTACGCATGGGGCATTCCTTGCCTGCATGGCTGGCCGCCATGCAGGGAGAGCTGTGCACAGAGGCAGATGGTGTCACCATCTGCCCGTTTGTCCTGCTTTGCCTTAATCCGCCTTCAGCACGCCGCGGCGGATCTGGTCTTCTTCGATGGATTCAAACAAGGCACGGAAGTTGCCCTCGCCAAAGCCCTCGTTGCCCTTGCGCTGGATGATTTCGAAGAAAATCGGCCCGATGACGGTTTCGGTGAAGATCTGCAACAGGATGCCCGCGCCTTCCACCGGTGCACCGTCGATCAGGATGCTGTTCTTGCGCAGGCGGGCAAGGTCTTCGCCATGGCCGGCCACACGGCTGTCCACCTTGTCGTAATAGGTGTCCGGCGTATCCAGGAAGCGCGTGCCGGCGGCCTTCAGCGTTTCCACCGTCTGGTAGATGTCGCGGGTGGTCAGTGCAATGTGCTGGATGCCTTCGCCGTGGTATTCGCGCAGGAATTCCTCGATCTGGCTCTTGTCGTCGGAGGACTCATTGATGGGAATGCGGATCTTGCCGCAAGGGCTGGTCATGGCCTTGGATACCAGGCCGGTGAGCTTGCCTTCGATGTCGAAATAGCGGATTTCGCGGAAATTGCCGATGTTTTCGTAGAAACCGGCCCACTTGGCCATATTGCCGCGGAAAACATTGTGGGTCAGGTGGTCGATCTCATACAGGCCGACACCAGCCGGGTGCTGCTCCACACCCTCCAGCGGCAGGAAATCCACATCGTAAATATTGTGCGCAGGGCCGTAACGGTCAACGAAATACAGTGCCGAGCCGCCAATCCCCTCCACCGCCGGGATGTTCAGTTCCATCATGCCGATGGGGCGCACATAGGGTTTGGCACCGTGCGCCAGCGCATATTCATACGCTTTGGCCGCATCCTTCACCCGCCAGGCCATGGCACAGGCGGACGGGCCATGTACCTTGCCGAATTCGTTGGCCGGCTGCGTGGGCTCGCCGTTGAGGATAAAGTTGATGTCACCCTGACGGTACAGGCTGACATTCTTGCTGCGATGCCGTGCCACTTCGACAAAGCCCAGCGACAGGAACAGCTGGCGCAAATCGGCAATGCCTTCGGCAGTGGGGGCCGTGTATTCGACAAACTCAAAGCCGTCGGTGGCCAGCGGGTTATGCAGCGGTGTTTCCATTTTCATTTTCTCTCCTCTTTCCTTTGCACATGCCCGGTTGCTGCACATGGCAAGAAACCGGACGGTCAGACTAGGTGTGGTGGTGGCAAGCAAGGCCAGCGAACCAACGCGGTGGCAATCGGCAAAAGCAAGGGAGGGGAATGGCGCAGGCAGACCCGGCAGCTACCGCGCACGGGATGCGGGTTGATGGCTGCGTGTTGCCGTACGTGCAGGCGCACACCGGATACGCAGTGTGCTGCGATCAGGGGTGGCGCTGTCTTTGCCCCGGCGGCACGATTTTGTGTGTCTCACCGGGCTTCTCCTCCATCGCTGCCGACATTATCCAGTGATCTGTTGCCACCGTGTAAAATGTCCGGGCTAGGCTTTTTATTCTAGGGAAAAGGCCGGGCAATTTTCTTGCTAACATCCCCCAGATACATAATAACTAGAAATATAATTTCAAAAATTTCAAATCAGAGGAGTTTATATGCCAAGTCTTACGCTAGATAAGACAGACTTGCGCATCCTGTCCGAGCTTCAGCTCAATGGCAGGTTGACCAATGTGGAACTTGCGGAAAGAGTAGCGCTCTCGCCATCACCTTGCCTGAGACGCTTGAAACAGCTGGAAGAATCCGGCGTGATTCGACAGTACGTCGCGCTGCTGGACCCGGCCAAAATCGGCCTCGGCTTGCAGGCCTATGTCCGTGTCGTGCTGGAGAAGCGCGGCAATACCCATGTGCAAAGTTTTATTGATGCCGTGCAACGCTGGCCGGAAGTTATCAATTGCTTTGCAATGACCGGCGAAATGGACTACCTCTTGCAAGTTTATTTTGAAGATCTGGAACATTTCTCGCGCTTTGTCATGGATGAGCTGCTGCAGCAGCAAGGCGTTGAGGATGTGAAATCCAGCTTCGTCCTGAAAGAGATCAAGCGTACGACTTCATTGCCGCTCAGCCAGCTCAGAAGTATTTGAGCCACTTGCGCTGCAGAAGTCCTTGCCAAGTCCGATAATGAACGCAGGAGGATTGAATAAAGGCCCCGGCATGCAGGTGATCCACGCGATCCGGCTTCTTGTCCTGGTTGTTGCAATAATGTTGCACAACCAGGCAGCGGCATTTACGGTCACATTCATTTCGCCGGGGCACCAGAATGAAGCCTTCTGGCTGAGCGCGGTCCGTGCGATGCAGGCTGCTGCCGATCAGCTCGACATCCAGCTGGAAGTGCTGTCCGCCGAACGCGACCCCGTGCAGATGGTAAAGCTGGTGCAGGCTGTCACCCAGCGTCGTCGCAAGCCGGACTACCTGCTGCTGGTCAATGAAAAACTGGCCGGACCAGCCATGCTGTCGCTGGCCGATCAGGCCGGCATCCCCTGTTTTCTCAGCTTCAACCCCTTGACTCCCGCCCAACTGCAAACCAGCGGCTTGCCACGACAACGGCTCAAATACTGGCTGGGTTCACTGACACCGGATAACGCCATGGCGGGCAGCCAGACCATGAAAGCCTTGCTGGACGAAGCCTCCCGTCGCTTTCCGCCCGGAACGCCACTGCATGTGCTGATGATGGCGGGAGATCGCTCCACACCAGCGTCCACCCAACGGATAGAAGGCGCACGCCAGATTCTGGCCACGACACCCAATGCCACCTTGACCCAGCTGGTTTATGGCGAGTGGGAAAGCAAACGTGCCATGCAGCAAGGCATATGGTTGTTGCAGCGCTATCCGCAGATCAATCTGGTATGGGCGGCCAATGATGAAATGGCGTTCGGCATGGAAGAAGCCATCCGCCAAAGTGGCAAGCAGGCCGGAAAGACGGTATTGCTCAGTGCCATCAACAATTCGCCGCGCGCCATGCAGGAAAGACGTGACGACAAGCTTGCTGCCCTGGCCGCCGGCCATTTCATGACCGGTGCATGGAGCCTGGTGCTGCTGTACGATTACCATCACGGTCATGACTTTGCCAGCGAGGGACTACAGCTGCACCCCACCATTTTCAGCACGGTCTCCCGTCAACAAGCGCAACGCTTTTTACAGTTATTCGCCGATAATGATTACAAGGGCATCCGTTTCAGGCAATTCAGCAAATTCGCGAATCCGGCATTGCAACGCTATGCCTTTGGCTTCAGCACACTGCTGAATTAGGAGTTTGTTCATGCCCACCCGCCGACTCACCCGCCAGCTGATATGGCAGTTACTGCTGTATACCCTGCTGTTTGGCGTGGCCGTCATCACGCTCAAGGCCGTGGTTGTATGGCGCGACGGGCAGCGGGAGATGAATGCCATTCCCGACACGGTTTCCCGTCTTTACCTGCCACTGCTGGGACAAAGCGCCTGGGATGTCGACATTCCGGCCATCCAGTTGCAACTGCGGCTGATTGGGCAGATGCCGGGGGTGCAAAGCGTGGAAGTGCGTACCGAACTGGGTCAGTCCCTGCGCTACGATAATCCGGCCCTGCAAGACCAGTACAACCGTGAGGAATATCACCTGCCGCTGGCCTCCCCGCATGGCAAGGACAGCATTGGCACCTTGCAACTGCAGGTTTCGCGCCAACCGGTCTACCAGGCCATGTGGCATGAAGTGCTCAGTGCCACCTTGCAGTTTCTGCTGGGCTTTTTTGGCCTTGCCCTGTTGTTGTGGTGGCTGTTCAACCGCCAGTTGGTGAAGCCGCTGCAGGACATGGCGCAAACAGTACGCAATTATCAACCGGGCCAGGCATTGCCTCCCTTGCTGCCCGGCTCGCCCGACCAGGTGGTGGATAATGAGCTGAGCGAACTGGCACGTGCCTTTCGCAGCATGAGCGACAATATCAACCGCCATCTGGCCGAACGCAGCGGAATCGAAAACGAGCTGGCCAGCCATCGCGACGAACTGGCACGGCTGGTGGCCGAACGCACCCGGGAGCTGGACCAGCTATTGCGCTTTCAGCAGCTGATTGCTGGTATATCCACCCGCTTCATCAATATCCCGTTACACGACATTGATCAGGCCACCGACATGGCGCTGGGAGAAATCGGCCAGTTCATGCAGGTGGAGCGCTGTTATCTGGTGAGCTTCTCCGACGCGTGGCTGGTCGACACCGTGCATGAATGGTGCGCCTCCGGCATTTCCCCCACTACCCACACCTTGCTGGGAGAAAGCCTGCAACAGCGCAGCTTCGCCTGGCAGCAATTGCAACAGTTTGGCGTGCTGTCACTGGATGCCTTGTCTGCCCTGCCCGCCAGCGCCACCCTGGAACGCCATGAGCTGGAAAGCCATCAGGTGCAAAGCCTGTTCATGCTGCGCATCGACCATATGGGCCGGCCGATCGGTTTGTTCGGCTGCGATATGGTAAGCCGCCAACGCCAGTGGCAGGGCAAGGAGCAACAGCAAGCCCGTCTACTGGGTGAAACACTGGCCAATACCATCATCCGCCGCCAGCAATTGCAAACCCTGAGCAGCACCCAGCAACAATTACGCAATGCCAATGCCGACCTGGCACGCATGGCCTTCAGTGACGGCCTCACCGGTATTGCCAACCGGCGCTATTTTGATGAGCAGTTGCTGGAGTGTTTCACCCAGGCACGCAGTCAACACCAGAGCCTGAGCGTGATGCAGATCGACATCGATTACTTCAAGCAATTCAACGACAGCTACGGGCATCTGGCGGGCGACCAGTGCCTGCGTCAGGTTGCGCAGTGCATACAGTCGCAGCTGGCTGGCACGACAGCGCTGGCCGCACGGGTGGGAGGTGAGGAATTCGGCGTCCTGTTACCCGGCTATCACGCTGCTGACAGCCTGGCACTGGCCGAGGTCCTGCGTCAGGCCATCTGGCAACTGGCCATTGCCCATCGCAACAGCTCGGTTGGCGACCGGGTCACCATCAGCATTGGCGTTGCCACCTTGCAGGACAATCACTACGCCAGCCAGCAACTGATGCGGGATGCCGACCTGGCGCTGTATCGCGCCAAGAACCTGGGGCGCAATCAGGTGGTACAAGCCCAGACACCACCTCATATATTGGCCTGAGCCGCAGTGGACAAAAAAAGCCCGGTGATAAACCGGGCTTTTTCCGATGGTGCGACTAAGCGGCCATTACAGGCCCAGACGCTGCCATACCGTGGACACCAGGCCAGCCTGGTTCAGGGTGTAGAAGTGCAGGCCCGGCGCACCATTGGCCAGCAGGCGGTCGCACAGCTCGGTCACCACATCCAGACCCAGGGCACGAATGGAGGCCGCATCATCGTAATAGGATTGCATGCGCTGACGCAGCCAGCGCGGCACTTCGGCCCCGCACATATCGGAGAAGCGGCACAGCTGACCGAAGTTGGCAATCGGCATGATGCCCGGCACAATGGGAATGTCCACACCGCGTGCCTGCGCTTCGTCGACAAAGCGGAAGTAGGCATCCGCATTGAAGAAATACTGGGTCATGGCCGAGTTGGCACCGGCTTTTACCTTGCGCACGAAATTGTTCAGGTCGTCCTCGGCCGACTTGGCCTGCGGATGGAATTCCGGATAAGCCGCCACTTCGATATGGAAATGTTCGCCATGTTCGCTGCGGATGAATTCGACCAGTTCGTTGGCATAGCGGAACTCACCGGCCGCCACCATGCCGGACGGCATGTCACCACGCAGCGCCACAATGTGACGGATGCCGTGATTACGGTATTCGTTGAGGATGGCGCTGATGTTTTCCCGTGTCGAGCCGATACACGACAGGTGCGGTGCCGCGGCATGCCCTTCGCTGCGGATCTCCAGCACGGTGGACAGGGTGCCATCGCGGGTGGTACCACCGGCACCGAAGGTCACCGAGAAAAACTGTGGCTTGAACTGGGCCAGTTGCTGGCGGGTAGTACGCAGCTTGGCCACGCCCTCGGGGGTCTTGGGCGGGAAAAACTCGAAGCTGAAGGTTTTTTTCTGTTCGTTCATGATCGTCTCTGTCCCTGCTCGGGGCGGCTGGCTTTAGTTTTTATACTGCAGCGTGTCGAAGCGGTAGTGGCCCGCAGATAGAAAAACGGACAGGTGCATCATACCCTGCCCTGTCCGTTTGCCTTACAGCCCGCTATCAATAACGATAGTGCGCCGGCTTATAAGGGCCCTGCTTCGGTACGCTGATGTAGGCGGCCTGCTCGTCGGACAGCTCGGTCAGGTTGGCACCGATACGCTTCAGGTGCAGACGGGCCACCTTCTCGTCCAGATGCTTGGGCAGCACATACACTTCCTTGCCATACTTTTCACCATGCTGGAAGATTTCCATCTGCGCCAGCACCTGGTTGGTGAAGGAGTTGGACATCACAAAGCTGGGGTGACCGGTGGCGCAGCCCAGATTCACCAGACGGCCTTCGGCCAGCAGGATGATGCGCTTGCCATCCGGGAAGATGATGTGGTCAACCTGCGGCTTGATGTTGTCCCACTGGTACTGGCGCAGGCTGGCGACTTCGATTTCGCTGTCGAAGTGGCCGATATTGCACACGATGGCGTTATTGCGCATTTTGACCATGTGCTCATGGGTAATCACCGATACATTGCCGGTGGTGGTAACGAAGATGTCGCCCTGATCGGCCACGTCATCCATGCGCACCACGCGGTAGCCTTCCATCGCGGCTTGCAGCGCGCAGATCGGGTCCACTTCGGTCACCCACACGGTGGCACCCAGGCCACGCAGGCTTTGGGCGCAGCCCTTGCCCACATCACCGTAGCCCAATACCACGGCGACCTTACCGGCGATCATCACGTCGGTGGCGCGCTTGATGCCATCCACCAGCGATTCGCGGCAGCCGTACAGGTTGTCGAACTTGGACTTGGTCACCGAGTCGTTGACGTTGAAGGCCGGGAACGGCAGACGGCCTTCTTTTTGCATCTGGTACAGACGATGCACGCCGGTGGTGGTTTCTTCGGTCACGCCCTTGATATGCGGCAGGCGTTTGGAATACCAGTGCGGGTCCACTTCCAGATAACGGGCAATGGCAGCAAACAGCGCGGTTTCTTCTTCGTTGGACGGATGGCTGATGACGCTGCGGTCTTGCTCGGCCTTGCTGCCCAGCATCAGCAGCAAGGTGGCATCGCCACCGTCATCCAGAATCATGTTGGCTTCCTGACCTTCCGGCCATTCGAAGATCTTGTGGGAGAACTCCCAGTATTCATCCAGGCTTTCACCCTTGAAGGCAAATACCGGGATATTGGCTGCGGCAATGGCGGCAGCGGCGTGGTCTTGCGTGGAGAAGATATTGCAGGAAGCCCAGCGTACATCGGCACCCAGTTCCACCAGGGTTTCGATCAGCACGCCAGTCTGAATGGTCATGTGCAGCGAACCGGCAATGCGGGCACCGCGCAGCGGCTTCTGGTGCGCGTATTCTTCACGCAGCGCCATCAGGCCGGGCATTTCGGTTTCGGCGATTGCCAGTTCCTTGCGGCCCCAGGCTGCAAGATTGATGTCAGCTACGTGAAAATCGGAGAATTCAGCCATCGTGCAAAGTCCTTTCACACGCCGGCCGGAACGCGGCTCACCCGCTATTCCGGCATCGGCACGGAGATTAGTCAGGTGAGCGCCGTTTGCAAGAAGCCCGAGCCTGGGGATTGACCTCGCAGCGCTCCTCGGGAATGCCGTAATTATACCTAGAGACACAAAAATGTGAATGAAACTTGCACAACAGGGGTTAAACTAAAACGTTGCGGTAAATATAGTCACTTTGCATAGCGGGTCTCATGTCTCTTGTTTTTACCTCCATTTCAGCCATTTCCGGGTTAGCCGCCCTCAGTGCTGCCACCATCGGCATCCTGGCTTGGGAAAGGCGTAAGGTAAGCGGAGCCCGCTATCTGGCCTGGCTGATGCTGGCTGTCACGGTCTGGGCCGGAGCGGCCACCATGGAGCTGTCCTCCACCCTGCTGCGCGACAAGATTTTCTGGTCCAAGGTGGAATACCTGGGCACCCTGAGTGTGCCGGTACTGTTTTTCCTGCTGGCCGCCGATTACAACCAGCTGGAACGCGCACTGCGCCCGCGCACCATCGTGCAGTTATTGCTGATTCCCCTGTTCAGCCTGGCACTTGCGCTTAGCAATGAAAAGCATGGCTTGATCTGGCGCAGCTTTCAGCCTTCTCCCTCCGGACACAATCTGCTGATTTTCAACCACGGGCCTTTGTTCTGGTTACTGGTTGCCGGGTATTCCTATCTGATGATGCTGCTTGGCTCACTGCTCTTGCTGCGTACCCTGCACTTTTACTCGCCTCATTACCGCGGCCAGTCGCTCATTCTGATGCTGGGCGCCATTGTCCCGTGGATAGGCAATCTGCTGTACCTCACAGGCAATATCAGCTGGCAAGGACTGGACCCCACACCGCTGTGCTTTGCCGCCACCGGTGCCATTTTTGCCTTCGACCTGCTTTACCTGCGCATGTTGTACGTGGTGCCCATCGCGCGCGGTAACGCCTTCAATGCCATGGGTGACGGCATTGTGGTGATAGACAATGAAAAAACCATTCTGGATATCAATCCGGCAGCTGCCAACCTGTTTGGCAAACCGGCAGGTGTGCTGTGCGGACAGCAATTGCAGATTGCCGCTCTGGTTGCAGTGGCAGATCAGGATGGCTCGCATCAGGTGGAACTGAACGGGCCTGGCTCGCGTTCCATTCTGGAAGTGCGCGCCTTTCCCATCCGTGAAAGCGGTGTGACCCTGGGTGGGCGCATGCTGGTGCTGCGCGATATTTCGCGGCAGCGTCTGGCTGAGGAGGCCTTGCATCAGGCCTATCTGCAACTGAAAACCCGTATCGACGAAATCGAAACCTTGCAGGACACACTGCGGGAGCAGGCCCTGCACGATCCGCTCACCGGCCTGTACAACCGTCGTTATCTGGAAGAAACCCTGGGCCGGGAAATCAGCCGGGCTGGCAGGGAACAGCGCTCGCTGACTTTTGCACTGATTGATCTGGACAACTTCAAAAGCATCAATGACCGCTTTGGTCACATCATTGGCGATACCGTGCTGTGCGCACTGGCCGACTTGCTGCGCGCCCATTGCCGGCAGGCGGATATTGTCTGTCGCCTGGGTGGCGAGGAGTTCATCGTGGTGCTGCCTTCGGCAGACCAGCGCAATGGCTGGATGCGCATGGAGCTACTGCGACAACGCTTCTCCGAGTTACAGTTCCAGGCCGAGGAGCAGCGCTTTCAAACCAGCTTCTCTTGCGGCATTGCCTGCTTTCCGCAGGATGGCAATAATTTTGCCCACCTGTACCAGCTGGCGGACATGGCGTTGTATCAGGCCAAGGCCAAGGGCAAGAACCAGGTTTTACTGCACGCCCCCACGCCGGCAGTCGCGGAGGACTCCAGCCCGGCGGAAAACAGTCCGCACACCCCGACGCAAAACGCAGGCAGTGAATGAAAAAGGCCGGGAATATATCCCGGCCTTGTTTGACATCACACGCCTTACTTCACGATACGCAGGCTGGGACGACCACCCGCACGCGGCGGGGTTTCCGGTGCAGGGCTGTCTGCGTCGGCATCAGCCACCGGCTCGGTGGCCGCACTGACCGGCTGCAAGGCAGGTTTGCCAGGTGTCTGACCCAGTTCAACCTCGAAGCCCATTCCTTCGCCGGTTTCCCGCGCGAAAATCGACATCACATTGCCAACCGGCACCCAGATATCACGCGATACACCGGCAAAGCGGGCGGAGAACGACAACCACTCGTTGTCGATGCGCAGATTATGGGTTGCACTGGCGGCAATATTGAGCACGATTTCGTTGTTCTTCACGTATTCGCGCGGGACATCGGTATGCTCATCCACCCACACCACCACAAAGGGGGTGTGACCATTATCCGTACACCATTCATACAGTGCGCGGAGCATATATGGCTTGGTACTGGCGCTCATGGTCATCCTTACTTGCGCATGGCCTTTTCGGACGGGGTCAGCGAATCAATGAAAGACTGACGCTGGAAAATGCGTTCGGCGTATTTCAGGATGGGAGCAGCATGCTTGCCCAGGTCGATGTTGTAATGCTCCAGGCGCCACATCAGCGGAGCGATGGCCACATCGATCATGGAGAACTCTTCACCCAGCATGAACTTTTGCTTGGCAAATACCGGTGCAATGGTGGTCAGGCCATCACGGATGGCTTCACGCGCCTTGGTGGCTTCCTTGCCGGTAGCGCCGGCTTCCAGCACTTTCACGTGGCAGAACAGCTCGTTTTCGAAACGGTGCAGGAACAGGCGGGCACGCGCACGCATCACCGGGTCGGCCGGCATCAGTTGCGGGTGCGGGAAGCGCTCGTCAATGTATTCATTGATGATGTTGGATTCGTGCAGGATCAGGTCACGCTCCACCAGTACCGGCACTTCGTTGTAGGGGTTCATCACAGCCAGATCTTCCGGCTTGTTGTGAATGTCTACATCGATGATCTCGAAATCCATACCCTTTTCATACAACACGATACGGCAACGTTGGCTGAAGGGGCAGGTAATTCCAGAATAAAGAGTCATCATGGCTTGCGGATATCCTTGACAGGAGCTGTCGATTTCGATCAAAGAAGGGATTTTACCATTTTCGGGATGGCAATTTCCACAACTAGATCACAACACCATGATTACAAAAGAAAAAAGGCGGAAATATCCGCCTTTTTCTTTGAACTGCACCAGTACTTAGTGCACGTCTTTCCAGTATTCCTTCTTCAGGAAGTAGGTCAGCGGCAGCAGCAGCACACCCAGGAACAGCAGCACAATGTAGCCGATCTGATGGCGCTTCACCTGAGCCGGCTCACCAATGTACACAAGGTAATTGGTCAGGTCAGCCATACGCTTGTCAAACTCGGCGGTATTGGCCTTGCCGTTTTCCAGCTTGGTGAGGGTACCGGCCTTGACCAGTTCGAGCTTGTGCTCTTCATGGCCTTCAGCATTTTTCTCGGTCTTCAGTACTTGCTCACCTTGCATTTCCCACAGCACGTGCGGCATGCCAACCTTGTCGAACACCAGGTTGTTCCAGCCGGTCGGACGGGACGGATCACGGTAGAAGCCACGCAGGTAGGCGTACAGATAGTCTGCACCACGGGAACGGGCAATCAGCGACAGGTCCGGCGGAGCCGCACCCAGCCACAGTTTGGCGTCCTTCTTGTCCATGGAAACATTCATCTGGTCGCCGATCTTGGCACCTTCCGGCAACAGGTTGGCCTTGATCTGCTCTTCAGTCAGGCCAATGTCTTCCAGACGGTTGTAGCGCATGGCGCTGGCCGAGTGGCAGGACAGGCAGTAGTTGCTGAACAGCTGGGCACCACGCTGCAGGCTTTCGGTGTCCTGAATGTCGATCGGAGCCTTTTCCAGCTTCGGCCCTTCATTGGCCAGAACCGTGCCGCTTACCGGCAACACCAGCGCCATGGCAGCGATCAGGTGGCGGATTTTGCTTTTCATATGTCCTTTCCCCTTGCTTACACGTTGGTGGCGAACAGGTAGGCCGCAATCACGGTCACTGCCACCAGCACCAGGAACTGCAGCTGACGCTTGCCATTGGTGTCCGTCACGCGGGTCGGTACCGGTACGGTGCCAACGTCGTTCTTGGTGTAGAACGGCATGCCCAGGAAGAAGGCGAAGTAGACGAACGACAGGATCTGCGAGATCAGGGTTCGACCAGCTGTCGGCGGCATGGCACCCAGGATGCCCAGGCCGATGAAGGCGATGATGAACAGCACCAGCATGAACTTGAACTTGGGACCGCGATAACGGATGGACTTGATCGGGGAACGATCCAGCCACGGCAGGAAGGCAATCACCACTACGGCAGCACCCATGCCGATTACACCCCAAACCTGGGTACCCAGGAAGGACGGAATGGCACGCAAGATGGCGTAGAACGGAGTGAAGTACCATACCGGCGCAATGTGCGGCGGGGTCTTCAGCGGGTCAGCCTGGTCGAAGTTCGGGTGCTCCAGGAAGTAGCCACCCATTTCCGGCAGGAAGAACACGATGATGGAGAACACGATCAGGAACACGGCCACACCGAAGATATCCTTCACGGTGTAGTAAGGATGGAAAGGAATGCCATCCAGCGGGATGCCCTTTTCGTCCTTCAGTTTCTTGATTTCCACGCCATCCGGGTTGTTGGAACCCACTTCGTGCAGCGCGATCAGGTGAGCCACCACCAGGGCCAGCAACACCAGCGGCACGGCAATCACGTGCAGGGCGAAGAAGCGGTTCAGCGTGGCATCGGACACCACGAAGTCACCACGGATCCACACCGACAGGTCCGGGCCGATTACCGGGATGGAACCGAACAGGTTCACGATCACCTGCGCACCCCAGAAGGACATCTGGCCCCAAGGCAGCAGATAGCCCATGAAGGCTTCAGCCATCAGGCACAGGAAGATCAGGCAACCAAACACCCATACCAGTTCGCGCGGCTGCTTGTACGAGCCGTAGATCAGGCCACGGAACATGTGCAGGTAAACCACCACGAAGAACATGGAGGCACCGGTGGAGTGCATGTAGCGGATGATCCAGCCACCTGCCACATCACGCATGATGTATTCCACCGAGGCAAACGCCACCGGGATGCCGGCTGCGTTCAGGTTGCCATCCGGCTTATAGTTCATGGTGAGGAAGATGCCGGTCACGATCTGGATAACCAGAACCAGCATGGCCAGCGAGCCGAAGAAGTACCAGAAGTTGAAGTTCTTCGGTGCGTAATACTCGGTAACGTGCTCTTTCAGCATCGACGACAGCGGGAAGCGGTCGTCAATCCAGTTCAGCAGCTTTTGTCCTTTGCTCATTTTTCCCCCTCAGCTTATTTGTCGTCGCCAATCAGCAGGCGGGTATCGGACAGATACTTATGCGGCGGAATTTCCAGGTTCTTCGGCGCCGGCACACCCTTGAACACGCGGGCAGCCAGGTCGAACTTGGAACCGTGGCACGGGCAGTAGAAACCACCCAGCCATTCCGGACCCAGATCGGCAGGTGCCAGATCAGGACGGAAAGTCGGCGAACAGCCCAGATGGGTACAGATACCCACGGCAACCAGCAGTTCCGGCTTGATGGAACGGCCTTCGTTCTGGCAGTACTTGGGTTGTTGCTCTACTTCGGACTTGGGGTCCACCAGCTTGGGGTCGTTCTTCGGCAGATCGGCAATCTGCTGCTTGGTGCGGGACAACAGCCATACCGGCTTGCCGCGCCATTCAACGTTGATCTTCTGGCCCGGCTCCAGCTTGCTGATATCCACCTCAACCGGTGCGCCAGCAGCTTTTGCCCGTTCAGACGGGAAGAAACTCATCAGAAACGGCGTTGCCACCCCGGCAACCGCCACACCCCCAACAGCGCTGGTTGCTACCGTCAGAAACCGACGGCGCCCCGTATCGACTTGTTGTTCACTCATTACAGTCATCCTCAAACGTGGAAACCGAGCTTAAACTTCAAACCAGACGATTTTACCTGATTAGCAGTAGGGACATGAAGCGCCTATGCAAATAAATTGACCTATGTCGGCCGGATTTGTCTAAACCGGATTGAAAAGATCGACAAATTCCACATTTATGCCGTCTAAATGAGAAATTTTCTCACCCAGCGCCTGCACTCCGTAACGCTCGGTGGCATGATGTCCGGCGGCAATGAATGCCACACCGTATTCGTTGGCCAGATGAAAACACTGCTCGGACACCTCGCCCGTCACAAAGGCTTGTACCCCCAGAGCGATTGCCTCTTCAAAGAAACCCTGCGCCCCGCCGGTACACCAGGCAACCTTGCTTACTCTTTGATTTTCATCGCCCAACAGCTGGGCAGGGCGCCCCAGCAGCATGCTGACATGATCGGCAAAAGCCCGTGCACTACCCGCCGTGGGCCAGCTGCCATGCCACAGTAATCCCTGCTCACCACTCTGGCCGGCCACATCCAGCCCCAGCACGGCAGCCAGCCTGGCATTGTTGCCAAGCTCGGGATGAGCATCCAGCGGCAGGTGGTAAGCCAGCAGGCTGATGTCATGTTGCAGCAATTTGGCCACACGCTGCCGCTTCATGCCCACCAGCCGGGCATCTTCGCCCTTCCAGAAGTAACCATGGTGCACCAGGATGGCATCCGCCTGGCGCTCAATGGCCGCATCAATCAGCGCCTGCGAAGCAGTCACGCCGCAGACAATGCGCGCTACTTCCGCCCTACCCTCCACTTGCAGGCCATTGGGCGCATAGTCCTTGTAGCGCCACGGTTCCAGCCATTGATCGATGCTGTTCAACAATTGCATTAATTGCATGGGACACCTTTGCCTGGTTCTGAATGCGCTTATTGTGCCAGAGATAAGACGCGCTACCTGTTTGCGATCCAAAAACAAAAACCCCGCACAAGTGCGGGGTTTTCAGGTTCAGCGAGAGGCCGAAGCAGCTTACATCATGCCGCCCATGCCGCCCATGCCACCCATGTCCGGCATACCGCCAGCAGCCGGCTTGTCTTCCGGCAGTTCTGCGATCATGCAGTCGGTGGTCAGCATCAGGCCGGCAACGGAAGCAGCGTGTTGCAGGGCAGAGCGGGTTACCTTGGCCGGATCCAGCACGCCCATTTCCAGCATGTCGCCGTATTCGCCGGTAGCAGCGTTGTAACCGAAGTTACCCTTGCCTTCCAGTACCTTGTTCACCACAACCGACGGCTCGTCGCCAGCGTTCTTGACGATCTGACGCAGCGGAGCTTCGATGGCCTTCAGTACGATCTTCACGCCGGCATCCTGATCGACATTGTCAGTCTTCAGGCTGTCCAGGGTGGAGCGAGCGCGCAGCAGGGCCACGCCACCGCCAGCCACAACGCCTTCTTCCACAGCGGCGCGGGTAGCGTGCAGCGCGTCTTCAACGCGAGCCTTCTTCTCTTTCATTTCCACTTCGGTGGCAGCGCCAACCTTGATCACGGCAACACCGCC
>NZ_JAYSDA010000041.1:0-23142 GCF_041914625.1 Aquitalea pelogenes | reverse complement strand
AAGCAGCGGCCTGATTTATTCAAAAAGCGCGTAAGCAATCGTCCGGGACTGGACACTTAGACCTCCTATGAAATCATGCGCATTTCGCATCAATGCGCATGACTTTTTACAAGCCAAGCATCAAGCTAAAAGCCTTGCTACGGGCCGTTTACGGGGCAATCATGCAGGTGCAAGTTTTCTGGCACGTTAAGTGGGCGGGCGAGGCGGGGCTTCGATTGCGCGCGCTGGGGTGGGCTTCATGTCGGAAAGCACCGCTATTGAGGTACTCACTTCCGCGCATGCTTCGTGGAATGGCCTAGGATCACCTGCCCTTCACCATTGTCGCTTTCGGCATGCTAAAATGCCAAATGATTAAATTAAAAATCATTCAATCATTATGAAAAAGCTATTGGTTTCCATCACTGTCTTGGCATTGACAGCCTGCGCCACCCCGACCCAGATTAGAAACAACGTGCCCAGCATTGAAGAGACAAGCCAGATGCCGGCAAATAGAGTTGCTGGATGCATCCTTGAGAGCTATGACAAGGTGGGTCTGACTGGTTTCGCAATCTCCCAGCCTCGTAGTGATGGTGGGTACTCTGTGAAGGTGGGTCAGCCAAATCACCCACATATCATGTACATTGTTGACATTAAGCCAACTGCAAATGGTTCATTGACGGTCATGTACGATAATTCAATCTGGACAACCGAACGTGATCGAGCAATCGTCCGACATTGCGGTAAAGGTCTGTTCTAAAAAATAAACGCCCTCAAGGGGCGTTTTTGCTTTTTACACTAACTTCACCTAAAGTCGATCATCGTTAAACCGCACCACCTCCTCCCCCACCCACTCGTTGACCTCCTGCAACTTAGCCTGCAGCGGCAGGATTTCATGAGCGTGGAAGACCTCAGCCGCTTTCGTCACATCACCGAAGCCACCCGTATTGCTGGGAATCACGCCCAGCAGCTGCGGCGGCACCCGGTGCGCAGCCAGCACATCATCCCGCGTCACGTTCTTGATGCCCAGAAATTCATCCTTTGCCGCCACTTCGCTGATCGGGATCAGTTGTAACCCGTCCTTTTTGCCATTCGGCGCATGCATGAACAGGTTTCGGAAATTACCCGGCCCCTTGCTGTCCCGCAGTGCCTTGCGCAAGGCGTTCACGTCCTCCTCGCTACTGGCCGGGTCCGTCATGTACAGGATGAAACCGGCATGACTGCCATTCAGGTAATACTTGCGACGGAACAGCGTGGCCGACTCATTCAGCCAGGCCGATTGCAGCGCCGCCAGATACTCCGGCAAGCCGTACACCTCCTGATTGATGTCATGCTCCAGCAGGTGAAACACCTCTCCCAGCGGCGTGCCCTGGTCATACCCCGACACCCACCAGTAACTGCCAAGATCAATCCCGCGCCGCACATACTTGGCCAAGGCCGGCTGCAAGCCCAGCACCCCGCCCAGGCGATTCTTGCGTCTCTCCAGGTAGGCATTGCCGAACACCAGAAAATCAAACACCCACCGCGAAAAGTCCGCCCGACTCAACAGCCGGTGCGGTATGAAATCCTTCACCAGCAAATTACGCTTGATGGTCAGCGCACTGGCGTGATGAACGCAGGCATGCCGGCTGCGCGCCAAACCCTCCCAACTGATGGGCGGCTCATACCAACGGCCATTGCTGACACACTCCAGGTACTCCAGGATTTCACGCCTATCCATCACCGGCACCGGGTCACCAAAGGTAAAAGCCTGCATGGCAGGCACCACCGCCAGGGAATCATGAGTATCAAGCATCAGAAAATTTCCATGAAGCCGGAATTGGCGCCAGTCACGCCCTCCAGCGGTTCGTGAGAGAGCGCATGCATGGTGGCCCATGCCAGGTCAGCGTGGCTGGTTTCTTCCGAGCGGCCTGCATTAAACGTCATGCGACTGCCGGTCGCGGTAACGGTTTTCCTGATTGCCAGAAAAGCCGCGGCAATATCATTGCAGCCGGCATCAAACTCCAGACGGCCATTGCTGATCACATCCAGCGCCTTCAGCACCAGACGGGTCTTCACCTCCGGGCTGTACTGAAACCCCATCGCATCCGGACGGAACTGACGCACCAGCTGAAACACTCCGGTCCCCAGGCCGGTGGTATCAATCCCGATAAAAGCCACGTGGTAACGCTCGCACTGCTTGCGGATGAAATCCGCCTGGGCGGCTACACCATGGCCGGACTGCAACAAGGCATTGCCGCTGGGCAGGATGGCCCGCTGTCTGCCGTGCTGGGCATCGCCAAACGGCTGACCGCCGCCGGTGCCATCACTCTGGGGCTGGCCAACCCCGTCATGGCCCAGCAGCTGGACCAGCGCGGGCAGATGCGCGCCACGCCACCAGCGGCAGCCATGGCCGCACCCGCCCCCATCAATATCACCATCCACGCCGCACCGGGCATGAATGAAAAAGCACTGGCCCAGGCTGTGGCGCGGGAACTGGCAAAACAGCAAAACCAACAAGCGGCAAACCGCCGCAGCCGCTGGGGGGATAGTGACTGATGGGAAAGAAATGGATTGCCGTCGATCTGGACGGAACCCTCGCCAAATACCAGGGCGCAATGGACAACGCCATTGGTGAACCTGTCTTGCCAATGCTACAGCGCGTGAAGGACTGGATAGCGGCCGGCGAGGATGTACGCCTGTTTACGGCACGTGCCGGTGATGCCGCCCAGCTCCCTTACTTGCAAAACTGGTTGAATCAGCAAGGGCTACAGCAAATGAAAATCACCAACGTCAAAGACTTTGACATGAAGGTGCTGTACGACGACAAGGCCATCCGGGTGGAGCGAAACAAAGGCTATATCTGCGGGGGCTGCTACCGCATGAGATCGGGTAAATAACATGCTTGGCTTACCCATGCTGGCCTTTGGCCTGTTCGTATTCCACATGGAAACCCTGCCCTATCAGGAATTCAAGCAGCGCTATGGCTGGCGCTGGGCCAGCAACCCCCGCGTCGGCTTGCGGCCGGCCTACCAGTTTCTGGGGCAGGACGAAGAAGCCTTCACCCTGTCCGGCGTACTGCTGCCGGAACTGACCGGTGGCGATAGCGCACTGGACCTGCTGCGCCTGCAAGCCGACCAGGGCAAGGCATGGCCGCTGCTGGAAGGCACCGGCACCATGTATGGCTTTTTCATCATGGATGGGCTGGACGTGGGCCGTACCGCGTTTTTCAGCGACGGCAAGGCCCGGCAGATTGACTTCAGCATCACCCTGAAACGGGTAGACGTCAGCATGATGGACCTGCTGGGCACCATCACCCGCAGCATGCTGGAGCTGGCAGAATGATGGACCGCCTCAGCGACAGCCTGCTTGCCTCCACCAGCACCGTGCTGGACCAGGCCGGCCAGCTGCTGGGCAGCCTGCAAGCCATCACCCAGCCAAAGCAGCCCGCCTTCACCCTGACCCTGGACGGTAAAAACATCACCCGCACCCTGGCTGACCGGCTGATCAGCCTGACCCTGACCGACAACCGCGGCTTCGAGGCCGACCAGCTGGACATCGTGCTGGATGACGCGGACGGCATGCTGGATATTCCGCCGCGTGGTGTCACCCTCAAGCTGGCGCTGGGCTGGGCTGGCCAGCCGCTGGTAGACAAGGGCAGCTATATCGTGGACGAGGTAGAGCATACCGGCACACCGGACACGCTCACCCTGCGCGCCCGCGCCACCGACCTGCGCGCCGGCATGGCGGCAAAACGGGAAAAATCCTGGCACCGCACCACCCTGGGCGACATCGTGCGCGCCATCGCCAAGGCCAACAACCTCACCGCCGCCATACCGGACTGGATCGCCCGCCAGAAGGTGGAACACATCGACCAGACCAACGAGAGCGACGCCAACTTGCTGAACCGGCTGGCTCGCCGGTTTGACCTGGTGGCCACGGTGAAGCATGGCAAGCTGATTGTCTGCAAGGCCGGGGATGCGGAAAGCGTCAGCGGCAAGCCCTTCCCCACCTGCCTGATTACCCGCGCCAGTGGCGACCAGCACCGTTTCAACGTGGCAGACCGCAATGCCTACACCGCCGTCAAGGCGCAGTGGCAGGACATCCAGCGCGCCCGGCGCGGGGAAGTCATTGTGGACGCCAACACCCGTTTTGAACGCCGGGCCACGGTCACCAAACTGGGGAAAAAGAGCAAGCGCACCAGGCTGGCCGCCATCCAGCAACAGGGCATCGAACCCAGCGCCAGCAATGTCAAAGTGCTGCGCCACATCTACGCCAGCGAAGCCACCGCCCTGCAAGGCGCCAAAGCCGCATGGCAAAAGCTGCAACGCGGCGCGGCGGAATTCAGCATCAAGCTGGCAGAAGGCAGGCCGGAACTGTTCACCGAACTACCGGCCAGGGTGGTGGGCTTCAAGCCCGTCATCGACAGCCAGGCCTGGGTCATCAACAAGCTGACCCATACACTGGGCGACGGTGGGCTGGTGACTGATATTGAACTGGAAATGAAACTGGACGAATTGGACAGTTAAGCCACATTGACACTATCTCAAATTGAGATAACAATACAGCCATGAAACTCATCAGCAATCGTGCCTTGCGCGAATTTTCTGCCCTCCACCCTGCCGCAGACCAGCCCTTGCAAGACTGGCGCCGCATTATCGAAAAGAACGCTTTCGCGCACTTCTCCGCGCTCAAGCAGGCGTTCAACAGTGTGGACAAGGTGGGCGAACTGATGGTGTTCAATATCGGCGGCAACAAATACCGCCTGGTGGCCTATGTGCAGTTTCCCCGCCAGCTGGTTTATGTAAAAGCCGTCCTCACCCACACCCAGTACGACAAAGGAGACTGGAAAGCATGAATGCCCGAATTGATGCAGCCGCCCTGCTGCCTGCATGGCAGGCATTTAGCCAGGCTACCGATATTCGCCCCATTCGGGACGCCGCACACTACGACCGCATGTGCGAACTGCTGGACGCGCTGTGGGAAAGTACCGAAGGTGACGACCAGCACCCGTTGTGGGAACTGAGCGAACTGGTGGGCGACCTGGTGCACGACTACGAAGCCCAGCACCACCCGCAACCGGAATCCAGCGGCGTAGACGCACTGCGCTTTCTGATGCAGGAACACGGCCTGCGCCAGGGCGACCTGCCGGAAATCGGCAGCCAGGGCGTGGTATCCGAAATCCTCACCGGCAAGCGCGAACTCAACCTGCGCCAGGTCAAAGCCCTGTCGCAACGCTTTGGCGTGAGCCCGGCCACCTTTATTGGCTGAGCGGTCAGCCATGTCACCGCACAACAGCACACTGCCCCACGCTGTCATGCAGGCTGTGGTCGAGGGTGCCACCCCGGTCAAAGCCTGGCGCGAACACCTGGGCATCAGCCAGGCAGAAGTGGCCGCACGTCTGGAAATATCCCAATCGGCCTACAGCCAGCAGGAAAGCAGCGACAAGCCGAGCCCGGACGATCTGAAGCACATTGCCAAGGCGCTGGGGCAGACGCCGGAGCAGCTCGACTTTTAACGACGCCCGCCCCTTTTACACCGACTTGGCAAAGCACAAGTGCCAATCAGGCTGCTTTAGGCTGGCCGGCCAGAGGTTTCCAGAGCCTGCTGCACCCTGCTCAATACCGTTTGGGTCAAGCGTTTCCCATGCAGTAAGGCACGGTAGTCGTTCGACAAATCCCCGATCACCTTCACCCAGCCATCCGGCTGGATCACAAACAGGTGCTCGTCGTACAGCCGGTGCAAATCCGCCCGCAGCAGGATGCCGTTTTCCACAACCTCCGCCCCACCCTCGGCAGAAGGAATGATGTGCGCCGCATCCAGCGCACGCTCGGTATCTTCACCGGTAATGGCGCAACAATTATCCATACTCAGCAAAGCCGCGCGGAACTGGGTTTGCTCGCGTTCCAGCTTGGTGGTTCTCACCCGCTTCTTTTCCTTCAGCAAACC
Source organism: Aquitalea pelogenes (assembly GCF_041914625.1). Classification (NCBI taxonomy): domain Bacteria; kingdom Pseudomonadati; phylum Pseudomonadota; class Betaproteobacteria; order Neisseriales; family Chromobacteriaceae; genus Aquitalea; species Aquitalea pelogenes. The sequence continues at coordinate 17,238 of NZ_JAYSDA010000041.1, read as the reverse complement.
GCCCAAACGGGTCCAGGTGACCGTGCCATTGTTTTCTTCACCGGCATAGCTGAACCACGAAGCCGACCCGCTATCCGCCCCAGGCGGTATCACAATGGTAGAGACGCCCCAACATGGGTATGCCCAAAAATCACCCGGATTGTTTTCTTTTGAATAGGTAATCTCCAGCACCCAGCTACCGTCCGCAGCTTGGGAAACCTGGCTGGCGGTGTGGTAAGTCACCATCCGGCGCTCATCGGGCCACCACTCGCGGGTAGAAGTAATGCTCGTTCCGCTGGACAGATTGTCCAGATCAATATTGATGTACTCGGTGGCGTACCACCATGAAATCTTGATGCCTTTTGCAAACATAACGCTCCCCGCCACATTGTGTTGGCCACCCCTGCCATGCAGGTGCCATGGAATCTGAACAAACCAAGCCTATCACAATGGCATTTATCGGGTTTTGCCATACGCAAAAAAACTGAGCCAACAAAACAAAAAAGCGCCCACCCAGGCGCTTTTTGTTTGTACCACTCCAGCACACAACCACCCCACCCCGCTTCGGCACGCCGCACACCCTACAGTAAGGCTTTACCCGGAAGCCCCTGCCATGCCCCTTGCCACCTACCTTGCCCTGCCTGACGCAGCTTTGAACGAAGCCATCGCCAGCCGCTTTTGGCAGATCCCGGCCAGCAGCCGCGACGCGCCTTGGTTTCTCCACCCGGACTACTGCCACAACTGGTTCGAGGCCGCCAAAATCGTCAGCCACATCAGCCTGTACGGCAGCCCCGCCCTGCAAGCCGCCTTCAACACCGCCCTGCTCCAACTTACCAGCCCGGATGCACGCCCGGCAGACATCCTGCTGATTTGCGGCCCACGTGAAATCTGCGCCGCGGCAATGACAGCGTGGGACTATGCGGGAAAATGTGCAGCCAACAACAACATCATCGGGTCGTAAAGCGGCCGGCCCCTCCCACGCTTGAGCGGCTGCAATAAATGGGGATGGCTCTGCTGTAGTGCATTGATAAAACCCTGCACATCAATCCGCCGGCGTTGCGCCGGCGGCCTCTCCAGCCACAAGGCCACAATGGCCGGTGTTACCTCTGCAATCGTGGTCAATCCTGCCTCCTGGGCACTGCCCTGATGTCATGAAAATAAATCAGAGCAGAACACCTGGGACAAGTTCAGCTGCAACATCAAACCGACACCACCCAGCCCTCACTACACCAAAAGACTGAAACCGCTTGGCCTGTACATGACGCCGCCATTACCATACCAATGGTATCAACAAGGACAAAAGCAAGGCATATGGAATTTTGGTGGGTCAATCACAAGCAAACCTACAAGAACGAAGTAGACGGCGGCTATATCTGGTCCCTCAAAACAAATAGCAATGGCGGCAGCAACCAAACCTACCTCAATCTACCCCGCACCAGCCCAGGTGACCTGGTGTTCTCCTATGCAGGCACCTTCATCCGTGCCATTGGCGTGGTGCAGGCATCAAAACCATCAAAATCGAAAAGGAATATAATTTAATATGACAATATCCTCAATTGAAGTTGAGAACTTTAGCATTGGATTTGATAATTTATCATCTGAATTTTCAACCTTAGATGGCATGGCATTGGTAATTGGGAAAAATGGCTCTGGCAAAACCAATTTAATGCATAAGATTTGCATCGGAAAGGCTAACATATGGCAAGGCTTCAATTTAATAAATGAAGAAATTGGCATTATTTATTACTCATGCACACCAACACAAATTCCAAGCAAAATTCAGAATAATTTTATCAACTGCAAATCAATAGGACTGGGCAAAATTTCAGAAAAAATTTACGAATCAATTTCTGATACATTTGAATTAACCCAATCAAGAACTTACACATCAAATGCAAGTCAAATTTTTTACAAAAAAACAGTGCTTAAACATTTAGCATCAAGATGCATAGATATATTACTTAAATCAAACATCGACACCGGGCTATACAAATTTATTGTAAAAACACTTAATTTAAATGAATACGAACTTTCCAACAAAGACAGTATTAGCAATGTCGAATTTGATCATTTAGAGAATGAAATAATACTTAGATATTACAATTTTGCAAATAAAATTGAAAAGAGCGACTACATGATAAAATTAGTCGCCCTTGAGCAAACCTACAAGACCACCCCATTACATGAACGTGAAAATTTACTAGATTATTTCTTTTATGAAATATTTAGACATGAAATCGGAAGCAATATAATGATGGTAGATATTACTCTACCAGACTTAAACAATGCAATTAAAACAATAACCAGATTATTCTATCTATTCAATGGTGAAATAGACAACTGGTCCGTCGTACTTCACCCAAAAGAGGACTACCAGACTAATGAAATCTTAGCTTCTGGCTTAGGATTTACATTAAAACCCGCATTCCTGCCATCAGGCCTGCAACAACTTTCTACACAACTTGGAAAGTTACAGATAGCTGCTCGCAGATTAAAAAGAAAAGGGTATCAAAATTTATTATTTTTAATTGACGAAGGCGATTCATTTCTACACATGGACTGGCAACTAAAATATATAAAATTTATTGAATTTTTTTTAACAAAAACCAAGTCAAATCTTGAACTTGAAAGCATATCGATTGTGATATCAACTCACTCCCCTGTCATTGCTTCAGAATTCACACGCGATGCAATTCTAAGCCTGGATTACCCAGTAACCTCGCCCACATTGGCAGCTCCAATTGAAATGTTAATGCAGCACACATTTGGCAATACGTCACTTGGGTTAAAATCAATTGACTTGATTAACAAAATAAAAACAAATCAAGACAATGCAAATCGACTGCTAGGAGAAATTGGCGACCCTATTTTATCTAGGATCCTGAGCAAGGAATACAAAAATGATAATTAACATGCACGACGTATGGGAAAAAGCATCAACTAAACACAATAGATTTCTCACCATGAAAATTGATACGATTCTAACTAAAAAGGTGAGGGGGCATAATTTAAAAGAAGCTCAAGATTTCATCAAAAGAAACGAAGATTATATATTATCAACTGGCAAATTAGATTTAAGAAGTTGCATTGACGATTTCTTGCAAAACTACGACATCATTCAACAAGCTAATATGAATAATATATTCAAATCAGTATTTAGCTATGACAATTTTATTGTTAAAAAAAAATCATGGTGGGCGTATGATTTGTGCAGGAGGCTTAAATATGAAATTTGTCCATACTGCCATATAACACCAATTCCACAGTATGAAATAAACACCCCAGATCAATTTGGAAAATATCCAAATAAAAATCAAAGACCAGAGTTAGATCACTTCTACGACAAGGGTAGATTCCCCTTCTTAGCACTAACCCTTGGAAACCTGATTCCATGCTGTAACGAATGCAATTGCAAACTAAAACACGATGAAGATTTTTACAAAAATCAACACTTAAATCCATTGCGTGATCTTGAGTTAATTAAGTTCGACCTCGATTTTAATTACGAAATTTCCAAAAATGGCTTGAATCTTCTCAGACCAAAAATCATAGAACCACATAAGACCATATCGCACAACAGCGTGAAAACTTTCAATCTTGAGACCAGGTACAACACTCGCGCAGACGTTGCCAATAGCGTTTACTCGATCTGCAGATCAATATTAGGTAGATCTCACACCAACTTAAGTGTGATTAACATTACAATGCAAGACTACGTAAGTCTTGGCATTAACATTAGCATTCCATTTTCTTACAAAAATACGGCACTAGGAAAACTAAGAAAAGATATCATTGAAACCCACCTACTCTCAACGCCGATCACAAACAGCCAGACGATACAGCCAACCAAACAATCAATTTTAAAACATAGAAAACGTCAATTTATAAAAAAAAGGTGATTTAAAAAATTTTTGCTCGGTAAAATTATTTACTCTCACATCCACACCAAAATCAACATCACTACTTTTAATTTTATTAGTAAGAATATTGCTCTAATTTTCCATGGGAAATCATAAAACTATGCTTCTTCGACATCACAAAATACCTATCTTTTTGAAATTTAGTTCACTTATCGTGTATTACTTAAAATCGTGCAACCTCAGACATCTGAATTAGCAATGCGTACTTACCTGATTGAAGAAAATGAGGCAACGCAAACTTGCGGCAACGCCAAAATTTGCTTTCTCTGGCACTGATCCGTTGCTTCAACACAACCCATCCATAATGACCGGAGGCCACAGACTCAATCTGAAAGCTGTTTGCGGGCGCAAATCTGGAGTTGAATACATCCCCTGCGGCAAAGCCGAAGTCCGGGATTGCGCCGCGCGTCCATTGCCCGGGCCCGCTTGCCTGCTTTTGCAGTGAAACATCCAAGCTGCTGAAATGCGCCCTGCCCACCTGAAAATACCACCCGACAAAGTGGCCATCCTCATCCCGCTTGGGGAGTTCAACGGGCACGCGCTGGCCTGACAGGTCCGGCGCGATGGGGGCATGGAGTGCCTGCCCATCCAGCCATGCAAGGAAATCCCGGCTCTCACAACACACCACGCCCTTGGCCATGCATTTGCGCCATAAGCGTTCTGAAATAGCCGTGTCATACACCAGAATGGCCAACTGCTTGGTGAAGCTACGCCGTTCGATAACACGCGGCATGGATTTTCCGGCCACTCGCTTGTGCATGGCAGGCAACGCCGCCTTGGGTAGATCAAACCACACCTCGATCGCATCGCTGGCCATGAGCGCTGGGACAAATGGGGTTTGTAACAAGCTGAAACTGCCATCCAGAAACAGCATGTCGCGCTTGTCAAAGAAGTGGCTGCGGCCATCCAGCCAGCCTTCCACATGCCGTGGATATTCCAGCCATTCACCCAGGCAAACACGAGTACAACTACCCTGCCCCATCGGGTAAAGAAAGCTTAAGGGATGACGGACAGGCAGCACATTGCCGTACAGAAACGGGGCATAGTCGACATCGTCGTCCTCCCTGCTCCTTACTGTCTGGATGACCTGGGGCGCAGCCTGCTCACGCAGTGCACTACCAGCATCGTCATCCTTCTCTGTTGGAATGAGATCAGGCGCGCTCCGCTCGGGTAATTCACCCGTTTTCACCAGCGTGACCAAGTCACCCGCTTCAAGCAACCATGCGCCGCTCTGCCTGGCTTTTGCAATTTTGGTCGGCCCGGCATTGGGTCCGCAGCACAGGTAATCCAGCTGTTGGGTTGGCGATTTCACCACCTGAAAACCAGATGCAAGCGCATAGGACTCCAGCTGCCTGCGCTGTGCCGCAGTAAAGCCGGTAAACAGTATTTCGGGCCGCCGCGGCGCGTGTTGCACCACTGGAGGCGGTGGCTCAAACGGTTGCCGCAATGCGTGCTCGCAGCCATCCTGGTAGGCCACCACCCGGTCCTTGCGGTAGGTACGCGGCTGGCCTGCCTCCGGATTGAACCCCAGCAAATAGCGACCATCTTCACGCCAGTTGATGAGAACAGCATCCACCTCCTCACCGTCCGGTTTGCGGTAGCGAAAGCGCAACTCCATGGCATGGCTCCTGTATTGGTTTGGAGCAAAGTGCCATGCGGTCCGGTTGTGTAACACAGTCAAAAAGCCCAGCTGCATGGCTGGGCTTTTGGGGACGTCCTGCGGGGGGAAAATTCAGAGTTTGGTTTGTGCCAGTGCCTGCAAGCTGGCTTGTACCGCCGGGCGCAGCCTTTCATCGATCTGACCATACAGACCGAGCAGCGCGGTTTGCTCGCCACTGAGTGCGCTGTTGTTTCGTGTACCTGTCACTACGTACAGGATGTCAAAACCTGAGCCTGCCCACCTGGCCAGCGCCTCCGCATTCGGACATCGCTCACCAGCTTCATAGGTCTGGTATGTCGAAAACCCTATCCCTGCTGCCTTTGCCGCCTCTGTCTGGTTCAAACCAAGGCGATTTCTCTCTTCTCTAAGGCGGTCACCAATGCCTAATTTCATAGGTACTCACGTTTGACTTTCCTAGCTTTCGAGGAAAGAATTTGCTTGTATCACACACAGAGAAACATCCTACATGGAGGTACTTATGTCCGTCAGCAAAGAACCACGCCGCCGCGCGCCGGCGGGCGTCGATCACCGTCAGATTGCCATGCGGCTGTTACCGGCCGAACGGGAGCAGCTGGACAGCCTGGCGCGGGATTACGGCATTACCCACGGCGCGTTGTCGCGCGAGATTTACCTTGCCGGCCTGCCGGTGTGGCTGGAGCAGGTGTGCCACCCGTCCACCCGCTATGTCAGCCCGGCAGAAGGCGCTACGGTGGCTTGATCCACTGTAGTCCATGGTTATCCCACGCAACACCACCACTCAGGAGGATTTCCGGTGAACCACGCCCACACCATGCAGTACGCGCTGAAATACGTGCAGCGCCACCGCCCGCAAGCCCTGCCCTATGCCGCCAGGTACTTTGCCAAGTGCGGCAACACGGTGCAACGCAGGCTGGCGCTGGCGCAGTTGTCGCACTGGCTTGATGCAAAAGCCTGATCGTTTCGCATTGTGTCACACAGGTAAATGGGAAATGGATGATCTTCGCCACTGCTTTCAGCAGATGTGCCGCGCAATGCCGGGCGGCTGGGCGGCCATGGCCGCTGCCATAGGCCTGAGCAAGGACGGCCTGGAAAACCGCGTGTACGAGCGCAAGGGCCAGCGGGTGGATGTGCACGAGGCCTTGCAGATGCAGGCTTTCAGCAGCACCACCCTGTTTGCCGAGGCGGTGGCGGCGGAGTCCGGCGGGGTGTTCATCCCCTTGCCGTCCGTGGATGGCGTGGACGTGGAGGAAATCCACACCGTGTACATGGAGCTGGTGGACCAGGTGGGCAAGCTGGCGCGCGAGTGGCGCGAGGCCACCCGCGATGGCGAGGTGGACCCGAAGGAACGCCAGCGGCTGGAGGCGGTACGCCACGGCATTTGCACCAAAGTCACCCAGATGAACCACCTCACCTTTCAGGTGTTTTGCAAGGATGCCAAGTCATGACTGCCCCTTCCTGCCCGGCCTGCGGCGAGTCCGCGCTGATTACCCGCAGCAGCCGCGCCCAGACGGCCGCCACCCGCGAGGTGTACGGCCAGTGCAAGGTGTGTGGCGTGCAGCTGCGCGGCTTGCTGGAGTGGACGGCGCGGCTGGCCGATGGCCTGCTGGCGCCGGAGCTGCACCAGGCAAAACTGCCGATGTCGCCAGCTGCGGAGCGCCAGCGCGCTTTCGATAGCTACCGCGCAGCGCGCCGCAATGAGCCAGAGCGGCAGCTGCCGCTGGGCATCGACTAAGCCCCACCCCGTTAACAACCCGCCCCCATGCAAAGTGAGCCCGCGCGGCCCACGGGGCCCTGCTACGCCCAAAAAACCGAGGAGGCCTTGCCATGCCCTTACGCCGAGTGGATTTGCACGATGGAAGCCGCTGTTACAGCCCGGCACCGCAGCCTGCGCCGCCGTCGCCCACGGTACATTGGGAATGGCGGGCGCTGGGCTGGGTGGCGCTGCTGTTGCTGGCGCTGGTGCTGTTGCAGCTGTATTTGCCGACAGGAGCGTGACATGGACGCTTATGCAGAGTTTTTGCTGGCCAAGCAGGCGCTGGCGCAGCAGGTGGCCGCCCGGCAGGCGGCACAGCCGCAGGGGCTGGCCCCGGCCCGGCCAGTGGCCGCCCCGGCACTGCACAGTACAGCGGCCTTGCAGGCGCTGGTATTGCGCCCGCACCAGCTGGAGGCCATTGCACAGCTGGGCGCGGCGCTGCACAGCCTGGTGCCGCTGCTGGCCACCATCGACACCCAGTTGGCGCTGCATGGCATCAAGGCCAACAGCATGGCGCTGGCGCAGATTGCCGCCGGCCGGCTGTACCACGAGCTGGCGGAGACGGTGGCGGTGTCGCGCTGGGCCAGCCACAAGCTGCTGGCCGGTGGCGAGGCCGCACCGGTGCCGGACGCCAGCACGGCCAGCCCGCTGACGAGGGCGGCATGATGCAGGCGCTGATGCAGGGCGTGCTGCGCCATGACGATTTGCGGGCCATCAAGTACCCCTTGTTGCCGAATGCCAGCTGGCTGCCAGACAGCCAGGCGCGGCATTGTTTTGGCCATTTCCCGCGGCATCTGGCGCGGGCCATTCGCCGCACCTGGTTGGCCATGCGCAATGACCCGTCGCAGCGCGGGCCGTTCTGGGCGGCGGAGGACCCGCGCCATGCCGCAGCCAATGCCTGGGCGGCGCAGCTGGTGGCCTTGTTTCCCGCCGATGCGCTGGCCATGAGTGCCAGCGAAATGGAGCTGGTGGACTTTGCCAAGGCGCGGGCGGCAGAGGCGGACCGCCTGCTGCTGGACGGGGCCGACCCGGCCCGGCTGGAGGGGTTTTTCCAGCGCTATGGCCTGGCCCTGCCAGACGGGCGGACCGATGACGGCATTGCCCGCCGCGCAGCGTGCAGCCTGTGGTGGCGGCGTAACCTGCGCCGGGTGAATGGCCGCCGGGTGGAGGCGCTGTCCATCTCGCTGGGGCTGGTGCAGCGCCACCGCGCCTTGTATTGCAGCCACGACAGCGTGCAGCGCCGCCAGATGCAAAAGCGCCGCAACCGTGCCTTGCTGGAGGCGCTGACCGCCATCAACGAGCTGGGCGAGTCCTTCACCCTGGCAGACGTGGCGGACATGGGCATGGCCAACCCGGCCATCCGCCGGGCGGAGCTGATGGTGCGTATTGCCGGCTTCGAGCATATCGCCGTGGGGCTGGGCTATGCCGGGGAGTTCATCACCCTGACCGCACCCAGCCGTTTCCACCCCTTCCGCGCCAAGTCCGGCAGCAAGAACCCCAACTACGACGGCCACAGTACCCCGCGTGATGCCGCGCAGTACCTGGGCGGGGTGTGGGGACGAATCATGGCGGCGCTGGACCGGGCCGAGATCCGCATTTTCGGGTTCCGCGTGGCGGAGCCGCACCACGATGGCACCCCGCACTATCACGGCCTGTTTTTCATGCACCCGGACCATGTGGCCGGTTTCCGCCGCATTGTGGCCCGCTACGCCGTGCGCGAGTGCCGCGAGGAGTTGGGGCTGGACTATGTGCAGACCAAGACCGAGGCCCACGCCTTGGCACGCCTGCGCAGACAGGCAGGCCAGGCCGGCACGCTGACCGATATTGCCTCCACCATCCAGACCGAGGCCGGTTTCTGGACCAAGCCGGGCCGCGGCGTGTGGCAGCAGGTTTCCGCGCGGGTGCATTTCAAGGCCATCGACTGGAGCCGGGGCACGGCTGCCGGCTACATCGCCAAGTACATCAGCAAGAACATCGACGGCGCGCGCCAGGACGGCCACAGCGTGGGCGAGGACTACGAGGCGGCCGAGGATGCCAAGGGGCGCGATGCCCGGCTGACGGCCCAACGGGTGGATGCCTGGGCGGCCACCTGGGGCATCCGCCAGTTTCAGCAGGTGGGTGGCCCGCCAGTGGGCGTGTGGCGCGAGCTGCGCCGCTTTGACTACCAGCAGCAGGGTGCCGAGGACGTGCTGATGCTGGCGGCCAGTGCGGCAGATACCGGCAACTGGCGTCGCTTTGTCGAGGTGATGGGTGGCCACGAAATGCGCCGCGCCGACATGCCCTTGCAAATGGCCAAGGACAGCAAGCCGGCCACCAACCGCTACGGCGAGCCGGGCCAGCGCCGGGCCTTTGGGGTGGTTGAGGTTTCCAGCGGCCAATTGGCGGTCACCCGACTGCATGAATGGACCATCAAACGCGGCGAGACGGTGTTAGGGCGCGAAAGCGCCCCTTGGACTGGTGTCAATAACTCTACGGAATTGCAAATCCCGGCCAATACCGCGCCGGAGGCCACCCTGGACGACCACCTGCGGTGGATGGAGGAAATATCCGAGTCGGATTGCCGCGCCGCCATCCGCCCGGTAGATGACAGCTACCTGCCACCGGCACAGCTGAAAGAGCGCCAGGACAACGAGCGCTGGCGCATGGCCAACGGTGAAGCGGTACTGCGCCGCATCCGGCAGGCCCGCGATGCCGACCTGACCAGCTTCATGGCTTCGGTGAATGCCTGGGTGCAGGAATCCGGCATTGAGGCCCAGCAGGTACGCGCCGCCACCCTGCAAAAGCTGGCGCTGAAAGCCAGCCAGAAGCGCGTGGCCAAGCGCTTTGCCGAAGTTGCCGCCCAGCCGGGCGTGGAACAGATCACCGCAATCAAAGCCGCTGCGCTGGGCAAACCGCCGCGCCGCGAACGTCCGAATGCCAGCCGCACATGGAAAGCACCAGGCGGCAGCAGCAAGAGCATTGCCGAACAGCTGGCCAGCCATTCAGCCGCCGCTGCGCAGTGGACGGCATCCATGAACCACATCAGCCGCACCGGCGGCAGGGGGTGAGCATGCAACAGCAAGAGTTTGGCCCGGACCGCCGGGCGCTGATGGCGATGGTGATGAAAGACGTGATGGAAACCCGCGAGGCCATGGCCAGCGCCGCCGTGTGCGTGTGTGACCGGCTGATGAGCCGGGGTGCCTACCAGCCCCAGCTGGAGCGTTTCCAGCAGCTGGATGCGCGGCGCATGGCGATGTGGGCGCGCTGGGATCAATTGAAACAGGAGGGAGAATGAATGAGCTGGCTCTTTTCGCTGGCGCTGGTGGCGGAATACTCGGAGGCCACCTGCTGGGATGGCGCACCGTCTGCGCCGTTGAGCGTGATGCCTACGCCGCACAGGTTCTGGCGCAACGACAAAATGATGGATGTCTCCCGCCTTTCCCGATTTGGTCTGACGTGTGCAGTTTTGACGGCAGACCGTGGCGCGGCCTTGTTGACGTGGTTTCGGGCGGGTTTCCTTGCCAGGACATCAGCGCGGCCGGCGCAGGAAAAGGGATTCACGGGGAACGCTCTGGCTTATGGCGCCAGATGGCCAGAATCATCAGTGAGGTTCGACCCCGTTTCGTCTTCGTGGAAAACAGCCCACTGCTTGTGGGAAGAGGACTTGCCGTGGTCCTCGGTGACCTTGCCCAAATGGGGTATGACGCGCAATGGGGCTGTGTATCGGCATCCGACTGCGGAGCGCCCCATCAGCGCGATCGAGCATGGATTGTGGCCCACGCCAACGGTGTGCGGGAACAACAACCGGCCCGGGAGCAGCAAATCAGCCGGATGGGGACTGGCAAGCGCAGTGAAGCAGTGGCCGACGCCTCTGACACGTGGCCTGGATGGCGGGAGCAATTCTCGTGCAGCAATGAAAAAGCGGACATGGCCGACACCGGTTGCCAGCATGGCCAAGGGCAGCAGCCCCGGTTCGCTGACCAGGAAATCAGGAGCAGACCGCAGCAACGACAGACTGGACCATGCGGTTATGGCTGCGGACGGTGGCCAGCTGAACCCGACGTGGGTCGAGTGGCTAATGGGGTGGCCAATCGGATGGACCGAATTAAAGCCCTTGGCAATGGACAGGTTCCGAAAGTGGCAGCAACAGCATGGCAAATATTCTGCCAGCGGTAAGCAAGCACCGGGCCGGGACATCCAGACGCTGTTTTCACTAACAACCACACAGGAAGCAACGACATGACGCCCCTATTCCTGACCACCGAGGAGGTGGCGCAACTGACTGGCTACACCATCAAGCGCAAGCAGGTGGAAGCGCTGCGCAGCATGGGCGTGGCTTTCCGGGTGAACCCGGCAGGGACGCCGATTGTGACCCGTGCGGCGGTGGAAGGCCATGGCGCGGGTGAGGCATCGAAACAGAAATGGCAGCCAGCCATCTGAATGGAACTGGGCAATGGGACGCAAACCGACCGTTAACCTGAACCTGCCGAAGGGCATGCGTGCCCGCCGGCAGCGTAGCGGCAAGATTTATTACTACTTTGACCTGGGCGGCAAGCCGCGCAAAGAAATGCCGCTGGGGTCTGATTATGTGCTGGCCGTGGAACGCTGGGCCGAGCTGGAGGCCAGCAAGATACCGGCCTGCGCTCGCCCCACCATCAAGGACCTGGCCGAGCGCTATGCGCGGGAAGTGATTCCACTAAAGGCGCACAAAACCCAGGAAGAGAACCTGCGGCAGCTGAAGAACCTGATGGCCTTCTTTTGCAGCCCCACGCCGGCCCCCCTGGAGGACATCGACCCGGTACACGTGCGCATGTACATGGACCGCCGCAGCAAGGAAGCGCGGGTGGGAGCCAATCGCGAAAAAGCGCTGCTTTCCCACATGTGGAACATGGCGCGCCAGTGGGGCTATACCGACCGGGCCAATCCGTGCGCCGGGGTAGATGGTAATTCCGAGCGCGGCCGGGATGTGTACATCGAGGACAATGTTTATCTGGCGGTATACAACGCCGGGGATCAGGCCTTGAAGGATGCCATGGACCTGGCTTACCTGATTGGTCAGCGGCCAAGCGACACCATTGCGCTGTCAGAACATGACATCAAGGAAGGTGCTATCTGGCTGACCCAGGAGAAAACCGGGAAGAAGCTGCGCATTTCCATCGAGGGGGAGTTAGCCGCCCTGCTCGCTCGCATTGCCCGGAGCAAGGCCGGCTACAAATTCCACTCGCTGAAACTGATCGTGAAGGAAAACGGGCAACCGTTGACGCGTGGCGGACTGCGTGGGCGATTTGAGAAAGCGCGGGATTTGGCTGCCGAACTGAACCCGGAACTGGCCAAGGCGATTCTGGCTTTTCAGTTTCGCGATTTGCGGGCCAAGGCCGGGACAGACAAGGCGGAATCTGCTGGCGACATCCGCCAGGCACAGAAGCAGCTGGGCCACTCGTCGGTGAAGATGACCGAACAGTATGTGCGCAACCGCAAGGGCGACAAAGTTGGACCAACCCGGTAGCTTTGCGGAGCAAAATGGCGATTGCGAAGCAAACAAAACGGGCCTTGTATCTCTACAAGGCCCGTAGTATTTGGTGCCGGCGGCAGGAATCGAACTCGCGACCCCCTGATTACAAGTCAGGTGCTCTACCAACTGAGCTACACCGGCGAAGGGCTGCAATATAGCGTTCTGCCTTCTAATTGGCAAGAGGCTCAGTGCATTTTTTTACTCTTCTTTTTTGTGCTCTTTTTTATATTATTGTTTTTGCTTGGTTTATGTGATTTGTATTTCTTGGCATGCGATGAATCGGCTGCCGTATGCTTAGTCAAAACTTTGGCCTTATGCACTTTAACGACCCCGCCATCACCCCTGCGCAGCTTCACGGCTTTTCGCTTGGCATGAGCATGGCCATTTCGTTTGACGTGTTTTGCCGACCGACGCTCTGCACCAGCGCGCTTTGCCACACCTCCCGCACGCTCATGACGAGTCGATGAGTTTATCGTCTTGACTGGTGCATTTTGCACATCACCCGGCAAAGGAATATCTTCCGTTTCGGCATGCGCAACACCAGACAGCAACAACGCACCCAACAGCAGGGCACGCCCAATAATGGAATGATTCATAATCAAGTCAGAGCCCTTATGGTTTACCTAATATTCAGTCAGGTGTAAGGAAAGGGGAACAAACCAGCGATCATAGCACGGCTTGCTGATACACACGCAGCCATGCCCTCTAGGGAAGATCTCATCCATCAAGAGTCCAAGCCGGGAAAACATCCAAAGATACCATCCAGCGAGACCTCTGCACGATGGAAGTCATGACAAATGGATAAAGCCCCTTCAGTTGATGAAGATGCGCAAATGCATCCAATGGGAAAGTCGCAGCTTGAATTTGAAGCAGACGGAAATATATAGAGAAAACAGAAAACAATATAAAACTGTTCATCTATCTGATGGTGCGAGCGGAGAGACTCGAACTCTCACGCCTTGCGGCGCTGGAACCTAAATCCAGTGCGTCTACCAATTCCGCCACGCTCGCACAATTGGGCAACAAGGATATTGCTACCCGAAAGGAGGCCGAACTATACCGCAGGACAGCCCATCTTTCAAGCCATCCGGAATGAACCAAACACACGGTTTCGTGTCAGAATGCAGGCACATCGCCTTGAGCACACACTGACGCAGTATAAACACACAAAGGGAGCGCAGCATGCAACCAGATCTGCACAATACCTACCAAACCAGCACCGCCAACCTGTCGCGGAACAAGATTCTGCGCAACACCTATGGCTTGCTTGGTCTTTCGATGATCCCCACGGTCATGGGCGCACTGATTGGCACCCACCTGAACTTTGCCTTCATGGCTGCCAGCCCCATCATGGGCATGCTGGCCATCATGGCAGTATTTTATGGCCTGGTTTTTGCCATCGAAAAAAACCGCAATAATTCGCTGGGTGTGTTCCTGATGCTGGGCTTTACCTTCATGATGGGCCTGCTGCTGGGGCCTTTGCTGCAATTTGCCTTGCGCTTCAGCAATGGCGGCCAGCTCATCATGACAGCCGGTGCGGCAACTGCTCTGGTTTTCATCGTGATGGCAGGCATTGCCAGCACGACCAAACGTGATTTGTCAGCACTGGGCAATTTCCTGACCGTAGGAGCCATCGTGCTGATGGTGGCTGTTGTTGCCAACCTCTTTCTGCAAATGCCCGGCGTACAACTGGCCATTGCTGCAGCCTTTGCCTTGTTCAGCTCGCTGATGATCCTGTGGCAAGTCAAGGTGGTGGTGGATGGCGGTGAGTCCAGCTATGTCTCGGCCGCCCTGTCCATTTACATCAGCATTTACAATCTCTTTACCAGCCTGCTGCAATTGTTGCTGGCCTTCAGCGGCGATCGGGATTAATCATAAGCTGCATAAGAAAAAGCGCCTTGTTCAAGGCGCTTTTTTCATTTCTGGCACCCATTCAGGCCAAAAGCCGCCGGGATCAAAACAATCACTTGCTACCGCGACGCCAGGCACTGCCAGCAGCTTGCCTTCAGCAGAATAAAGCAGCGGCCATTGCTTGCGCAAAACCGGGGGCATTCCCGCCTCCTGCAATAGCTTGCGCACTTCCTTGCGGCCATATGGCTGCATCAGCAACTCTCCACCCAGACGGGGTTGCAGTACCAAACCTTCGGCAATGACATCCATTGACAAGCCCCCGCCGTCCTTCCACCGCAAGCTCCCAGCCCAGTCAGGTGAGCAAACGGTATTTTCCAGCGAGACTGCATCCAGCCTGATCGGACTATCTGGCACATTTTTGAGCTGGGTCACCAAATAGAGAGACTGCCGATAGCGCAACAAAACCCTTCCATCCAACTGCAAAGAAGGATGCGCCTCAGCACCCGCGTGGCGCAATTGTCGCAGGAACTCTTGCAATCGATTCGGGGCAACCCCTTGCAACCCCCTCTCCTGCAACCAGGCCAGCATGACAAAGCCCTGCCGAACCTCGGACAATGCAAGTAGCGGTGCCACTGCCAGGCCATCCGCCGTCAGGCAGGCAGACAAATCGCCAGCCACCACCTCATCCAGCAATTGGGTAGCCTGCGCCATATGCCAGGCGGAACGAGCGATTTGGTGCCGATAAGCGGGAACATGCTGCTGCAGCAAGGGCATGATGCGATGACGAAGCATATTGCGCCGATAGCTCAGATCGTGGTTGCTATCATCCTCCACCCAGGCCAGCGCATGCTCACTGGCATATTGCTCCAGTTGCTGGCGGGTGAATTGCAATAGAGGACGCCACAGCGGCCTGTCGGCCAGTTGCCGCAATACCGGCATGCCAGCCAAAGCCCTTACCCCACCGCCACGTAACAACTGGAGCAGTACGGTTTCCGCCTGGTCATCCAGATGCTGCGCCAGCACCACCACATCGGCCTTTGTTTGCTGATAGGCCTCATAGCGCAATTGCCTGGCATAGGCTTCAATCCCTTGCGGAGCGTTGCGATCAACCAGCACACGAACAACGCGTAGTGGAATGTTCCATTGGGCGCAAACCTGCTGACAGTGTTGCACCCAGGCTTCCGCAGCCGGGCTGAGGCCGTGATGAACATGCACCGCAGACACCTGCAGGCCTGGGCGGTGTGCCCGGGCACGCGCAAGCAGGGAGAGCAACACCATGGAGTCCAGCCCACCGCTGAGGCCAAGCTCAAAAGCACAAAGGCCGGACAATTCGTCCGGCCAGTTGGCTAATACATGTTCAAGCAGATCAGGCTGCATCTTCCTTGAAGCGTCCATAACTCATCAAACGATCAAAGCGCTCTTTGAGCAGTGCATCAATCGGCCGATTGGCAAAGTCTTTCAATTGCTCCTGAATCACGCGCTTCATGGCATTCATCATTTGTGCATGATCACGATGAGCTCCACCTGCTGGCTCATTGATGACGCGATCAATCAGTCCCAGTGTTTTGAGACGGTTGGCAGTAATGCCCAGCGCTTCAGCTGCTTCCGATGCGCGCTCAGCCGTTTTCCACAGAATGGAAGCACAGCCTTCGGGCGAAATCACGGAATAAGTTGAATATTGCAGCATATTCACCTGATCACCCACCGCAATGGCCAGCGCACCACCGGAACCACCCTCACCGATAACGGTACAGATGATGGGGACACGCAGGCGCGTCATCTCGTAGAGGTTGCGACCAATCGCTTCGGACTGGCCACGCTCTTCCGCACCAATACCAGGGTAAGCACCCGGAGTATCAATGAATGTGATGATGGGAATGCCAAATTTTTCGGCCAGCTTCATCAGGCGCAATGCCTTGCGATACCCTTCCGGGCGTGGCATGCCGAAATTACGGTAAATCTTTTCCTTGGTATCACGGCCCTTCTGATGACCAATCACCATGACTGGCTGGCCATTGAAGCGGGCCAGGCCACCCACGATTGCCGGATCATCAGCAAACGCGCGATCACCATGCAGCTCTTCAAAGTCGGTGAAGATGCTGCGCAGGTAATCCAGCGTATACGGACGCTGCGGGTGGCGCGCCACCTGCGAGATCTGCGAGGGGGACAGTTTGGCATATAGAGTCTTGGTCAGTTCCAGACTCTTCTTTTGCAGGCGTGCGATCTCTTCAGAGATGTCCAGTACGGAATCATCCTGTACGAATCGCAGCTCTTCTATCTTGTTCTCGAGCTCGGCGATAGGCTGCTCAAAATCGAGAAAGGTCGGCTTCATTATGCACATCATCCGATTAAGCGAATCGGGCAATCATACATGACAGCAAAAGAATCCGTCACGCCCCTGTCTGACAAAATTCAGTCTGCATAAGGAGTCGATCCGTTTATTCCGGCTATTACGCAAAAAAGTGAAACCAACCTCTTGCGCGGAGTTTTAGCCTGTGCTTTAATTCGCCTCCTCGCTGAGACGCAAACGCAGACAGCGAAAAGATTTCAGGGCGTTTAGCTCAGTTGGTAGAGCGTCTGCCTTACAAGCAGAATGTCGGCGGTT
>NZ_JAYSDA010000040.1:0-23801 GCF_041914625.1 Aquitalea pelogenes | reverse complement strand
GGCGAATGGACCGGCACCATGAACCTGACCGAGCCGCAAGCCGGTTCCGACCTGGCCCAGGTGCGCTCGCGTGCCGTACCGCAGGCGGATGGCAGCTATCTGGTGACCGGCCAGAAGATTTTCATCACCTGGGGTGAGCACGACATGGCCGACAACATCGTCCATCTGGTGCTGGCCCGCCTGCCGGATGCACCGGCCGGGGTGAAGGGCATTTCCCTGTTCATCGTGCCCAAGTTCCTGGTCAATGCCGATGGCAGCCTGGGTGCGCGTAACGACGTGCGTTGCGTCTCGCTGGAACACAAGCTCGGCATTCATGGCAGCCCGACCGCGGTGATGAGCTTTGGCGATAACGGTGGTGCGGTCGGCTATCTGGTGGGCGAGGCCAACAAGGGCCTGGGCTATATGTTCACCATGATGAACCACGCGCGCCTCGGGGTGGGGGTGGAAGGCATGTCGGTATCCGAGCGCGCTTACCAGAAGGCGGTCGAGTATGCGCGTGACCGCGTGCAAAGCCGTGCCATCGGCTCGCCCGACCCGGCTGGTGTGGCCATCATCAAGCATCCGGATATCCGTCGCATGCTGATGACCATGCGCAGCCAGATCGAAGCGCAACGTGCCTTGGCCTTCTATACTGCCGCCGCGCTGGACCGCGCCTCGCGCCATCCGGTGGCCAGCGAAGCTGCGCGCAATCAGGCGCTGGTGAACTTCCTCATTCCCATCGTCAAGGGCTGGAATACCGAGCAGGCCAACGAGCTGACCAGCCTGGCGGTGCAAGTACATGGCGGTATGGGCTTCATCGAAGAAACCGGCGTGGCCCAGTACTACCGCGATGCCCGTATTACCGCCATTTACGAAGGCACCACCGGCATCCAGGCGCTGGACCTGATTGGCCGCAAAACCTTCAGCGAAGGCGGCGCGACGGCCCGTGCGCTGCTGGAAGAAGCACGAGCGACTGCCGACAAGCTGGCGGCTGCCGGTTATGCCAGCATGGCGCGCAATCTGCAGCAGGCTGCTGCCGAGGCTGAGCGCTGCGTTGCCTTCATCCTGGGCAGCTTTGGCACGCAGCCGCAGCTGGCGGCCGCCGGTTCGGTACCTTTCCTCAAGCTGATGGGCATTGTGCTGGGTGGCTGGCAGCTGGGCCGCGCCGCGCTGATCGCACGCGAAAAGCTGGGTGAAGATGGTGTGGACGAGGATTTCCTCAAGGCCAAGATCACCACCGCCCGCTTCTTTGCCGAGCACCTGCTGCCGCAGGTTGGCGGCCTGGCTGCAGCCATTGTGGATGGGGCTGACAGTGTGCTGGAGCTGGACGATACCCTGTTCTGAGCTGGTGTTTCATCATGCTGAACAGCCACCTGCGGGTGGCTGTTTCTTTATGTAAAAGTATTGGAAACAAGGCAGGACAAATCAGGAAGTGATGCAAAAACAGGTGCTTGTGACTTGTTTCAACTGGCCGAAAGCGGTATGATGGTAAGGTTTAACCAAACGGGACAGGCGCAAAACGTCGTGTCCCGTTATTCACATAAAAATCCGCAAAAACATACAAGCGAAACGCAACAGGAGCTAGTCAGTGTCAACCGTACCAGCGATCCTCGTCTTGGCTGACGGTACCCTCTTCAAGGGCAGTGCCATCGGAGCCACCGGCCATACGGTCGGCGAAGTGGTATTCAATACCGCCATGACCGGGTATCAGGAAATCCTCACCGATCCCTCCTACACCAAACAAATCGTCACCCTGACTTATCCCCACATCGGTAATGTCGGCGCGAATTCGGAAGATACCGAATCCCGCGCCGTTTTCGCATCCGGTCTGATCATTCGTGATCTGCCGCTGCTGCACAGCAACTTCCGCGCGGAAGATTCGCTGTCCGACTACCTGGCCAAGAACAATGTCGTGGCCATTGCCGATATCGACACCCGCCGCCTGACCCGCATCCTGCGTGAAAAAGGCGCACAGGCCGGCTGCATCATGGCCGGTGCCGATCTGGACGAAGCCCGCGCACTGGAACTGGCACGCGGTTTCGGTTCCATGGCCGGTCAGGATCTGGCCAAGGTAGTGAGCTGCACCGAGTCCTACCAGTGGAAGCTGGGCGAATGGAAACTGGGCAGCGGCTACAGCGAGCAGGCCGAAACCCCGTTCCATGTGGTGGCTTACGACTTCGGCGTGAAGCACAACATCCTGCGCATGCTGGCCGAACGTGGCTGCAAGCTGACCGTGGTACCGGCGCAGACGCCGGCCAAGGACGTGCTGGCGCTGAATCCGGATGGCGTGTTCCTCTCCAACGGCCCTGGCGATCCGGAGCCTTGTGACTACGCCATCGCTGCCATCCGCGAAATCTTGGAAACCCGTCTGCCGGTATTCGGCATCTGTCTGGGTCACCAGCTGCTGGGTCTGGCCACTGGTGCCAAGACCAGCAAGATGAAGTTCGGCCACCACGGTGCCAACCACCCGGTGCAGGATCTGGACAGCGGCCGCGTGATGATCACCAGTCAGAACCATGGCTTCCAGGTGGACGAATCCACCCTGCCGGCCAATGTGCGCGTGACCCATCGCAGCCTGTTCGACCAGACCGTACAGGGCATTGCGCTGACCGACCGTCCGGCCTTCTCCTTCCAGGGTCACCCGGAAGCGAGCCCAGGCCCGGAAGACGTGGCCTATCTGTTTGACCGCTTCATCACGGCGATGAGCCAGGCGAAGTAAACGGAGCATACGGAGAACAAGCATGCTGGGCATTACCGATATCACCACCTACCTGATCGGCACCATCATCATCGTGCTGCTGCCAGGCCCCAACTCCATGTATGTGCTGTCGGTGGCGGCACAGCGCGGCATCCGTCGCGGCTTTGTGGGTGCCTGCGGGGTATTTACCGGTGATGCCATCCTGATGACGCTGGCCGCCACAGGGGCGGCAGGGGTGCTCAAGGCCAATCCGGCCCTGTTTGCCATGGTCAAGTACGCCGGCGGTGCTTACCTGACCTGGCTAGGGCTGCAGATGCTGCGTGGCGCCTGGCGTGCCTGGCGCAATGCTTCCCGCGGGGACGCTGCTGCGCCGGAAGCGCGCCGCGAAGTGGACGCCAGCCGTCCCTTCGTCAAGGCGCTGGTCATCAGCCTGATGAACCCCAAGGCCATCTTGTTCTTCGTGTCTTTCTTCGTGCAATTCGTCGACCCGGCCTATCCGCACCCGGTGCTGACCTTTCTTGCGCTGGGCACGCTGCTGCAGTTGTGCAGTGCCCTGTATCTGGCCACCATCATCGTGTCTGGAGCAAGACTGGCCGAAGCCTTCCGTCGCCGCCGCAAACTGTCCTCTGCCATGTCTGGCGGAGTGGGCGCGCTGTTTCTGGGCTTCGGGGCCAAACTGGCGGCAGCCAGCCTGAACTGAACAATTGAAATTGACTGAGCGATAACATGCCGAAACGTACCGACCTCAAGAGTATTCTCATCATCGGCGCTGGCCCCATTGTGATTGGCCAGGCCTGCGAGTTTGACTACTCCGGCGCACAGGCCTGCAAGGCCCTGCGTGAAGAAGGTTACAAAGTCATCTTGGTGAACTCCAATCCGGCCACCATCATGACCGACCCGAACATGGCCGATGTCACCTACATCGAACCCATTACCTGGCCTGTTCTGGAAAAAATCATTGCCAAGGAACGCCCGGACGCCATTCTGCCCACCATGGGCGGCCAGACCGCACTGAACTGTGCGCTGGACCTGGCCAAGCACGGCGTGCTGGAAAAGTACAATGTCGAGCTGATCGGTGCCACCGAGGACGCCATCGACAAGGCGGAAGACCGTGGCCGCTTCAAGGAAGCCATGGCCAAGATCGGCCTGTCCTGCCCGCTGTCCTTCGTCTGCCACACCATGGAAGAGTCGCTGGAAGCGCAATCCAAGGTGGGCTTCCCCACGCTGATCCGTCCGTCCTTCACCATGGGCGGCTCCGGTGGCGGCATCGCCTACAACAAGGAAGAATTCCTGGCGATCTGCGAGCGCGGTTTTGAAGCGTCTCCCACCCATGAACTGTTGATCGAGCAGTCCGTACTCGGCTGGAAAGAGTACGAAATGGAAGTGGTGCGCGACAAGAAAGACAACTGCATCATCATCTGCTCCATCGAGAACTTCGATCCGATGGGCGTGCACACCGGTGACTCCATCACCGTGGCCCCGGCACAGACCCTCACCGACAAGGAATACCAGATCATGCGTAATGCATCGATCGCGGTACTCCGTGAAATCGGCGTGGACACCGGCGGTTCCAACGTGCAGTTCGCCACCAATCCGGTGAACGGCGAAATGATCGTGATCGAGATGAACCCGCGTGTATCGCGTTCCTCGGCACTGGCCTCCAAGGCCACCGGTTTCCCGATTGCCAAGGTCGCTGCCAAGCTGGCCGTGGGTTACACCCTGGACGAACTGAAGAACGACATCACCGGCGGTGCCACCCCGGCTTCGTTCGAACCGTCCATCGACTACGTGGTTACCAAGATTCCGCGTTTCGCCTTCGAAAAATTCCCGCAGGCCGATAACCGCCTGACCACCCAGATGAAGTCGGTGGGCGAAGTGATGGCCATGGGCCGCACCCTGCAGGAATCCATGCACAAGGCGCTGCGTGGCCTGGAAACCGGCCTGTCCGGCTTCAACCCGGTCACCACCAACGAAGAAACCATCCGTCACGAAGTCAGCACCCCGGGACCGGAACGTATCCTGTACGTGGCCGACGCCTTCCGCGTGGGCATGAGCCGTGACGACGTATTTGCGCTGAGCAAGATCGACCCGTGGTTCCTGGCCCAGATCGAAGACATCGTGGGCGAAGAAAAAGCCCTGGCCGGTCGCAAGGTGGAAGAACTGGGCTTTGACGAACTGCGTCGCCTGAAGCGCAAGGGCTTCTCCGACCGTCGTCTGGGCGAGCTACTGAATACCGACCAGGCTGCCGTGCGTGCCAAGCGCTGGGCGCTGGGTCTGCATCCGGTGTACAAGCGTGTGGATACCTGCGCGGCCGAGTTCGCCACCTCCACCGCCTACATGTACTCCAGCTACGAAGAAGAGTGCGAAGCCAAGCCCACCGACCGCAAGAAGGTGATGGTACTGGGTGGTGGCCCCAACCGTATCGGTCAGGGTATCGAATTCGACTACTGCTGCGTGCATGCAGCGCTGGCGCTGCGCGAATCCGGTTTCGAGACCATCATGGTCAACTGCAACCCGGAAACCGTATCGACCGACTACGACACGTCCGACCGTCTGTACTTCGAACCGCTGACGCTGGAAGACGTGCTGGAAATCTGCCGCATCGAAAAACCGTTCGGCGTGATCGTGCAGTATGGCGGTCAGACCCCGCTGAAACTGGCGCGTGCACTGGAAGCCAATGGCGTGTCCATCATCGGCACCTCGCCGGACATGATCGACGCTGCCGAAGACCGCGAGCGCTTCCAGAAGCTGCTGAATGAACTGGGTCTGAAACAGCCGCCGAACCGCACCGCCCGTACTCCGGCCGACGCGATGAAGCTGGCCGAGGAAATCGGCTATCCGCTGGTGGTGCGTCCGTCCTACGTACTGGGCGGCCGCGCGATGGAAATCGTGCACGAACCGGCTGATCTGGAACGCTACATGCGCGAAGCGGTGAAAGTGTCCAACGACAGCCCGGTGCTGCTGGACCGCTTCCTGAACGACGCCATCGAAGTGGACGTGGATTGCATCTCCGACGGCAAGGACGTGGTCATCGGCGGCATCATGCAGCATATCGAACAGGCTGGTGTGCACTCCGGTGACTCCGCTTGCTCGCTGCCGCCGTACAGCCTGTTCCCGGCCGTACAGGACGAAATCCGTCGTCAGACTGAAGCCATGGCGCGTGCGCTGAACGTGGTCGGCCTGATGAACGTGCAGTTCGCCATCCAGGGCGACACCATCTTCGTGCTGGAAGTGAATCCGCGTGCCTCGCGTACCGTACCGTTTGTGTCCAAAGTGACCGGCGCTCCGCTGGCCAAGATTGCCGCCCGTGCCATGGCCGGCATCAGCCTGGCCGAGCAGGGCTTCACCAAGGAAGTGATCCCGCCGTACTACGCCGTGAAGGAAGCCGTATTCCCCTTCATCAAGTTCCCGGGCGTGGATACCATCCTCGGACCGGAAATGAAGTCCACCGGCGAAGTGATGGGTGTGGGCAAGAGCTTTGCCGAAGCCTTCGTCAAGAGCCAGTTGGCCGCCGGCGACAAGCTGCCGCGCACCGGCAAGGTGTTCCTGTCGGTACGTCAGTCCGACAAGAACGGCGCGGTTGACGTGGCACGCGAGCTGCAACGTCTGGGCTTTGGCGTCTGCGCAACGCGCGGCACGGCCAAGACCCTGGCCGAAGCAGGCATCGTGGTGCAGGTGGTCAACAAGGTGAACGAAGGCCGTCCGCACATCGTCGACATGATCAAGAACGGCGAAATCGACGTGCTGGTCAACACCGTGGACGAAAAGCGTCAGGCCATTCAGGACAGCCATTCCATCCGCCGCAGTGCCCTGCAGGCGCGCATTCCGCAGTACACCACCCTGGCCGGTGCCAAGGCAGTGTGCGTGGGCATGGCCCATGTGGAAGAGTTTGATGTCTACAGCGTTCAGGAACTGCACGCCTCCATCAAGCCTTGATGTGGTGGACTGTCGGAATGTGACGGCAAGTTGTGCGTTGAAGCTTTGAACCGCGGACGATTTGCCGTTACAATCCAGACATTGAACTGCAACAGCCAAGCCGCCGTCTCGTACGGCGGCTTGTGTTTTTGATGACGGCGGGGGTACCGCCTCAGGAGAGCACCCGAATGAACAAAGTCCCGTTGACGCTGCGTGGCGCCGAACTTCTCAAAGAAGAACTGCAACGCCTGAAGAGCGTGGAGCGCCCGGCGGTGATCGAAGCGATTGCCGAGGCACGGTCGCATGGCGATCTGTCTGAAAATGCAGAATACGATGCTGCCAAAGAGCGCCAAGGCTTCGTTGAAGGCCGTATTGCCGAACTGGAAGGCAAGATTTCCAATGCCATGATCATCAATCCGGCCGAACTGGACGCTGATGGCCGCGTGGTGTTTGGTGCCACCGTCGAGCTGATGGATCTGGAAACCGAAGACCAGGTGACCTACCAGATCGTGGGCGACGATGAAGCCGACATCAAGCTGTGCAAGGTATCGGTCAATTCGCCGATTGCCCGTGCGCTGATCGGCAAGGAAAGCGGCGACGTGGCCGAAGTGGTGGCCCCGGGCGGCATTCGCGAATACGAAGTGCTGGACGTCAAATACATCTAAAGCAGACAAACCAAACGCGCGCTTTCGCGCGTTTTTGCTGTGGAGTCAGGGAGCACGCATGGACGGATTGCGAGCGATAGCCAGAACCTTCTGGATCGGTGGACTTTGGGTGATCGGCATCATTGTGGCCCCGGTATTGTTCCGCTCACTGGATACCGTGACGGCCGGCATGGTTGCCGGCAAACTGTTTGCCGCCATCGCCTGGGTGGGCTTGGTGTGTGGGGTATTCCTGCTGGTGGATGCGGTATGGCGCAATGGCGTGCGTGGCATGAAGGAAGCCAGCTTCTGGCTGATTGTCGGCATGCTGCTGTGTACCGTGATCAACCATTTTGCCGTGACGCCCATCATTGCGGCGCTCAAACTGCAGATGAACCACGCGGCAGAAGGCCTGTTTGGCGGCGGTTTCGCTACCTGGCATGCCATTTCCAGCCTGATCTATCTGGTACAGAGCCTGATGGGGCTGGCCTACATCCTGCGACGGGACTGACCTTGTGATACCGCAAGTGGCCTGTCCACAATAAGGTGCAGGCAAAATAAAAGCGGTGGCAAGCCACCGCTTTTGCTATACCGCCCAAGGGCAGTCTCAGGATTGGGAAGCAATCTTCAGCGCTTTCTTGTTCTTGGGCAGAACAATGCGCTGCTTGTCGCTGGGGCGCCACAGCACCAGCAATTTGCCGATATGCTGCACCGGTGCTGCACCCAGCTCGTCGCAAATTTGCTCGTAAAGCGCAATGCGTGCCGCGCGGTCATCACCCTGAACGCGGATCTTGATCAGTTCATGGGCATCCAGGCTCATGGCGATTTCGCGCAGTACGGACTCGCTCAGGCCGTTGTTGCCGATCATCACGACCGGGTTGAGAGTCTGAGCCAGGCCCTTGAGGTGCTGGCGCTGGAATGGTTGCAGTTCGATTTTCATTGGACAGGCTTGGTTTCAAAGCAAAACGGGATTCTACTAGAGTTTGGCCCATAGCCCAAACTCTGGTCACAAACAGACTGAAAAACAACAGGATAGCCAGCATGGCTGTGCTGAGTGAAATGGCAGGAAACGACTCATGGCTAGAAGTACCAGCAGCAATACCTGGCTGCGCGAACATGTTAACGACCAGTATGTACAGATGGCCAAGAAAGATGGCTACCGGGCACGGGCAGCGTACAAGCTGCTGGAAATCAACGAGAAAGACAAACTGATCCGCCCGGGCACGGTACTGGCTGACCTGGGTAGCGCTCCGGGCAGCTGGTCGCAGGTGGCTGCCCGCATCGTCGGGCCGCAGGGCAAGGTGTTTGCGCTGGATATCCTGCCGATGAACCCGATTGCCGATGTTGACTTCATCCAGGGCGACTTCCGCGAAGACGAAGTGCTGGCCCAGTTTGTCGATCTGCTGGACGGCCGCGCGCTGGACCTTGTAATTTCCGACATGGCACCCAATATCTCAGGAATGAGTGCCATGGATCAGGCCAGAAGCTTTTTGCTGTGTGAGCTGGCGCTCGAATTTGCACGTGATCATCTGAAACCTGGCGGCTGTTTTCTCGTCAAAGTGTTCCAGGGCAGCGATTTCCAGCCCTACCTGCAGTCCATGCGAGACCTGTTTGACGAGGTAGTTACCCGCAAACCCAAGGCTTCGCGTGACCGCTCCAGCGAAATTTACCTGCTGGGCAAGGGCCGACGCTGACATATGCCCCCTCGGGGTTTACAATTCATTCCAATGCAATACGCAACCGTAAAGTCAGGGCACAGAGGAGTCCGCTACTCGTGAACAATATCGGCAAAAACATCGCCATCTGGGTCATCATCGGTCTGGTACTGATGACTGTATTCAATCAGTTCAACAAACGTCAGGATGCCCAGAACCAGATCGAATACTCGCAATTCATCAGCGATGTCGAATCCGGCAAGGTGCAATCCCTGAGCATCGAGGGCCATCCGCTGCGTGGCCAGTGGCTGAAAGGCAAGCGTACCGACGGTTCGGCATTTGCCACCTATGCGCCCTACGATCCGCAACTGGTTGAAGACCTGATCAAGAACAACGTCCGCTTCTCGGCCAAGCCGGAAGAGGAACCGTCCATGCTGATGAGCATCTTCATCAGCTGGTTCCCGATGCTGCTGCTCATCGGCGTGTGGGTATTCTTCATGCGCCAGATGCAGGGCGGCGGCAAGGGTGGTGCCTTCTCCTTCGGCAAGAGCAAGGCGCGCATGCTGGACCAGGACACCAACACCGTGACCTTTGCGGATGTCGCCGGCTGCGATGAAGCCAAGGAAGAGGTGAAGGAAATTGTCGACTACCTGCGCGACCCTTCCCGCTACCAGAGCCTGGGTGGCCGCATTCCGCGTGGCATCCTGCTGTGTGGCTCGCCGGGTACTGGTAAAACCCTGCTGGCCAAGGCTATCGCCGGTGAAGCCAAGGTACCGTTCTTCAGCATTTCCGGTTCTGACTTTGTCGAAATGTTTGTCGGCGTGGGTGCTGCCCGTGTCCGCGACATGTTCGAGCAGGCCAAGAAGAACTCGCCTTGCATCATCTTCATCGACGAAATCGATGCGGTAGGTCGCCAGCGTGGCGCAGGTCTGGGTGGCGGCAACGACGAACGCGAACAGACGCTGAACCAGCTGCTGGTTGAAATGGATGGTTTCGAAACCAATCAGACCGTCATCGTTATTGCCGCGACCAACCGTCCGGACGTGCTGGACCCTGCCTTGCAGCGTCCTGGGCGTTTCGACCGTCAGGTGGTGGTACCGCTGCCGGATATCCGTGGCCGTGAACAGATTCTGTCCGTACACATGCGCAAGGTGCCGATTGCTGCTGATGTGGAAGCCTCCATCATCGCCCGTGGCACACCGGGCTTCTCCGGTGCAGATCTGGCCAACCTGGTGAATGAAGCAGCGCTGTTTGCTGCCCGTCGCAGCAAGCGTCTGGTGGACATGCTGGACTTCGAGTCGGCCAAGGACAAGATCATGATGGGTGCCGAGCGCCGCAGCATGGTGATGACCGAGGAAGAAAAGCGCAACACTGCTTACCACGAATCCGGCCATGCCGTAGTGGCCAAGCTGCTGCCCAAGTCCGACCCGGTGCACAAGGTCACCATCATCCCGCGTGGCCGTGCGCTGGGTGTGACCATGCAACTGCCGGAGCAAGACCGCTTTGCTTATGATCGTGGCTATCTGCTGGATCGTCTGGCCATCCTGTTTGGCGGCCGTATCGCCGAAGAGCTGTTCATGAACCAGATGACCACCGGCGCTTCCAACGACTTCGAGCGTGCCACCCAGATGGCACGTGACATGGTGACGCGCTACGGCATGTCCGACAAGCTGGGTCCGATGGTGTATGGCGACAATGAGGGTGAGGTATTCCTCGGTCGCTCTGTCACCACCCACAAGAACATGTCCGAAGCCACCATGCAGCAGGTGGACAGTGAAATTCGCCGCATCATCGACGAGCAATATGCTCTGGCACGTCGTCTGCTGGAAGAAAACCGCGACAAGGTGGAAGCCATGACCGCGGCCCTGCTGGAATGGGAAACCATCGACGCAGAGCAGATCAACGACATCATGGATGGCAAGCCGCCACGTCCGCCCAAGCCGGGCAGTGGCTTCCCGGCCAAGCCGGAGGAAAAGGCCGTTGAAGCCGCTCCGGTAGAACCGACATCCACCCCGGCTCAGGAACTCTGATAACCGGTTTCCACAGGGTGATAGCGCAGGCTGTCACCCTGTTTTGCATTTATCTGGCAGAACATTCGATGCAATTGCTTCAATGCGGGCGCTATAAGCTCGATCTATCCCGGCCCATGATCATGGGCATCCTCAATGTCACCCCCGATTCCTTCTCTGATGGCGGCCGCTACAATACGCTGGACACTGCATTGCAGCGCGCGCAAGCCATGTTGGCAGATGGCGCGGCCATTCTGGATATTGGTGGCGAATCCACCCGTCCCGGTGCGCCGGAAGTCAGTGTGCAAGAAGAAATGGACAGGGTGTTGCCGGTACTGGAAAAACTCAAGGATATCGGCGCTCCGCTGTCACTCGATACCCGTCGTACCGCGGTCATGCAGGCGGCCTTGCAACTGGGGGCTGTGGACCTGATCAACGATGTCTCCGCACTGGAAGACCAGGGTGCAGTGGAGGCCGTGGCTGCATCACAGGTGGCACTGTGCCTGATGCACAAGCAAGGCAACCCGGACACCATGCAGCAGGCTCCTGCGTATGAGGATGTGGTGGAGGAGGTCGGCCAATATCTGCAACGTCGCGTGCAGTTGTGTCGTGATGCGGGCATTACCGCTGAGCGTTTGCTGATTGATCCAGGCTTCGGTTTCGGCAAGACACTCGAACATAACCTGCAATTGCTGGCAGGATTGCAGCGTATCGAGGCTATCAGCGGCATTCCGTTGCTGGTAGGTCTGTCGCGCAAGTCCATGCTGGGTGCCATCACCGGTGAGGCCATTCCATCAGAACGACTTGGTGCCAGCGTCGCTGTGGCGCTGTTGTCCTTGCAAGGCGGTGCCAAAATCGTGCGGGTGCACGATGTCAAAGCCAGCCGGCAGGCATTGGAAGTCTGGGCGGCGTTGCAACCGTATACCGCTTGATTCGCAAGGCTGTCTTACCTTTTTTGCATAATAGGGACTTGCCGAGCTAACAGGGCCGGCAGGTACAATACAGGGCTGGCGCCAAGGTTATTACCGTAGCTACCCGTTGCTGGCCAGGTGCTACAGCAACGTGACTAGGATGAAGAAATGAGTCGTAAATATTTTGGTACGGATGGTGTACGTGGTGAAGTTGGGCAATTCCCCATCACCCCTGATTTTGTCCTCAAGCTAGGCCATGCGGCTGGGCGAGTGCTGGTGGACCATGACAAGGATCACCGTCCGACGGTGCTGGTTGGCAAGGACACCCGTATTTCCGGTTACATGCTGGAAGCAGCCTTGCAGGCCGGTTTTACTGCGGCTGGCGTCAATGTGCTGCTGACCGGCCCACTGCCCACCCCGGGCATTGCCTACCTCACCCGCGCGCTGCGGCTGGAGGCCGGCGTGGTGATTTCGGCATCGCACAACCCCTATCAGGATAATGGCATCAAGTTTTTTGCCGAAGGCGGCAAAAAGCTGGATGACGCACTGGAGCTGGAAATCGAGGCCATGCTGGAACAGCCTATGACGACCAACAGCTCGGCCGAGCTGGGGCGTGCCCGCCGTATTTCCGGTGCAGCAGAGCGTTACATCGAATTCTGCAAGAGTACCTTCCCGGGCGAGCGAAACCTGAAGCACTTGAAGCTGGTGGTGGATTGTGCAAATGGTGCCACCTATCACATCGCGCCCAAGGTGTTCCATGAACTGGGTGCCGAGCTGGTGGTGATCGGTGGTGAACCTGATGGCTACAACATCAACGACAAGGTGGGCGCGACTTATCCCAAGACCTTGCAGGTAGCCGTTCTGGAGCACCATGCCGACTATGGCATCTCACTGGATGGCGACGGTGACCGCCTGATCATGGTGGACAAGCATGGCAAGGTGTACGACGGCGACCAGCTTATTTATGTGATTGCCAAGGCACGTGCCGCCCGTGGCGAGCTAAAGGGCGGTGTGGTGGGCACGGTCATGACCAATATGGCCATGGAACTGGCGCTCAACAAGCTGGGCGTGGCCTTTGGCCGCGCCAAGGTGGGCGACCGCTATGTGCTGGAAATGCTGCATGCCAATGGCTGGCAGGTGGGCGGCGAGGCATCGGGACACATCCTGTGCCTGGACAAGCACACCACCGGCGATGGCATCATCTCCAGCTTGCAGGTGCTGGCCAGCCTGGCCGAACTGGGCATCAGCCTGGAAGAGGCCTGCAGTGACTGGACGCCGTTCCCGCAGACCATGATCAATGTGCGTCACAATGGCTGCGACTGGAAAGCAGCCTCTGCCGAGGCGCTGGCAGCCGCAGAAGCCGCCTTGACCGGGATTGGCCGTGTGGTATTGCGTCCTTCCGGTACCGAGCCGGTGGTACGGGTGATGGTAGAAGCCAGTGACCGCAGCTTGTCGGAAAAATGGGCCAAAGAGATTGCCGCCACTATAGAGCGCGTGGCCTGATTCAGTCCTGGCACAAGAAAAAGCCGCTGCACTATGCAGCGGCTTTTTTTATTGTGGTGAGCGATTGGTTCAGGTGGGCAGGCGCGGCACGCGCGGGGCAATGGCGCACATCAGCTCATAGCCAATGGTGCCGGCAGCCGCAGCCACTGCTTCGATCGCGATGTTTGGCCCCCACAGCTCCACCCGGCTACCGATGGTGGCATCAGGAATGTGCGTCAGGTCCACCACCAGCATGTCCATGGAAATCCGGCCCACAGTGCCGCTGCGCTGGCCTGCCACCATCACCGGAGTGCCATTGGCGGCAATGCGTGGGTAGCCATCGGCATAGCCACAGGCGACAATGCCTATCCGCATCGGTCGGTCGGCCTGAAACTGAATGCCGTATCCCACGCCATCACCTGCTTGCAGTTGCTGGATGGCAATGATGTCGGCGCTCAGCGTCATGGTGGTTTGCAGGCCCAGCGCTGCGCCATGACAGTCGGCAAAGGGCGAGCAGCCATACAGGGTGATGCCGGGGCGGACGATAGCGCCATGGGTGTGCGGATGGCGGAAGACGGCCGCGGAATTGGCCGCGCTGATGGCCAGGCCACTGGCCGTGGCCACGGGGGCAAAGCGCTGCCACTGCGTTGCTACGCCACGATCGTCATCGGCAGTGGCGAAATGCGTCATGATGGTGCTCAGCTTCACTTGCGGCAATGCACGCAGTTGCTGCATCACGTGGCTGGCCTGTTCCGGGCGGAAACCCAGCCGGTTCATGCCGCTGTTGATCTTGAGCCATACTTCCACCGGCTGTGGCAGGGAACCTTCCTGTAACCAGGCAATCTGGTGAGGGGAGTGAATGGCACCGGCAATGCGGTATTCTGCCATGGCCTCCACTTCGGTCCGGTCGAATGGTCCTTCCAGCAGGGTAATCGGCTGCTGGATGCCCGCCTTGCGCAGGGCGATGGCATCTTCGATGTTGAGCAAGGCAAATCCGTCGGCAATATCGGCCAGAGCCTGGGCGCAGCCCAGGCTGCCATGGCCATAGGCGTCAGCCTTGATCACGGCCAGGGCGCGGCGGCTTGCGGTTTGTTTGCGGGATTGTAAATAATTATGGCGCAGGGCGGAATGATTGATTTCCACCCGTATGGGGCGTGTCATGTCAAGAAAGGATAAGGTCGAGGTGTGCTATTATAAGCGCCCGATCATGCACTCGGACAATCAGCCCGTGGCCAAATCTTGTGACAGGACAAGACTGTGCCGGTCGGCGGAGCACTATGGACATACTGCAGATACTTCTCGATTTCTTTACCGGTTACGGTTATGTGGCTGTCTTTACCGTATTGCTGGTGTGTGGTTTCGGTGTTCCGATTCCGGAAGACATCACGCTGGTGGCTGGTGGCATCATTTCCGGCCTTGGCTATGCTGATGTCGATATCATGTTTATGGTGGGGATGGCCGGGGTTCTGGCTGGTGACGGCATCATGTTTGCTGCGGGGCGTTTCTATGGCCACAAGGTGCAGCGTTTTCGTCCCATCGCCCGCATCCTGACGCCCGAACGCTTTGAAGCTGTGCAGGAAAAGTTTGAAAAATACGGTACCTGGGTGCTGTTCGTTGCCCGTTTCCTGCCCGGCTTGCGTTCTCCCATCTTCATTACCGCTGGCATGACACGGCGCGTGCCCTATTGGCGTTTCTTGCTGATGGATGGCTTTGCCGCGCTGATTTCCGTGCCGGTGTGGGTTTACCTGGGCCATTACGGTGCCACGCAGCGCGAATGGCTGATGCATATGGTGCATCGTGGCCAGATGGGTATTCTTTCCGTGGTCGGAGTATTACTGGCTGGTCTGGTGATTCTCTACCTGTGCAAGCGCAAGAAATGCTGTGAGGATTCCGGCCTGAAAAAATGAGCCGGACTGCCAAATGAAAAAGCCACCGCGACGGTGGCTTTTTTCATGCACAGAAGCCGGATCAGCCCACCTGCAGCAGTTCCACTTCGAATACCAGGGTGGCATTGGGCGGAATCACGCCACCGGCGCCACGTGCGCCATAACCGAGTTCTGCCGGAATGGTCAGCTTGCGCTTGCCACCTACCTTCATGCCAACGACGCCCTGATCCCAGCCCTTGATCACATGGCCGGCACCCAGCGGAAAGCTGAAGGGCTGGAAGCGGTCCTTGCTGGAGTCGAACTTGCTGCCATTGGTCAGCCAGCCGGTGTAATGCACAGTCACTTCCTGGCCGGCGACAGCTTCGGCACCTTCGCCCACGGTCAGGTCTTCAATGATCAATTCGCTCATCTTGTGTTCCTTGTATCTGGTTCAAGCAGGCCCGTATTGTACCAGTTGCCGCGCGCTGTGGTCTGACAGCATTGATTTGCAATTTGTATTTTGCAATCAGTAGCTTATAAAGAATTAACTGTCTGGTTTACCCACCCACCACCAGAAGGGGATTCGTCATGGACATCACCCACGGCTCGTCCCGGGAACACCCGGTTGTTCATCATGTTGAAGTTTCCCAAACCATGGTCTGGCTGCAGCAGGGCGTGAAAGACTTGCGCCGCGCACCGGCCGATGCGATGTTTTATGGCGCCATTTTTGTCTTGATGGGCTATCTGTTGATTGCCTATTTCGATAGTGCGCCACAGTTCGTACTCACCTTGTCCACGCTGTTCCTGCTGGCCGGGCCGTTTCTGGCCATCGGTCTGTATGATCTGGCGCGCCAGCATGAAAACACGTTTGCCACTCAGCGGGTCAATTTGTGGCACAGCATGGTTGCCTGGCGAGTCAATCTGCCCGGCTTTACCCTGTACGCCGCCTTGCTGGCCTTGATGGTGTTTGGCTGGTTCCGTGTTTCACTGCTCATGTTTGCGCTGTTTTTTGATACCGCAGCCCTGCCATCACTGGACAGCTTGCTGAGCAATGCCCTGTTGCCGGAAAACATGACATTCCTGCTGGCCTATTTTGGTGTCGGCTTCCTGTTTGCGGTGGCGGTGTTCTCGCTCAGCGTGGTGGCCATCCCGATGATGCTGGACAAGGATGTGGACACGGTGACCGCCATGATCAACAGCGTGCAGGCGGTGTACAAGAATCTGCTGACGATGGCGGTATGGGCCGTTATGATTGTGGCTCTTACTGCGGTGGGCTTTGCTACCTATTTCATTGGCCTGATCGTCATCATGCCCGTACTGGGGCTGGCCAGCTGGCATGCTTACCGCGCCATGATTTCCTACGAAAGCTGACGCCAGACTGATGAGCCAACCTTCCATCGTATTTCTCGACCGGGACAGCCTGCCTGTCCCGGTTCCCGCTTTTCCTTTTGCCCATGCCTATCGCGAAATTTCCGCCACCACGGTGGAGCAGATTGTCCAGCATGTGGGTAATGCCGACATTGTGATCACCAACAAGGTGCCGTTCAGCCGTGAAACCCTGCTGCAGTTGCCGGGGGTGAAGATGCTGGCGGTGGCGGCCACCGGCTACAACCATATCGATATCGCCACTTGCCGTGAGCAGGGCATTGCGGTGGCCAACATCCGCCATTACGGCGACGAAACCGTGGCCGAGCATGCGTTTACCCTGATGCTGGCCCTGATGAAGAATCTGCCGGCCTACCAGCGAGATGTCGCTGCCGGTGTCTGGGAGCAGGCCAAGCAGTTCTGTCATTTTGGTGCGCCCATTCGCGACCTCAAGGGCGCCACGCTGGGTATTCTGGGCGCGGGCGGCATTGGCCAGGCACTGGCCGAACGTGCTCGCGCCTTTGGCATGCATGTACAGTTTGGTGAGCGCAAGGGCGTTACCACCGTGCGCGATGGCTATGTCAGCTTTGATCAGCTGCTTGCCAGTTCGGATGTGCTGTCCTTGCATTGCCCGCTGAACGAAGAAACCCGCAACATGATTGCCCAGCCGGAATTGATGGCGATGAAGCCGGGTGCCATCCTGATCAACACCGCGCGTGGCGGACTGGTGGATGAAGAAGCGCTGGTGGCTGCGCTCAAGTTCGGCCAGCTGGGCGGTGCCGGTTTTGATGTGCTGAGTACCGAACCGCCGTCGGCCGGCAATCCGCTGCTGAAGGCCCGCTTGCCGCACCTGATC
The DNA here is from genome assembly GCF_041914625.1 of Aquitalea pelogenes. NCBI lineage: Bacteria > Pseudomonadati > Pseudomonadota > Betaproteobacteria > Neisseriales > Chromobacteriaceae > Aquitalea > Aquitalea pelogenes. Next base: position 6,425 of record NZ_JAYSDA010000040.1, on the reverse strand, counting down.
GTCACGCCGCATGTCGGTTGGGCCAGCCAGCAGGCCATGCAGCGTCTGGCACAGCAACTGGTGGACAATGTCACGGCCTTTGTCAGCGGTCAGGAAGCCAATCGCCTGGTGTGAACGCAATGGCGAAGCACATGAAAAAAGCAGGCTTGCGAGCCTGCTTTTTTGTTAAGCACCTGAACATGCTCAGTCCGGAATATCGTTCGGATTGATGCGCGGTGTTTCCTCTTCGCCCATGCCCAGCTTGCCGCGCACACAGGAAATGTAGCGGTTCACGTCCGGGCCGCCGCCATAGCGCTGCGCATGCCAGATCATCTCGCCCAGGCATTCCATCATCTCGTGCTGGGCACGATGCTCGTTGCCGTGGCGCAAGGCCAGCTGGGCGTAGAGTGAACGGATACCGAAGGGCTGGTCGATGGAGCGCTGTTCCTCGATAGCCACATGCAGGCCCATGTGCAGGAACGGGTTGGTCTCGCCCATTTCCGGCGTCCATTCCTGTTCCAGGTACTTTTCCGGATGATTCAGGATGGAGTGGTACTCGGGGTGGTCTATAAGAATGGAAAGCACGATCTTTTCCAGATCGGTCAGCACGCTGCCAGTCTGGTGTTTTTTCCAGGTTTCAAAAAAGAAGCCGCGCGCATCCTGGCGGCTGGGTGAGAACAACATGCGCAATACCTGAGTAGGTTTCTCGGATAAGCCCCGATTATACGGAAGGGAGCCCACCATGACCACGCTTTACGATTTTTCCATGCTCCTGCCTGATGGCAGTTCCATGGCGCTGAGCACCCTGCAGGGCCAGGTGGTATTGCTGGTGAACACGGCCAGCGAGTGTGGCTATACCCGGCAATATGCGGGCCTGCAGGAATTGCATGACAGCCTGTCCGGACAAGGCTTGCGGGTGCTGGCCTTTCCCTGCAACCAGTTTGGCGGGCAAGAACCGGGCACGGATGCCCAGATTGCCAGTTTCTGTGCCAGCCGCTTTCAACTGACGCTGCCGTTATCGGCCAAGGTGGAGGTTAACGGCCCGCAGGCACATCCCTTGTGGCGCTGGCTGACCCAGGCGGATAGCGCACATCCGCACCCGGTGAAATGGAATTTCACCAAGTTTCTGCTGGATGGAAAGGGCAGGGTGGTAAAACGCTTCGAACCGGCAGTGGCTCCACATGAACTGCTGCCGGACATCGAAGTCTTGCTGAGCCGGCGTGTCACTGCCGACTGAAACCGGTCTGGCTTGGAACCGCCAACAAAACCTCGTAGAGAACCCGGGCCAAGGCGCGCCGCCGCAGACAGTACATGGCGTACGGCAAGGCGGCGCAACGCTGGAGCGGGGGCTCTGTTCGCGGGGCTTACTTGCGGCGGAAGATGATGTCCCATACGCCATGACCCAGCTTGATGCCACGGGCCTCAAACTTGGTCAGCGGACGGTAGTCCGGGCGCGGCGCATAGCCATCGGCGCTATTGGCCAGATCGCCATTGGCGCTGAACACTTCCATGATCTGGATGGCGTAGTCTTCCCAGTCGGTAGCAGCGTGCAGATAGCCGCCTGGTTTCAGCTTCTTCACCAGTTTTTCCACCAGCGGGGCCTGGATCAGGCGACGCTTGTTGTGGCGTTTCTTGTGCCAGGGGTCGGGGAAGAAAATATGCACGCCGTCCAGGCTGCCGTCGGCCAGCATGTTGTCCAGCACTTCCACCGCATCGTGACGGATGATGCGCAGATTGCTCAGCTCTTTCTCGGCAATCAGCTTGCACAGATTGCCCACGCCGGGGGAGTGCACTTCCACGCCCAGATAGTCGATAGCAGGATTGGCCGCTGCAATTTCAGCGGTTGCACCACCCATGCCAAAGCCGATTTCCAGCACCTTGGGTGCCTGGCGGCCAAAAGCCTGCTCCAGGTCGATGACGGTTGGCTGATATGCAATGCCCCATTTGGGCATGCCCTCGTCCATTGCGCGTTGCTGACCTGCAGACAGATGTCCCTGACGCAGCACAAAGCTTCTGATGGCGCGCCCGAATGCCGGATTTTCCATGTGATTCAAACAGATAATTGCAAGAAGACGCGCATGTTACCGAATCTTGCCGGCCTTAGCGAGTGCCACGCTCTGCCAGGCCGGATTTGCCGCCAGTTGTGCGACAAATTCGCGTGCCGTGGGGTAGCGCAGCGTCACGCCCAGTTCTGCCAGGCGCTGGTGGCGAAAGCGGCGGGATTCCGCCATGTAAGACCATAAACCCGGGCTGACGGCCGCTTGTACTTCTGCGCGGGATAGCCGTGGCGGTAGTGGCATGGACAGTGCATCAGCCAGCATGGCATACCAGTCGGTGATGGTGAGTGGTTCCTGGTCGCAGGCATTGTAAATGCGGATGCCACCACGGTTTTGCTGCAGGCTGGCAATACACAGGCAGGCCAGGTCGTCGGCGTGGATATGATTACTGAAGCTGTCTTCTTCTGGCCGGATCAAGGGCGTGTTTTGCACAAGACGGGTCAGCGGCAGGCGCTCAAGCGCATAAATGCCGGGTGCGCGCAGAATGGTCAGCTGGCTGCCATGGTGGCGGGCAAAGGCACGCAGGGTATTTTCTGCATCCAGCCGGCGCCAGGCGCGCTCGGTTTGCGGTATGGGGGGCGAACATTCATCCAGCCAGTTACCGGCGCTATTTCCATACACGCCAGTAGTGCTGATATAGCTAATACGCTGTGGTATCCTGTCGGCTTTTGCCAGTGCGTACAACAACTTGCGCGTGCGGCTGTCGCGCATTCCGTGGCTTGGTGGTGGAGCGGTTATCCACAGATCATCGGCCAGACCGGCCAGCCGCTCCAGGCTGGCGGCATCGTCCAGATTGGCCATGACCGGAATGGCACCGCCAGCGCGCGCCGTTTCAGCCGCTTGCGCGTGATGTGCCAGAACCAGCACTTTCCAGTGCTGCACGAGTCGGGGCAGGGCCCGTCGGGCGACATCACCCATGCCTGCAATCAATAAAGTACGCATAGGCTGCATCTTACCGAGATTTGGAATAATAAAGGTACCCAATGACTTCCCAGGTCAAAGTGCTCCCGAGCGGGCATACGTTCAGTGTTGAAGCGCATGAAACCATTCTGGAAGCGGCTTTGCGCCAGAATGTCGGTCTGCCTTATGGCTGCCGCGATGGTGCCTGTGGCGCCTGCAAGGGCAAGGTAGTGGAGGGTGAGGTTAGCCAGGACGGCTATCAGGAAAAAGCCCTGCCGGAAAACGAACGCATCCAGGGCATGACCCTGTTCTGCTGTGCCCGCCCGCAAGGCGATATCACCATTGAAGCCCGTGAAGTGGCCGGTGCTGGTGACATCCAGATCAAGACCCTGCCGTGCCGCGTGGAAAGCATGGTGAAAATGCACGACGTTGCCGTGCTCAAACTGAAATTGCCGGTTTCCGAACGCCTGCAGTTCCGCGCCGGTCAGTACATCGACATCCTGATGAAGGATGGCAAGAAACGCAGTTTCTCCATTGCCAATGCGCCGCATGATGATGCCTTCCTGGAGCTGCATATCCGTCATCAGCCTGGTGGTAGTTTCTCCGATTACGTCTTCACCCAGATGAAAGAGCGCGAAATCATGCGCTTCAAGGGACCGATGGGTTCTTTCTTCCTGCGTGAGGATTCGGACAAGCCCATCATCTTCGTGGCCAGCGGTACCGGCTTTGCGCCGGTCAAGGGCATCATCGAACACGCCATCCATCACGGTATCCAGCGTCAGATGGTGCTGTATTGGGGCGCACGCACCAAGGCAGACCTCTACATGGCCGAACTGGCTGCCAGCTGGCAGGCCGCGCATGCCAACATCACCGTGATTCCGGTGTTGTCCGAGGCGCTGCCGGAAGACGAATGGCAAGGCCGCACCGGCTTTGTACATCAGGCGGTGCTGGATGACTTTGCCGACCTGTCCGGCTACCAGGTGTATGCCTGTGGTGCTCCGGTCATGGTGGAGTCTGCCCATCGCAGCTTCATTGCCGAACGCAAGCTGCCGGAAGACGAATTCTTCTCTGACGCCTTCTTCCTGTCCAAGGACATGGGTGGTAACAAGCAGCCCTGATCTGCCAGTCCTCTGTCATCAAAAAGCCCCTGCCATACAGGGGCTTTTTCATTTTTGTACTTGCCAGCGAAATGGCCGCTCTGCGAGGTATGTCCGGCATCGTTTTGTTTTTGTGGGATTTTCCCGTTGGCCACAGGGTGCGGACAGATTGTTGATTTGCGTCAACATCCACATTTTTTGTAGGGTTATTATGACCATCGACTAATCAATCAAGGCGGCAAACGCCAGCTATGAGGAGTGGGAGATGGAACTGCTAGGTCAACTTCTTTCCGACGATGTCGGTGTTCTGGGTTTGGCAACCATTGTCTTTGCTACTGTGGTGGTATGTGGTGTGATTTTTGTGATCAGTCGTAAGGTGAAGAACGCAGGACCGAACGACTGACAGGTTTAGCACCAGTTGGTGTGTGTCCAGATTTCCTCTTGATGTGTGTGTTGGTGGATACGGTGGTGGGCCGTATCCATTTTTTTTGCCTGCCGTTTGTCTATCAGTCTTTATTGAAAAATAATTTATTAAAAATTGCCAATAAAGAACGAGTTCATATAAAAAAATCCAATTTGGATAGACAGGCAGCTCTTCCTATAACCCAGCCAACATTCTTCTGTTGCTCTTTTTTGTTCCATTTTTTCATTTGATCCTGATCAAACATATGTAGCTGCTTTCTGGAATCGGAGCGCTTCGATGACTATCATTGCATCATTGAATTAGAAATTAATAATATACAGATAGTTTTCAGGTTAATGTATTTCACGGAGAACGAAAATGTCCACTGATACAGAAGTGCAAGGTGGCGGAGCACCCAAACTGAAACTGGGTGCACTTACCGCACTGGTAGTGGGTTCCATGATTGGCGGCGGCATCTTCTCGCTACCGCAAAACATGGCGGCAGGTGCCGGTGCCGGCGCCATCATCATTGGTTGGGCCATCACCTTCCTCGGCATGCTGACGCTGGCATTTGCCTTCCAGATGCTGGCCAACCGCAAACCGGAAGTAGAAGGTGGTGTATATGGTTATGCCCGCGCCGGTTTCGGTGACTACATGGGCTTCAACTCGGCCTGGGGTTACTGGATTTCGGCCTGGATCGGCAATGTGTCCTACTTTGTCGTGATGTTCTCGGCACTGGGTTTCTGGTTCCACGCTTTTGGTGATGGCAACACGCCGACCGCCATCATCTGTGCCTCTGTCTTGCTGTGGGGCCTGCATTTCCTGGTATTGCGTGGCGTGCATGGTGCGGCATTCATCAACACCATCACCACCATTGCCAAACTGGTTCCGCTGGCGCTGTTCATCGTACTGGTGGTGTTTGCCTTCAAGATTGACACCTTCAATCTCGACTTCTGGGGTAATCCGAAGCTGGGTTCCATCGTCGATCAGGTGAAGAGCACCATGCTGGTGACCGTATGGGTGTTCATCGGTATCGAAGGTGCGTCGATGTTCTCGGGCCGTGCCGAAAAAATGAGCGATGTGGGCAAGGCTACCGTGGTGGGTTTCCTGCTGACCATTGCCCTGCTGGTGGCTGTATCGGTCCTGGCACTGGGCGTGATGACCCAGCCTGAACTGGCTGCGCTGAAGAACCCGTCCACTGCCTACGTGCTGGAGAAAGCCATTGGCCCCTGGGGTGCCAACATCATGAATGCGGGTCTGGTGATTTCTGTTGGTGGTGCACTGCTGGCCTGGACGCTGCTGGCTGCTGAAGCACCTTACCTGGCAGGCAAAGACGGTGTGATGCCGCGCATCTTCGGCACCACCAATGCCAACGGTTCCCCGGCAGCTTCGCTGTGGCTGACCAACGGTTTGATCCAGCTGTTCCTGATCATCACCCTGTTCAGCTCGGCCGGTTACCTGGCACTGCTGTCGCTGGCTACCTCGATGATCCTGATTCCTTACCTGCTGTGTGCCGTGTATTCCTTCATGGTGGCCCGGCGTGGTGAAGGCTACCAGGCTGGTGAAGGCAAGGGCCGTGACCTGAGTATTGCCGGTATCGCCAGTGTGTACGGTGTATGGCTGATCTACGCCGCTGGTGTGAAGTATCTGTTCCTGTCGATGGTGCTGTACGCCCCGGGCCTGCTGTTCTACCTGTGGGCCAAGAAAGAACATGGCGAGAAGCCGTTCAAGGGTGCCGAAGCCGTACTGGCCGCCATCATCGTGGTTCTGGGCGCCATCGCCGCCTACGAACTGATTACCGGCCAGCTCACCCTCTGACCTGAAAACAATACGGAGGAGCGCGTCAAGCGCGCTCCCCCACCCCTTACCCGAATTGCAGGAGTTTGATCATGACAAAATTTGGTGTTCATTCCGAATGCGGCAAGCTGCGCAGTGTGATGGTGTGCCGTCCGGGCCTGGCCCACAAACGCCTCACCCCCGACAACTGCC
>NZ_JAYSDA010000039.1:0-24383 GCF_041914625.1 Aquitalea pelogenes | reverse complement strand
TGCGTCTCGTTTCCGTCGCTGCGTTGTCTGCTGAGGAGGCGAACTATACCGCCCTGACCCACCCTCGTCAACACTTTGTGCGAAGAAATCTGCAGGTTTTGCCAAAATTCCGTCGCATAGACCGCTAAGTCACTGAACGGTAATGCTTTATGAAATACGAGTTTCATGAGTATTTTGCTGCGGGTGCACAGCCAGCGGCGCACTGGCGTCCATCGTGACACTGACCCATGCAGGAAACTGGCGCAAAAAGCTGGTCTCAGCACCGACACAGGCAGCAAAAAGCCCGGCTGAGCCGGGCTTGGTGACTTACATATATATGTCAAGCATGCAATCAGCGCTGCTTCAGCTTGGCAAATGCCGCAGCCATGGCGGACTCCCCAGCAGGCTGCTGCGAACGGCCTTGAGTCTGGCGGTTGCGCTGATCATTGCCACGCCCAGCTTCAGACCTGGCCCCACGATTGGTCGCACCCACTTCGTCACTCAGGCGCATGGTGAGGGCAATACGTTTGCGCGCCACATCGACTTCCAGCACCTTGACCTTGACCACATCACCCGTCTTCACCACCTTGCGCGGGTCGTCGATGAATTTGCTGGACAGTGCGGAGATATGAACCAGCCCGTCCTGATGCACGCCAATATCCACAAAGGCACCAAAGTTGGCCACATTGGTGACCACCCCTTCTAGCACCATACCGGGCTGAAGGTGCTTGATGTCCTCGACACCGTCCTGGAAGGTGGCGGTCTTGAACTCCGGACGCGGGTCGCGACCCGGCTTGTCCAGCTCCTTCAGGATATCCATAACGGTGGGCAGGCCGAAACGCTCATCGGTATAGTCAGTTGCCTTGACCGACTTGAGCGTTACCGAATCCCCCAGCAAAGACTTCACTTCGCGCCCTAGCCTGGCGACGATTTTTTCCACCACCGGGTAAGCTTCCGGGTGTACCGACGAGGCGTCCAGCGGATTGTCGCCACCACGGATGCGCAGGAAGCCGGCTGCCTGCTCGAATGTCTTGTCACCCAGGCGCGGTACTTTCAACAGTTGTTTGCGGTTCTTGAACGCACCGTTCTGATCGCGATAAGCCACGATATTGGCGGCCAAGGTAGCATTCAGGCCGGAGATGCGGGTCAGCAGCGGAACGGAGGCGGTATTCACATCGACACCCACGGCATTCACGCAATCTTCCACCACAGCATCCAGCGCGCGCGCCAACTGGCTCTGGTTGACGTCATGCTGGTACTGGCCCACGCCGATGGATTTCGGGTCGATCTTCACCAGTTCGGCCAGTGGGTCTTGCAGGCGACGGGCGATGGAGACTGCACCGCGCAAACTGACATCCATATCGGGGAATTCCTTGGCTGCCAGCTCGGAAGCCGAATACACCGACGCACCCGCCTCGGACACCACGATCTTGGTCATGCCCAACTGCGGGTAAGCCTTGATCAGGTCCTGCGCCAGCTTGTCGGTTTCGCGACTGGCCGTGCCATTGCCAATGGAAATCAGGTCAACATTGTGACGGGCACACAGGACACCCAGAATGGCGATGGACTTGTCCCATTCGCGGCGTGGCTCGTGCGGATAAATGGCCGTGGTGTCCAGCACTTTGCCGGTACCATCCACCACGGCTACTTTCACGCCGGTACGCAAACCCGGATCCAGACCCAGAGTGGCGCGCTGACCCGCCGGTGCCGCCAGCAGCAAGTCGTGCAGATTATCGGCAAACACCTTGATGGCCTCGCCATCTGCCGCTTCTTTCAGCTTGCCCATCAGCTCCAGTTCCAGCGACAGGAAAATCTTGGCACGCCAGCACAGACGGACACCATCCAGCAGCCATTTGTCGGCAGCGCGGCCCTTGTCTTGCACACCAAAGCGCTGGGCGATCATCAATTCGTAAGCGGAACGCTCGGTAATCGGGGTTTCATCCGGCTGATACTTCAACGCCAGACTGAGCACGCCTTCATTGCGACCGCGCAGCAAAGCCAGCGCACGATGGGATGGCGTGGCGCGAATGGCTTCGCGATGGTCGAAGTAGTCGGCGAACTTGGCACCTTCCTGCTCCTTGCCTGCCACCACGCTGGCAGCCAGCTCGCCTTCGTTCCACAGCTTTTCGCGCAGGCGACCCAGCAGCTCGGCATCTTCGGCAAACTGTTCGATCAGGATGGCACGCGCGCCGTCCAGTGCAGCCTTGACATCAGCCACACCAGCCTCGGCATTGAGATAGCCTTCTGCCAATGCTTCTGGCTGTTGCGTAGGGTCGGCCAGCAGACTGTCAGCCAGCGGCTGCAAGCCGGCTTCGCGGGCGATTTGGGCCTTGGTACGGCGCTTGGGCTTGTAAGGAAGGTAAAGGTCTTCGAGCGCTGTCTTGTTGTCGGCAGCGTACAGCGCAGCAGTCAGTTCAGGGGTGAGCTTGTCCTGCTCGCGAATGCTGGCGAGGATGCTGTCGCGGCGCTCGTCCAGCTCACGCAGATACACCAGCCGCTCGGCCAGCGTACGTAATTGGGTGTCATCCAGCCCGCCGGTCACTTCCTTGCGGTAGCGGGCAATAAAGGGAACGGTGGCACCACCGTCGATCAGTTCGATGGTGGCCGCCACCTGGTTCTCGCGAACGGCCAGTTCAGTAGCAAGACGGCTGGCTATGCTTTTCAACATCGGTTTTTATTCTTTCGTGCTGAACAAAAACCGCTACTGTACCGCCATTCAGTCCAAAATCAAGCAGCAACCGGCCGGGCCAGCCATGCTTGCGCCTCTTCCACCGTGTCGAAATACTCCAGGTGGTTGTGCGACAGCAGGCCGGCAATATGGGCCGCCAGCTTGATCCACACATCGCTGACCACCAGCGCGATACGGCCGAAGTCCTGTTCGTGCGCACGCACAAACTTGACCTCCTCTACCGCCATATCCAGGGTGAAGTCCACCAGCTCGGTCAGATCCAGCAGCACGTCCGGCTTGCCTTGTTCGGCAACGCGCTTGACCAGCGCATCTTCAAACAGCTTGAAATCTGCCAGCGAGAATTCATTGAACAGCGCCACATCCAGACCATAATCCTGTTCGCGGATAGAAATCATGCTGCATCTCCTAAAGTGTGAGTCCTGCCTGTTATTGTTGATGAAACCACGCCAGCTTCAATTGCGTGATCATGATTGCATTCTAGTGCGCCGCGGGGAAGTTTCTGCTGACAACCGTCAAGGAGTGACATGTTTTTGGCATGATTCAGCGCAGCGCTGCCAGCATGCCCGCCCCGACGATCAAGCCCATGCCCAACAGCGCATCCGGCCCCAGCGCATCACCCCACAGCAAGACGCCCAGCAAGGCCGAGAACACCACGGTGAGATAGGCGAAACTGGCTACCAGGTATTTGCGCCCTTCCTTGTAAGCCATGGTCATGGCCAGCTGCCCCAACATGCCGCAGACTCCCACACCCAGCAAGGCGGATATATTTCCGGCGTGCACCGGTGAAAAACCGGGCCCGAGCAGTAGCCAGACCAGCCCGAACAAGCTGGCAATGGCGAAAAACCAGAACACCACCCGCCACGACGGTTCGCCCATTTGCCCCAGCTCCCGCACCTGGAACACGGCAAAACCGGCAGACACACCGGACAGCAGGCCCACCACGCCAGCCAGCCACTGGTCCGAGCTGAAGGTAGGCCGCAGTAGCAGGACGATACCCAGAAAACCCAACCCCAGAGCCAGCGCCGCTGCGCGGGACAGCTTGTCCTTGAGCTTGACCACGCAAATCAGCGAGAAAAACAGCGAGGAGGTGTAGTTGAGCGTCACCGCAGTGGACAACGGCAAATGGGTGAGCGCATAAAACAGCGCCGACATGGACAGATAGCCGACAAAACTGCGCTTGATGTGCCCCAGCCAGTGTGGAGTGGACAGCGACAGTCCGCGCCAGCGGATGCCGGCACCGAGAATGGCGGTGCCAATCAACGTACGCCAGAACAGCAGCTCGATGGAGTTGAAATGCTGCGCGCCCGCCTTGACGAACACACCCATCCAGGCAAAAAAGGCGGCAGCCACCACCATCCAGCCTGCGCCCAGTTGCCCACGGCGCAAACGCACGATCAGCGCCCCACTCACGACTGGCTCCAACACGGAAGACAAGGAATACAAATCATGGCTTGCGGGTACTGTTGGCGGAAAGACAGATCAACTCCATCTGATGACGGTAGGTCTTGAATTCCGATGCATTGGCAGCACAGCGCGCCTCCAGCAGGCGCTTGCCCGGCGTAGGAAGAAAGACGTGCAGATTATGCCGCACAATCCACAAACGTCCGGAAACGAAACGACCTTCGCGATACTCGGTCACCAAGCGCCCGGTATGGGCGTTGAGCCGGGCATACAAGGCAGCCTCGCGATCACCGTCGGCCTGTCGATAACGGCGTTGCAGGCGCTCCGGGCTGTCGGCGCGGGTGGCCTTGTACTCCTGCAGGGTGACTTCAATGGCGGCGCGCTCGCGCTGGTCCGCCTTGGGCGGAATCACCTTGATGACGCGCACGCCCTCCTGCACCACGCTGCGGACCTTCCAGCCGGGCGGCAAGGTGAAGTTGATCTTGCTGGCCGGATCGGTATAACCGCTGGCCAGCGCCTGAGCACTCAACAGGCCAAGGCTGAGAATGAGTAAATGTTTTTGCCAGTGCATTGTCATCAAGACAAAGAAAAAGGCGCGGAAACCCGCGCCTTTGCCATTCTGCACTGAAACACCCGGCTTAGCCAGCCATGGCATCGCCCATCAGGCGACGATAGAACTCGTGGAAGTGTTGCATGCCTTCCTCGGTGGGGTATTGATACGGCCCCACTTCGCTCTCGCCACGCAGCCACAGCGCACGACGGCCCTGATGCATGCGATAGCAGATTTCGTCGTCTTCCTTGGCGGTTTCGAAGTAGGCGGCCTGCTCTGCCTCGACGAATTCCGGCTCGAAGTACACCACATCTTCCGGGTAGTAGAACTCGGTGATGACGGTGCATTTTTCCGGGCCACGCGGAATCACCACACTGACTACCAGCACATGCGGATACCACTCCACCATGATGTTGGGGTAGTAGGTGAGCCAGATGGCACCGAATTCGGGCTGATGGTCGGCAAAGCGGCGGCGTACTTCCTCGTGCCACTTGCCATACACGCGCGAACCGGAACGGGCCAGCTGGTTTTTCACCCCCACGGTCTGCACGTGATACTGCGCACCCCACTCCCACTTGAGCTCGGCGCAATCGACAAAATTGCCCAGGCCGGGATGGAAGGGATCGACGTGGTAGTCCTCGGAATAGACTTCGATGAAAGTCTTCCAGTTGAAGTCATACTCGGTGGTATGCGTCGAATGGAAGGCAAACTCGGAGAAATCCAGGTGTTTGGCCACACCAAGCTGCGCCAGATCGGCCGCGATGTCGCGACCGGCATCAAACAGCAAACCGTTCCAGTTGGTCAGTTGCGTCTGATTCAGGTTCAGGCAAGGCGTTTGCGGGAAATGCGGCGCGCCCAGCAGCTTGCCTTCGGCGTCGTAAGTCCAGCCATGCAGATTGCACACCATGTGGTTGCCATTGCCGCGACCCTGATAGATCAGCGCCTGACGATGGCGGCAGACGTTGGAAATCAGCTTGATTTCGCCGCCCACATTCTTGAGCATCTTGCCGTGGCCCAGCCATTCCAGCGTGTGATAGTCGCCCTCATTGGGCACCATCAGCGCATGGCCGTAGTACTGCGGAGCAGTGGCAAACAGTTGTTTTTGCTCCAGCTCGTAATGAGCCGGGTCAAAGTAGGTATAGATAGGCAGCTGAGCAGCAGATGCTTGCAGCATCTGCGAAGAAGCCAGATCAGACATTATTCCCACACCTCCGTGGAAGAAGATATAAGACCAGCCGAATCTCGCTAAACGAGTTTACGGAACCATCAAAACAATAATGAAAACAAGGGCCAAGCCCCTGCTTTTCGAGGCCGGGATTATGCCCCGCCCCGGAAGGGGGGGCAAGCTATTTTTAGCAGGAAGAAAGCCGACATCGGCAAAATATCGACCGTTTTCGCAGGCGTTGGCACATTTTCAGCAACAGCCATCATGTAAATCATTGCTTTAGCTCAAATTGTGCAAAGCAACATCAGCACTTGATGATGGGTATGCTATACTCGCCGCACGGTTGAACCGGCCTAAGTGCCAGGGACAAGCTGAAACGTGACAGCCGGTGCCATTCGCTGCTTTTACCAACATCCGCAGCCAGCGGGTGAAGGCAGAAACCAGCAGCGGCATGGCAAGCCAGATCATGTTGCAACAAGGCGCGAGAGCAAGGTAAATCCCTTATTGCTGAGCGCCAGGGCGCACCGGATAATCGCCGCCCGGTTCATGCCGACCAAAGGAAAATCAAGAGGAGCCCGTCAGCTGCGCAACCAGTCATCAGGCCGACACAGTCATAACCTTTAATATGGCCAATTTACCGGATTGATGCAGTGATTTTCCCCACGGACCCCTTTTTTGTCATTTACGATCCCAGTGCCTATGAAATCTAGCATTCTCGTTATCAACTGCGGCAGTTCCTCGCTGAAATTTGCCCTGATCGACACCGTCTCTCACCAAGCCATCCTGACCGGCCTGGCCGAGAAACTGGGCCTGGAACAAGGCCAGATCAGCTTCAAGCACGCTGGCCAGAAAGACAGCCAGACGTTGAGCGAAGCCAACCATGCTGCTGCCATGCACGCCATCATTGCCCGCCTGCGCGAGCTGGATTTGCTGGACAGCGTCAAGGCCGTTGGCCATCGCGTGGTACATGGTGGCGAGCATTTCAAGGCCTCCGCAGTCATCGACGACACCGTCATCGCCGAAATCGAGAAATGCGCCAAACTGGCACCGCTGCACAACCCGGCCCACCTGCTGGGCATCCGCACTGCCATGCAGCAATTCCCCGGCCTGCCGCAGGTTGCCGTATTCGACACCGCCTTCCATCAAAGCATGCCGCAGCAGGCCTATCTGTATGCCGTACCGATGCAGCTGTACCGCGAGCATGGCGTGCGCCGCTATGGCTTCCACGGCACCAGCTACCGCTATGTCACCGGCGAAGCAGCACGTCTGCTGAACAAGCCGCTGGAAGAAACCGCCTTTGTCTGCGCCCACCTGGGTAATGGCGCATCGGCCGCAGCCATCAAGGGTGGCAAGAGCGTGGACACCACCATGGGCCTGACCCCGCTGGAAGGCCTGGTGATGGGCACCCGCTCCGGCGACATCGACCCGGGCATCTTTGGCTACCTGGCCTCCGAACTGGGCCTGGATGTCAACGGCGTCACCGACCTGCTGAACAAGAAATCCGGCCTGCTGGGCCTGTCCGAGCTGTCCAGCGACTGCCGCGAACTGGAAGACGCCGCCATGGCCGGCAAGCCCGAAGCCATCCTGGCACTGGATATTTTCAGCTACCGCCTGGCCAAGCACATTGCCGCCCTTACCGTGGCACTGGGCCGACTGGACGGCGTGCTGTTTACCGGCGGCATTGGCGAAAACTCGTCCTACCTGCGCGCCCGTGTGATCAAACAGCTGGGCTTTCTGGGCCTGCAGCTGGATGAAGCAGCCAATGAACAATGCATTCGCGGCAAGGCTGGCCGCATCACCACCGCCGACTCCGTGCCTGCCCTGGTGATCAACACCGATGAAGAACTGATGATTGCCCTGGACACCGCCCAGCTGGCGGGCTTGTCAGTCTGAGGCAGCCCAAGAAAGAGTCAGAAGCATGCATACTTTTTTCCTGGCACCGACCGGCTTTGATGCCGGACTCACCTCGGTAGCGCTGGGCATGATCCGCGCGCTGGAGCAATCCGGCCTGCGCGTGGGTTTTGTCAAACCCATCGCCCAAGGGGCGGACAGCTCGCCGGAGCGCTCCACCCACTTTGCCCGCGCCATCTGCCATCTGAACCCGCCGGAACCATTGGCGATGGAACGGGTGGAACACCTGCTGTCGCAGGGTGAAATCGACCAGTTGATGGAAGAGGTGGTCTCGCTTTACCAGCAAGCCTCGCACAATGTGGACCTGATGATTGTGGAAGGCCTGGTACCCGACCAGAAACAGGTGTTCTCCACCTTCCTCAACACCAAGATTGCCCGCAACCTGCAAGCGCAAACCATTCTGGTGACCGCTGCCGACAAGCTGGCCAGCCATGAAATTGCAGAACAGCTGGAGCTGAGCGTACAAGCCTTTGGCGCCCAGCCCGGCCACGTGGCAGGCTATATCCTGAACCGCTTGTCCAAGGAGCAGGACGCCCAGCAACTGGCGATGGAAATCCAGGAAGCCGGCAACCTGCTGCACAAAAACCGCTTGCCGATGATTGGTGCCATCCCCAACGAGCCGGAGCTGCTGGCCCCGCGCACGCTGGACGTCGCCCACTACCTGCAAGCGCGTGTGCTGCACGCCGGGCAGATCAGCCGCCGCCGCGTGCGCAGCATGGCGGTAACCGCCCGCACCGTGCCCAATGTGGTTCACCTGCTCAAGCCCGGTGCGCTGATTGTCACCGCCGGCGACCGCGAAGACATTGTGCTGGGCACTTCCATGGCCGCCATGAACGGCGTGCCGCTGGCCGGCCTGCTGCTGACCTGCGACTCGCTGCCCGACCCGCGCATCCAGCAACTGTGCCACCAGGCCTTCACCAGCGGCCTGCCGGTGATGTCCACCACGCACAACACCTTCGAAACCGCCAGCTTCCTCAGCAATATGAGCCGCCAGGTGCCGGCGGACGACCTGGAGCGCATGGAGCGGGTAATCGACTTCGTGGCCGAGCATCTGGATGCCGACAAGCTCAAGCGCAACGTCGGCGCGCCGCGCGAACACCGCATGCCGCCACCGGCCTTCCGCTACCAGCTGATGGAAAAAGCCCGCCGTGCCGGCAAGCGCATCGTACTGCCGGAAGGCAACGAGCCGCGTACCGTCAAGGCTGCCGCCATCTGCCAGGAAAAGGGCATTGCCCACTGCGTGCTGATTGGCAACCGCGCCGAGATCGAACAGATTGCCGAAGCCCAGGGTGTCACCCTGCCCGCTTCGATTGAAATCCTCGATCCCAATGAAGTACGCGGCAACTACATCCAGCCCATGGTGGAACTGCGCAAGGGCAAGGGCCTGAACGCACCGATGGCCGAACAACAGCTGGAAGACAATGTGGTGCTGGGCACCATGATGCTGGCACTGGGCGAAGTGGACGGCCTGGTATCCGGCGCGGTACACACCACCGCCAACACCATCCGCCCCGCCCTGCAGCTGATCAAGACCGCACCGGAAGCCAAGCTGGTTTCCAGCGTGTTCTTCATGCTGATGCCGGAACAGGTGCTGGTTTATGGTGACTGTGCGGTCAACCCGGACCCGACCGCAGAAGACCTGGCCGACATCGCCATCCAGTCCGCCGACTCCGCCGCCGCCTTTGGCATTCCGCCGCGCGTCGCGATGATTTCCTACTCTACCGGCAGCTCCGGCAGTGGCTCGGACGTGGAAAAAGTGCGCGAAGCCACCCGCATCGCCAAGGAAAAGCGCCCGGACCTGGAAATCGACGGCCCGATGCAATACGACGCCGCCAGCGTCGAGTCGGTCGGCCGCCAGAAAGCCCCGGACAGCACCGTGGCCGGCCGCGCCACCGTGTTTGTGTTCCCGGACCTCAACACCGGCAACACCACCTACAAGGCAGTACAGCGCTCGGCAGGTGTGGTCAGCGTCGGCCCCATGCTGCAAGGCCTGCGCAAACCGGTGAACGACCTGTCGCGTGGCGCGCTGGTGGACGATATTGTCTACACCATCGCCCTGACGGCCATTCAGGCGGACAAGCGCTAAACACAGTTTGCTGCTACAAAAAAAGCCCTGCAATCATGAGATTGCAGGGCTTTTTCTTGGCCTTTCCGAACCCGTTCGTCTTAATCTGTATTGACCCGCGGCTTCAGACGGCGATCGCGCGCGTCATTCCACAGATTATCCTTGAATTCGCTGATATGGCGGATGTCACCGGAATGGCTCACCGTATAATCGCCATACACCACGGCATCCTGCACCCTGGAACCTTCGGCGATACGGGTGTATTCAAACAGCACGCTACGCTCTACCACGGTATTCTTGCAGATATGGCTGCCATGGCCAATCCAGGCCGGGCCGATGATTTTGGCACCGGCCTCCACATGGCAACCAGAACCAAAGAACACCGGCCCCTGAATCTCGATATTGTCCCAGTCGATACGGGTATTCAGCCCTGCCCATACCCGCTCTGCCACTTCCACACCCGGCACATACATTTGCGCCACGCGGCCGCTCAGGATATCCAGCTGCACGGTGAGGAAGTCTTTCACATTACCGATGTCAATCCAGTTGAAATGGCGCTTTTGGGCATAGAACGGCAGGCCTTTTTCCACGATGAGCGGAAACAGGTCACTACCGATATCGAAAAAGGTGTCACTGGGAATCAGATCAAGCACTTCCGGTTCCATGATGTAGATACCAGTACTGGCCAGTCGTGACAGGGCTTGTTCCTGAGTCGGCTTTTCCTGGAAGGAGCGCACACGGCCATCATCATCGGTCACCACGATGCCATAGCTGGACACCTGCTCCAGCGGCACTTCCTTGGTGATCACGCTCACCAGCGCGCCTTTGCGCTTGTGCTCGAACAAGGCCGAGCGAATATCCAGATCAATCAGCGCATCGCCGCAAATCACCAGCGTGGTTTCGTCAAAGAAACCACCAAAATCCTGAATCTTGCGCATGCCGCCAGCGGAACCCACCGGGTGCGGATTCACCTCACCGGCATCATCAACATAGCCTTCAAAGGAATAACCGATATGCGCGCCCAGGCGCTGGCCGTCACCAAAGTACTGCTCGATCTTTTCATGCAGATAGCTGACGTTAACCATGATGTCCTGCACACCATAGCGCACCAGATGCTCTACCAGATACTCCATCACCGGCTTGCCCAGAATCGGAATCATCGGCTTGGGCAAATCATAGGTCAGGGGGCGAACGCGGGTTCCCTTGCCCGCAGCTAAAATCATGGCCTTCATGTGCTGACTCTCTCTGAGCGAATTATTTTATTCTGACCGGATTAACGACGACCGATGGTGTCGTATTCGAAACCACGCTGGCGCATTTGTTCTGGCACATACATATTGCGGCCATCAAACACTACCGGGTTTTTCAGGGCGGATTTCAGTGCATCAAAATTGGGGGCGCGGAATTCCTTCCATTCGGTGACAATGGCCAGCGCATCGCTATCCTGCGCAGCAGCCAATGGCGATGTGGCATAGCGCAGGCCTGCGCGTTCGCCAAATACGCGACGTGCTTCCGTCATGGCAACCGGGTCATAGGCCACCACTTCAGCACCCAAGGCCAGCAGGCCTTCAATCAGCACAATGCTGGGTGCCACACGCATATCGTCGGTGTTCGGCTTGAATGCCAGGCCCCATACGGCAAAAGTCTTGCCGGACAGGTCTGCACCAAAGCGATGCTTGATCTTGTTCAACAGAACGTTTTTCTGGGCATCGTTGGCATCCTCTACTGCCTGCAGAACCTTGAGCGGCAACTCGGTTTCTTCAGCAGCGCGAATCAGTGCCTGCACATCCTTGGGGAAGCAAGAACCGCCATAGCCGCAACCGGCATACAGGAAGTGGAAACCGATACGCGGATCAGAACCGATACCGATACGCACTTGCTCGATATCCGCACCCAGTTTTTCCGCCAGATTAGCCAGCTCATTCATAAAAGAAATACGCGTGGCCAACATGGCATTGGCAGCGTATTTGCTCAGCTCAGCCGAACGCACATCCATCACGATCATGCGGTCATGATTACGGGTGAACGGTGCGTACAATTCACGCATCAGCTTGATGGCACGCTCGTCGTCAGCACCAACGATAATGCGGTCCGGACGCATGAAGTCTTCAACTGCAGCACCCTCTTTCAGGAATTCCGGATTGGACACTACGGCAAAGCCGGCATCCACACCACGTTGCAGCAAGGTTTCCGAAATCACCGCCTTTACCTTGTCCGCCGTACCCACCGGCACGGTGGATTTATCAATCACTACCTTGTAATCATTCATGTGCAAGGCAATGTTGCGCGCAGCGGCCAGCACATATTTCAGGTCTGCCGAACCGTCTTCATCCGGCGGCGTGCCCACGGCGATGAACTGCAAATCGCCAAAGGCAACGCTCTCCTGAATATCGCTGGTAAAACGCAAACGGCCCGCTTTAACATTGTGACGCACCATCTCCAGCAAGCCCGGTTCATGAATGGGGATACCACCCTCATGCAGAATCTTGATCTTGGAAACATCCAG
This sequence comes from Aquitalea pelogenes, assembly GCF_041914625.1. NCBI lineage: Bacteria > Pseudomonadati > Pseudomonadota > Betaproteobacteria > Neisseriales > Chromobacteriaceae > Aquitalea > Aquitalea pelogenes. The sequence goes on along the minus strand of NZ_JAYSDA010000039.1, from coordinate 12,117 downwards.
ATCCAGGCAAAGTACGTCATTACCCATTTCAGCCAGACAAGTGCCCGTCACCAGACCGACATAACCCGTACCAATAACTGTGATTTTCATAGATTTGAATGGATGATTTTGCAGAGAAAAGAGAGAAACCGAAAATGACCAATCTACGCAATTGCAATGAAAATGTTATCAATGCGCAGGCAATTAATTAGAATTTTAATGCATAAATAACCTTGCGATCGTTTTATACAAGCAAGATGCTTGTCAAGATCATTTCAACGTGTTGCTTTACCACATTTATTGATGAAACGTCCAGTTCGTAATTATACGCACTCAAAAGCAGCACCATGATTTGATAGGACATTTTGGCTGAATCCATAAAAAAAACCTGGCATTACTTCCAAATAAAAATAATCGAATGCTGCTTCAGCATAATTAAACTCAAGTAGCACAATAAGTGACTACTTCATGGTCGGTTGTGAAGCATAGTGGCCAGCTGAATTTTCAACTTAGGGGTTGACATCAGACGCCAAGTAGAACGCTCCAGCAGCCCGCCAGAGCGTTGCCTTGCTCACGTACCAACCATCTCGAAGGCGCACGAGCTCAAGGTAGTTCATACGCGATGACGAACCAGCCCACCCCACACCCCCAGCGCCGATGCATCAACACCAAGTCTTGCTGCAGACCGCGTTACAACAAGATTGCCTTTCCCACTGCAACATGACGCGACCAAAGCAGCTACATAACGCTGCTGATATGGTGTTCTGACGCGGTCAGAGTTTTCTTGAGGCAACAATGCACTAACTTATCAAAAGACATAGACAGATCAGTCTTTGCTGCCGCACAAGCCGTAATAATACCGCGAAATCACTGAATACCCTCACTTAACCCATGTAGCGCATTCTTGCCGTTGTCTGGCATCGGCACATTGGCTGCGAGTCATCGTTTTAGCTGCTACAACAGGGCGGCGGGCAAGATGGATGTCACCATGCTTACCGAGCCACGACCATCTCAAGATGGTTTTCAACGCATAGCTACGGTGCTGCTGAACAGGCCAACCGTCAGAATGGTGCCATCATGACGTCCCGACACCAATCGGTACACTGGTATCTCGCATATTCGTATCAGGAATTTCGACTTCGCTCACAACAAGAAATTTGACATGCACGAGCGTGGCATGTAACCGCTGGAGACGTCAGACACGGGCCGTTAGGCACGAGGCTGGCTGTCGGGCAGGATGCAGTTACAGTGCCTTTGCTGCAGAACAGACTGGTTTTCCATTAGACAACTGCGGAACTTGTGCGTATTGCCAGCACGGCCATGACAAGCATTGCATGCAGCCGCACCATATCGGCATTCACTTGCCTGGTACGCATACGGGTCATGTGCAGACTTCCCCACCCCCGCTATCTGGCTGATGCCAAAAGCATGAACGCCAGCGACCAGAAGACTCCTGCCAGCTGGCTGTATTGCTGCGTAACATCGCAGTAGATGGCACCAACGGTGCTGCCAACGATCCACATGATGCGGGTGCTGCCTATGGTGATGCCAAGCCACCGCCCATCAGGCCAGATTTGCTTTAACTATGCTGGCTGACGTAGCTGTCGGTGCTGCCGCCGGTCAGCAAACGTCTGGTTTTACACATAGGCCGCATTGTGCAGATGCCACGCAGGCTGGCCTATCAGCGCATTCACAAAGGTTGATGACATTTTGCTGTCCAAGCCAATTCAACTCATCACCCTGCCCTGCATTAGCCTCCCAGCCTGCTGCCTGTGTTCCTTGCCTTCCCACCCGCTGCACTAGATAATCCCCACCGTGCCGTTCAATAACGGCATCGGGATTGGCGTCCCGTTCCAGACGGACTTTGCACAAGGCCAAGCTTTGTCGCGTCCGTAACCATTGCACGTCTTCTATGGCGGGCCATGGTGGGAGCCTCTCACGAGGCACCGCTCCTGGAACGGTACGCCAATCCTGCCATGTGCCTGCCACCCCCGATTGGCGTCGGGCGGCAGGTAAACATTCCAGGAGACCATTCATGATTTTCCCTGTTTACTTGCTTGCCGCCTCCTCCCTATGCCAACCAACGGGAGGGCGCAGCGCATGACACACCAAGCCACCGCACCCGTCCTCCCCCTGATGCGCCAACACATCGTATTGCTGCAAGCCATGTTGCAGCAGGACCGCTTTGCTGCTTGCATCGAGCTTATAGCTGCTCCATTTGTAGTAACAGCAGACTTTGCAGCCAAGTTAGCAATCGCCTGCCCCGCCACATTGGCCCCGGCCTTGGCTGCGGTGACCGCCACTTTACCCGCACCCATCGCGGCAGTCGCGGCACCTACCACATCCACTGCCAGTCGTCCGGATTCTACCCCGGCGGTGACGGAGCCGTCCCAGCCGCCATCATTGTAGGCCTTGGTCATCACGTTGGCGGTAGTCTTGCACAATGCTGTCGCCAACCTTGCTGCGGAAAGCGGGGTCGTTGACCAGGACAACCAGGGTTTTTTGGGTGTCGCTCCAGTTGGCTACCATGTCCACCACGTTTTCGACCTGTTGGTAGCTTTGCAGGCCGATGCCGCCGCCGATGCCAACCAGCAGGCCGACGTTCTGTTTGCCGCTGATCAGGCCGTATTTTAGTTCTACCGCGCTCAGGCAGCTTAGCTTGCCTTTGCAGGCGACTTTGTCGGCACATAAGGAAGCTAGTGACTTGCAGCTCTACCTTGAAGTCATCTTACTGGGCAGTTTCGTAAAACCTATTCAGTTAGACGATTGCACTTTGGGTGATGGTTTCTTGTTGAAATTTTCACTCCCCGAAAGTGCCGCATATAAAAATACAGCCACAATTACTGAACATAGTGTCAATATAAATAACCCTTTTCTGTCTTCTATTTAGCTCATCACATTTCGTCATGTTATGAGTGGCCAATTACCGTCCTTTCTTTATAATATTAGAATACCCTGCGGATGACATCGCAAATACAGGAGTACCACACCACATTTAATTATCACCATCTTCCATAGACATGATAAAAATCCTCACCAACAAATTAAGCGAATAAAGCACTGGCAGCACATCCAAACTCAACAGAGTGAAATAAATTAATATTTAACTCACCTTAGATACAATCACTTCCTACTTCTTGAAAAGACACATTGCAAAACAGCCATCACTAATGAAAGTTCAGAGAAAAATATAAAATTTTTTACCACATCATCGCCATCCGGCATTGCCACACTATATCCAAGCCCCTGCAATGCAATTGAGTTTAAAAAAATCCCAACAATACCGAAAATTCCGAAAATTATTTCATACAAAATAAAAATGCGAATAAAATATATTATTTTTAGAAAAATTTTCCTCACGGAGAAACTCCTTTCACTACCTCATTATTACTGTACTCTTGAAACACATTACCAAACACAGTCCCAGAATTCTCAGGAACTGTACTTGCTCCATTAAACCCCTTAATTCCGTAAGGACCTGTCGTTACCTATATCGGGCGATACCAAGGATTTACAATTTCATTCAATTTATTTTTCACAATAACACCAGCTTTATACCCAATGATGCTACCAATTACAGGACCAGCCATACCAGGACCAGCATCCTGCCCTTGAGCTACAGACCCCACATAAGATGTCAAGGTATTAAACCCTACCGTTCCACTCCGCGAAGCACCCGTCGTCCACCAGCCAGCGGCTCCACCCATTAATACGCTGCTCCAGTCCATACTCTGTCCCGGCTGTAACGTACTGGCTTGATATCCAGCATTCACTCCCGCTCCTAGAATGCTGCCAATCGCCTTACTTCCTAATGTGGCTTGAGCGGAGACAGTCGCTCCTCCTGCTACAGGGAGTAAAAGAACCGCCTCTGGATGAGACTCTTTCAGCGGCTCTGACGCAGCCAGCCGTTTAAAACTGAGATCTTCCAATGATTTTTTGGTATCGCATGCAGCTTTATTGGCAGGTCCACACTCGGCTTTAGCTTTTTTGTAGGCTTCGTTTTCCTTCTCTGTAAATGACCAATTATTCGTCACCTCATTAAATGCAGTCCCTGCGCCTGCCGTACCTCCCACCACCCCACCCGCTGCGCTGTTGGCCAGCGTAACTAGGGTGTTGTACAAGGCCGGGTTGTTTTCCTGGGTGATGCCGTTTTCTTTGAGCAGGCGGCTGGCTTCGACTGCGCTGAGGCTGCCGGTCAGGCTGCCTGCGGCACCGGCTGCGCCGCCAGTCAGGCCGCTGATGACGGTGTGCAGGCCAATGCGCAGTTTGCCTTGTTCGCCCCAGTCCTGATTGATTTGTTCGGCTTGGGCAAGCAGTTGTTGGGCTTGTTGCTCCTGTCCGTCGGCGTGGGCTTGTTTGGCTTGTTCGATCAGTGCATTGGCTTGTTTGATCTGGGTTTCGGCGTATTTCCCCACCGCACTGCTGGTCTGCTGCCCAAAGGTTTGGGTAATCAGCGTTTGTGCGTCGATTTCTCCTCAACCACGACAAATTGGCTTGCCCTTATAGAATTCCTTATTACACCCACTATATCTATATCCTTTCTTAATCAAACAACTATAAAAACTTCGCTCCAACCTTTCGCATGCTGATTGATCACTTTCACCAGGAAGAATTGTTTCTGTTTGCAAGCTGCAATTACCATCCACATACCCACCACATGCAAGCCAATCTTTCATTCTCTCCTCCGATGTCGCACCAACCTTGCCCCATAGATCAACAAATCGCGCGGCACTTTTATCCGAAAATGGATTCCCATTCATCCAGTAGCCACCAACCCCACATCCACCAACGAATACCAATACTACTAATTTAAAATACCTCATCATGCACCTTTTAAAATTTCGTAAATAATATTCCAAACCTGTGGTGGTAATGCATCTGCTGCCGCGAACGGTGCTGCTATCGGAATAGCCACCCCAGACCATACTTCTTGAGATATTTTCTCTGCATCACCTCTACCCCTCTTTGCGTTACCTTTGGCCTACTACCCAAATGTTTGGACAATCAGCGCTTGTGCCTCGACGCCTCCTCAACCACGACAAATTGGCTTGTCTTTATAGAATTCCTTAGTACACCCACTATATTTATATCCTTTTTTAATCAAGCAACTATAAAAATTTCGCTCCAACCTTTCGTATGCTGATTGATCACTTTCACCAGGTAGAATTTTTCCGACAGTATCAAAACCAACTCCACCATTTTTTCGACCCCCACATGAAATCCAATCTTTCACTCTATCCTCTGATGTCGCACCAACCTTATCCCACAGTTCAACAAATGGCTTGGGATGCAAAGCTGCTTCATACGCCTCCTTATCACAATGCAAAGCAGGCGTTTGAAACCCACAAATCCGTCCATTCCCTATAACACACCCACTCAATAGAACAATTAAAGACAGCAGTCCCGTCCACTTCATTTACTACCTCGCATTCTTCAATATGACTGACAATGCATTCCACACTTCTGGCGGTAAATATTCTGCCATTGCAAATGGAGCGGATACCAAAATGGCCCCCGTTGCACTCCACGTATCTTGAATTTTTTGCACAACGGGATCTCTACCCCTCTTTGCATTCCCTTGCTCATCATACAAACCACTTAATTTCCCTCCTATCATGTCGTGGGGACCAGCAAACGCCTCAATCAGCTTATCCTGCCAGCTACCGGGCGCATATGGCACACCAAACAATGTTCCCTTTACACCTTGTATGCCACCGGTAGCACCTGCCAATTTTTTGCCTTGTTCTGTTTGAAGATATTCATCCAAACTATTTACCCCAGCAGCATCTGGATTAAATTGCACTTTCCCTTGCTGATCAAATCTTAACCCTCCATCTTCCGTAGTTTTACAGCGACTGTTATCTACCCCACACAATTCATCCAGATCCCAGCGTGTACCGCCTAGCTTTTCTCCACTATCTTTTACCCCGACACTTTCTGCGGATAAATTGGTATACGTTTTCTCTCCATCCGTAACCCCTTTGAATTTGGCTGAATCTTCGACCATCAATGCCCGCATTTTTCTGCTGCAACAGACAAGGTTTCTTTGGTAATGCTGCTGCCTACATTTCCTGTCAGTGCGCCTACCAAAATATTCAATGCGCGCTCTTGCATGGTCGCATCATAAATATCTTGTTGCAGTGCTGCTTTTTCTTCGGCTGTCTGTGCTTGCAGGAGCTTTTCCCGTAGCTGCTTGCGCTGGATATCGGCTCTTCTGGCAATGGCATCGCTCGCCTGCTGCCCAAAGGTTTGGGTAATCAGCGTTTGTGCGTCGATGTCTTGCTGCACTTTGTCGGCGTCGAAGATGCGCTGGATGCCGCTTTGCGGGTCGCCGGTGCGGGCGGCGCTGTTGCCGGCGATGCCGCTGATGCCGCTGCGGGTGTCGCTGGATGCGCTGCCGCTGTCGTTGCCAAAGCCGATGCCGGTGCCGGACGGGCTCCACATGCCTTGCAGGTTCATCGATGTGCCGATGTTGAGGCTGCTGCTGCTGGCGTTGTAGTCGGCCTGGTTGTGCAGGTCGGTCATGGCGAGCTGGCCGCCTGTTGCAAACTGGTTGTTGTGGTCTTGCATGGCTTGTTCGGTGCTGCTGATGACGCCGCCGGTGAGGGTAGTGTCGCCCTTGACCTTGACGTGGAAGCCGCCGTCGCCGGCCAGGATGCCGCTTTGTTCGCCGACGCTCAGGTAGTCGCTGTTGATGTTGCTTTGGCTCAGGCTGAGGCTGCCGCCCATCATGCCGTAGCCGATGGACAGGCTGCCGCCCACGCTGTTTTGTTTGCTGTCGTAGTGGTCTTTGTCTTGCAGGCTTTCGATGCTGAGATGGCCGCCGACATTGGCTTGTACGCTGGGGGCAGCCACAACGGCGCCTTTGAGGGTGGTGTCGCCGCCGCTGGTAAGGCTGATGCTGTCGCCGGCATTGAGGTGGCTGTTGTGGTAGCTGATGCTGTCGCCGTCGGCGTGGCCGCGGTTTTTGCTGGCGCTGGCAGTGAATAGCAGGCCGTTACTGCCGAAGCTGATGCCCAGGCTGCCGCTGCGACCGCTGTTGGTGCTGTGTTGTTGGTCTTGGTCCTGGCTGGCTTGCAGCTGGATGCGGTTGTCGGCATTGAGGGTGATGGCTTTGGCGGCGGCCAGGTCGCTGCCTTGAATCAGGATGTTGCTGTCGGCACCGGCACCGCTGGCGTGCAGGCTGAGATTACCTGCGGCTTGTACGTGGCTGGCGGCGCTGGTATCGGACGATGATTCGCTGTGTGATTTGTTGCTGCTACTGCCCACCGAGAGGCTGACATTGATGCCGCCGGCTTTGTCGGCGGCGTTGGCGTCGCGGGTTTTTGGGGTGCCGTCGGGGCTGGTTTCGCGGGTGAGGATCTGGTTGTCCTTGCCGTTGATGGTGCTGCCCTGGCCTTCCTGGATGGCGGTGTAGGCGGCGTAGCCGGACAGGCCGCTGCTGGCGGCAGCCAGGGCTTTCATGCGGCTGTCGCTGGTTTTGCGGGCGGCCTTGGTCATTTGGTCGGCGGTCTGGATGGCGTTGAGGACGGGGTTGGAGAGGGCCAGGGTGAGGCCGCTTTGCTTGAACCAGCTGTCGCTGACGCTCTGTGTGGTTTCGCGTGCTTCGGTGATGGCGATGTCTTTGGCCTGGATGCTGATGTCGCCGACGCCATTGACGCCAGTAGCCAGTACCTGGCTGCCGGTTTGGGTGTATTGCTGCCCGGCGCTGAGGGTGACATCGCCGGAGATGGCACCTACGGTGCTGCCGACGGCCTGGGTGGTGCGGGTGCTGCCGTCCTGGCCTTGGGCGCGGCTGCCGATGGTGATGCCAAAGCCGCCGCTGCCCATCAGGCCGGATTTTTTCTCGCTGTGCTGGCTGGCGGTGCGGTCGGTGTTATGGGCTATCAGCAAACGTCTGGTTTTACACATAGGCCGCATTGTGCAAATGTCATGTTGGTTGGCCTATCAACGCATTCACAAATGGTGATGACATTTTGCTGGCTATGCTCATTCAGCCAATCACCCTGCCCTGCCTTAGCCCCCAGCCTGCCGCCTGTGTTTCTTGCCTTCCCACCCGCTGCACTAGATAATCCCCTCCGTGCCGTTCAATAGCGGCATCGGGATTGGCGTCCTGTAATCAGACGGACTTTGGTCAAAGCCCATGCTTTGTCGCGTCCGTACACCATTGCACGTCTTCTATGGCGGGCCATGGTGGGAGCCTCTTACGAGGCGCCGTTCCTGATTACGGTACGCCAATCCTGCCATGTGCCTGCCACCCCCGATTGGCGTCGGGGGGCAGGCTTACCTTAATCAGGAGCCGATATGCCATTTCTCATCTATTTGTCCGCACCTCCCGCAACGGTTTACTTCGAGGGAGTGCCATGTTGACAACTGATCCCCCACCCCTTGCTGTATTACCTCAGATGCGCCAACACATCGTCCTGCTGCAAGCCATGCTCCAGCAGGACCGCTTTGCCGCGCTGCGCAGCCCGGTGCAGGAGTTGGCACATGGCTTTGCCCAGCTGGAATCCGCATTGCGGGAGCAGGCCCAGACGCTGGAGGCGGTGCTGGCCTTGCTGGCCCTGCACCCGTCTGATGCCTATCGCAATCACTTGATGCAGGGCTTGCTGGGTTTGCAACAGCAACAACAGCAATTGCTGGCTTAAACCCGCGTAGTCACCCGTGCAGAACAGCCCGGCTGCCTGATGGATAGCCGGGCAATGGGTTTAAGGGGTTTTATCCAATAGCGGAAAAGCTTGCAGGCAATTCCAGCGTTTGCGCTGCAAGCCCAGATAGGTGACAGGTACATCGATTAATGCACCATCTTGCAGACGCATTTTCAAACCAGCCTCACAACTAGGAATGGCAATGGTTTTGCCAAACAAGTTCTTGCCATTCACATAGCGAATGTCACCACGCAATACATAGTGCGCATCCGCCTGCGGCGTAAAGCGGAACAATTGCGTGCATGTGATTGGCGGAATGTTATACATGGTGTTGTACGTCGATGCATTCAGCACCACCTCATACGCCAGCACCACCGGCTCGCCTGCCCGTAAACGGACCTTGTCAGTCACGCTGGTACGGCCTACGTAACACCCTTCGGCATCAAAGGTATTGATCATGCCACCCTCCTTGCCTTGCAATTCGGCAGAAGGTTCCATCGCGCTGGGAAAGCGATACTGCACGCCGACGGACTGACAGCCGGTGAGTAGGACTGAAAGCAGTGCGAGTAAAACAAGAGTGTGTTGGGTTTGCATGTTTGCGGGGTCTCACTGAAATGGAGAAGCTGAGATGAACGAATGGTTTCACTCGAAAATAAAACCATTTCAAACAACACCACTCACAGCCACCAAAGCCAACGTCTACTCATACACTTCCTCCTTTGCTTTGAGCCGGGCACCATATTTAAGCGACGATTCACCTTTGCTATATACTTAATAAATCTCCCAAAAAACAATAAGCCACATGCAATAAAAAGAGGAACGCCATACATATTACGCCACGCAACTAACTCCGGCCTAGTTGGTGGATTGTCATTGCAAAATAACCAGCCTGTCTTTATGCACAAGTACTCACCCATTTCATAACTATAATTATTCAACAAGTACATATAAAGTGAAATTGAAAGCCCCATCAACAGATGATGAAACCGCCTAGGGGAAATCGCACGCTTTATGAACCATATAAATGGCCATGAAATTGCAATATAACTCCACTCCACTATTTTTATGAGAATATTTTTCACTTTATTCCTGGCTGAGATTTTTCACTCTCAACAGATGGCGTTGGTAGAAATGACGGGAAATTTGAGATGGCATTATTGACACCATTACTATTAAGTACCGAGCCCGTCCACCGCAATGCTGCCTGACCAAAAAAAGCCCCAAGAACACTTCCACCTAAACCATATCCTGCCGAAATTAATGGATTATCATATTTTTCGTTGTAGACATTATTAAAACTAGTATTTACATAACCAACTCCCGCACCTGCAACGCCAGAAACAAATATCGCATTCCAAATTTCTGATGTATTAGTCACTCTTGCACCCCATGTTCCCAATGGTCCAATAGCAGGCCCCGCCACCATCGCCGTATTCGCGGCAAACAAAGATTGCACCGGATTGATTGAACTTACTTTGCAATTACCTTGTGCGCAATTTTGCGCATATTGACCTACTGCATCAAAACCACCGGCAACACCCCCTGATACCAGCATGGCATCGCCCACTGCCGGGCCAAACATGCCATAGCCTCCGGCAGGCAGGGTTGCAATACCAGCCAACACCAGGAAGTTTTTCTGGTTTTGCTGTTCATAGGTGGCATAGGCTTGTCCCGGTGTAATACCTTGCACCGTGAAGGCAGAACTGGCTCCGGTGTTGTAGTTGGCGCGACCGCTGGCCAAGTCTTGTGCACGATTAAACGCAATATTCAAGTCAGATTGCGCTGCGGGGCTCTTATAATGAGTCGCATTAATTAATGCACTATATCCATCAATGCAAAAACAACCAATAACAACATCAATAACTGAACAATTACACCATAAAAATTGAGTTTTTCATCTTTGTATTTTAAATATTTAAAAAATAATGCGATATGTAGTTTTGATGATGTTGTATGATCTGGTGCCCAAAGCCAATGAAAATCTTCACCAGTAATCTCACACAGTCTCTTTTGGAAAAGTGCTCCAAATATAATTATCAAAATTAATAAAATAAAAATCATTTATTTTCTCCATTTTTGACTGGAATTGAAAATCCACCTTGTATCTTTGAGCCCACGAATTCACCAAGCCCAATTCCAAATTGTGACTGGAGAAATGGGCCACTTTCACTTGCGCCTGTTGTCGATCCGAATGAGACAAGAGCCCCACCATTTGCAGATACTTGAGACTGAATTCCACTTGGAGAACCATAGTGATTTGTGGTTATCCCCCAAAAACCACTTATACCTTGACCAACAACAGGGGACACTGACCACCCACCTTTACTATCCCATATAACCTGACCCCCTATTCCATAGGCAGCCTGAAGCGAAGCGGTATAACTTTGGTTTTCATCTAAAAAGCTGTAGCTTAATGATGCTTTTCTGGCGGAAAAATACTGCGCAGTCATTATTTTTAAATCAACAGGCAGTGGTGTGCCATTTTTTCTTGCATTTTCCAGACTGTCGTCATAGTTCTTTTTGAGTAATTCTTTTGCCACGCCACACTGATTACTCATTGGATTTTTAATACATTGATCTGCTGCCGAGCTTAGTTTCTTTCGATCTGATACGGAAAGTGAGTTGTTCCACACCTCATTATTCGCCACCTGCCCACCCGTCACCGCTCCTGCCGAATTGCCTGTGCTCAAGCCTCCCGCCAGCGTGCCGGTGAGGGTGGTGAGGGCTGCCACGGTTTGTTTCTGCTCTTCGTTCAGCTCGGCTACTGTCTTGCCGGGGTAGAGCTGGTTCATCACCAAGTCTGCGGTAATGGGAGCGATGCCGCCTCCCACTGCGCCCGCAGTGGTGTTCTGGCCTTTGGCGGCGGCCAGTAGTGCGCCCAGCGCGGCGTGGGCCATGGCGTTGGCGGCCAGGTTGGTGTTGCCGTCGGCATCGGTGGTCATCTGCTTGACCACTTGGGCCAGGTAGGGCGCGGCAGCGTCGGTGACAGCCCCTTTCATGTCACCGCCTACCAAGCCCTGGATAGCAGCACTGATGGCCTGGCCGGCGCGTTGGAAGTCGCCTCCGGTGCCGTATTGTTGTTTCATCGCCAGGGCGGCGGCCCGGTCTGCCGGGTCGCTGGAGGTTGCCAATATTTTATCGGCCTCGTCCCGTTTTTGTTGGCTGATGCTGTTGGTGATGTCGCGGCCGATGTTGCCGATGATCTGGGCGGCTTTGATCGTGTCTTGGGTGTCTTTGAGCTGTTGCTGCAGTTGCTGAGCCTGTTGCAGCGTCAGGCTGTTGGTGAGCGCGCCGTTGGCGGTGCTGGCGTCACGGCTGGTGAGGGTGTCGGCAGCGGTCTTGCTTGCTGCCTCGCCGCTGCTGATGGTGACGCTGGCGGGGCTGATAACGCTCTTGGTCTGGCTGCTTTCGTCATTATTTTTCGGCAAGCCGGCATTACCCAGTGCATTGGCAGCCAGATTGCTCATGACATTGCTCAGCAGCGTACTGC
>NZ_JAYSDA010000038.1:0-25251 GCF_041914625.1 Aquitalea pelogenes | reverse complement strand
TGCAGGATTTGCCAAAATTCCGTCGCACAGACCGCTAAGTCACTGAACGGTAATGATTTATGAAATACGGGTTTCATGACTGTTTTGCTGCGGGTGCACAGTCAATGCTCGACTCACATCCCTTCCGGCGCTGACCCATGCAGGAAACTGACGCAAAAAGCTGGTCTCAGCACCGGCACAGGCAGCAAAAAGCCCGGCTGGGCCGGGCTTTTTGTATCAGGGACTACTAGATAACTGTATCAGCTACGGTAGTCGGCATTGATTTTCACATAGTCATAAGAGAAGTCGCAGGTCCAGACAGTGGCCTGGGCCGCACCACGCCCCAGTACCACGCGAACGGTGATTTCGCTTTGGCTCATCACGCGCTGACCATCTTCTTCCTTGTATTCCGGGTTGCGGCCGCCATTGCAGGCCACCAGTACATCATCCAGATACAAGGAGAGGCGATCGACGTCCAGATCGCTGACACCGGCGTAGCCGATGGCGCACAGCAAACGTCCCAGATTCGGGTCGGAAGCGAAAAAGGCAGTCTTGACCAGCGGCGAGCGGGCGATGGCGTAAGCCACGTCCTTGCACTCGGCAACGGAGCGGCCGCCTTCTACCTTGACGCTGATGAACTTGGTAGCCCCCTCACCGTCGCGGATGATGGCCTGCGCCAGCTCGGTGGCCACATCGACCAGTGCGGCCTTGAGGATGGCATAAGCCGGGTGGTTGACCGAATCGATACGCGGCGCTGCGCTCTTGCCGGTGGATACCAGGATGAAGCTGTCGTTGGTGGAGGTATCTCCATCGACCGAGATGCAGTTAAAGGAGAGGTCGGCCACTTCCTTGACCAGTTGCTCCAGTACCGGACGGGTTACCGGCGCATCGGTGGCGACAAAGCCCAGCATGGTGGCCATGTTCGGGTGAATCATGCCGGCGCCCTTGGCGATGCCGGTGATGCTGACTTTCTGGCCGTCGATTTCCAGCGTGCGGCTGGTGGCTTTGGGCGCGGTATCAGTGGTCATGATAGCTTCGGCAGCCTCGGCCCAGTTGGCCGGGCGGCGGGTCGGCAACGCCTGGATGATCTTGTCAGCAGGCAGCGGCTCCAGAATGACGCCAGTGGAGAACGGCAGGATTTGTTCAACTGCGCAGTCCAGTTCGCCAGCCAGCGCCTGACAGACCGACAGCGCACGCTGACGGCCATCTTCTCCAGTACCGGCATTGGCATTACCGGTATTCACCACCAGCGCGCGGATTTGCACACCGGCATCCAGATGATTCTTGCTGATTTGCACCGGCGCGGCGCAGAAACGGTTTTGCGTGAACACGCCGGCAACGGTATTGCCCTTGTCGATGCGCACCACCAGCACATCCTTGCGGTTGGCTTTTTTGATGCCGGCTTCCGCCACGCTCAGTTCGATGCCATCAATGATGGCCAGTTGATCGGCGCTAACCGGAGTCAGGTTGACTGCCATGATGAATTCTCCATGCCGGCACGCTGACACGTGCCTGTTGCTTGTATGTTGTGTGCCTAGATTGTAACGGAATCAGTCCTGCTGGCTATCGAGGATTTGTTGCAATGCATCGCCATAACGCGCCAGCTTCAGTTCGCCCAGGCCGTATACCTTGCCCAGCTCGCGCAGGCTTTGTGGCCGACGCTCGACAATGTCGCGCAAGGTGCGGTCTGAAAACACCGCATAAGCCGGGACGTTGTGCTCATCCGCAGTCTGACGTCGCCAGCGGCGCAAGGCCTGCCACAGCCGCTCTTCCCGCTCGGTGCGCAACCAGCGGTCGGTATTGACGCTGCGCGCCTTGCTGTCTTCCGCCAGCGGACGCAGATAGATTTTTTCCTGCCCCTTGAGCAGTGGGCGGCAGGCATCGGTCAACACCAGTGACTGCCCGCGGGCGATGTCCACTTGCAGGATCTTGCGTGCCACCAGCTGGCGGATGAGCGAACGCCACGCGCGCTGGTTGTAGTCGCGCCCGATGCCGAAGGTGGACAGCTTGTCATGCCCGAAACTGAGGACCGACTGGTTGCTGCGCCCCAGCAGCACATCCACCACATGATTGGCAGCAAAGCGCTGCTCCACTCTATAGATACAGGACAGCAGCTTCTGCACCGGCACGGTGGCATCAAAAGTGATGGGCGGGTTCAGGCAATTGTCGCAATGACCGCAGGGCTGGCTGGCCTCGCCAAAGTGGCTGAGGATTTGCTGGCGGCGGCAGCTGGCGGTTTCGCAGAAGGCCAGCATGGCGTCCAGTTTGGACAGTTCTACCTGCTTTTGCAGCTCGGCCATCTCCGAGCCCTGGATCATCTGGTTGAGCTGCACCATGTCGTTCAGCCCATAACACAGCCAGCTGGAGGCAGGCAGGCCGTCGCGCCCGGCACGCCCCGACTCCTGATAGAAGTTTTCCGGACTCTTGGGCAGGTCGATATGGGCGACAAAGCGCACATCCGGCTTGTCGATGCCCATGCCGAAGGCCACGGTGGCCGCCATGACAATGCCTTCTTCGCGCAGGAATTCGCGCTGGTGCCGCTCACGTACCTCGTGGCTGAGGCCAGCGTGGTAGGGCAAGGCCGGAATGCCGTTCTGGCTGAGCCACTCGGCGGTCTCCTCCACCCGCTTGCGCGACAGGCAGTACACAATGCCGGAAGCGCCCGGATATTCATTATTGATGAAATCCAGCAGCTGCTTTTTGGCGTTGTGCTTTTCCACCACCTGATAAAACAGGTTGGGCCGGTCAAAGCTGGACAGGAACACCCGTGCATCGCCCAGCTTGAGGTAATGCAGGATGTCTTCGCGGGTTTGCGGGTCGGCGGTCGCGGTGAGCGCAATACGCGGCACTTGCGGGTATTGGTCGGCCAGCATGCCCAGTTGCTGGTATTCCGGGCGGAAGTCGTGCCCCCACTGGCTGACACAATGCGCTTCATCGATGGCAAACAGGGAAATGTCCAGCTGCGTGAGAAAATCGAGAAAGCGCGGCGTCAGCAAGCGCTCCGGCGCAACATACAACAACTGCAAGGAACCATCGCGGGCACGCCTTGCAATATCACGGGCATCGTCCGGCGCAGTGGCCGAATTCAGGCAGGCAGCGGCCACGCCAAGCTCGGTAAGCGCGGCAACCTGGTCCTGCATCAGGGCGATCAAGGGCGATACCACGATGGCCAGGCCCGGACGCATCAGCGCGGGAATCTGGTAACACAGGCTCTTGCCGCCGCCAGTTGGCATCAACACCAGCGCATGACCGCCATCCACAATGTGCTGCACGATTTGCGCCTGCTGACCACGAAAGGCCGGATAGCCGAAGATATTGCCAAGTAAGGTGAGTGCGTCCTGCATGCGGGGTAAGCACCAGGCCCGGCCGGAGCTTCCGGTCAGGACAAGGCCGATAGCCTGTTTGAAGTCATGGGAAGGGAGCCATTGTACGGCAAAGCGCTGCCGCACAAAAAAAGAAGCCGCCCAAAACGGGCGGCTTTCAAGTTTGGATGGAGACAATGTGAAACGAAGAGAAAGATGCTCTCGTTACAGACAGACCATCCGTAAATAGGGAAAGTTCCTTTTTTATATAATGACAATACTTAAACTTTTACATGAAAATACGGCCAATCAGCATGTCCGACTCAATGCGCGGACTTGGAACCCAGCGCAAGCGCGCCAGGGCAGGCCAAGAGCCGGCATGATTTCCCCCCTGACGCAGCCTATGCGAAACTGTCGGCATCCAACCGGAGATTCAACATGTTTTATCGCCTGCTTGTACTGGCCGCGATGGGCAGCCTGCTGAGCGCCTGCAGCACCACACCAAACCAGACCAGTCCCATCAAACCCCGCCCGACCCCTGCAACTGTACCGGCCCCGGCCAATGCCGACTGGGAAAACCTGGGTGTGTCGCCCAATGGCAATATCCTGAACGAACTGGACAAGCTGTCGATCAAGCAGCAGGGCAATACCGTGACTTTCCGCGACCGGAAAACCATTTTCAATGTGAAAAAGGAAAACTTCCTGTCCACGCCAAGGCACAAGACTTCCATCAACAGTTGGCTGATTGACTGCTCTGCCCGCACTTTCCGCCTGACCAGCATGGTGTTGCTGGATGAGAACGGACGCCAGATCGCCAGCTACACGTACAATGACAACCAGATAAAACCGATGCCGGTGACCCAGAACTCGGCCAGCTTCCAGCAGATGCAATACGTCTGCAAAGGCCAGCCCGGCTTCTGATATATTCAAACAGCAAGTTTTGCGCCATGTTGCCCGCGCGCGAACATGGCAGGTCGTCCGTCACGCAGCAGACTTTGTCACAGGGGAAAATTCATGCAGGCTATCCGTCGGGTCGTGTTCAACCAGAAAGGTGGCGTGGGCAAATCCACCATTACCGCCAACCTGGCCGCTGTTGCCGCCCGGCAGGGCAAGAAGGTACTGCTGATCGACCTGGACGCCCAGGGCAATGCCAGTCATTACCTGACCGGCCAGGCAAACAGGCAGCAGGAACAGTCGGCTGCAGGCTTCTTTGGCCAGATGCTGAACATCAGCATGTACAGCAAGGAGCTGCATGAATTCGTGAGTGACACCCCGTTTGACGCACTGCAACTGCTGGGCTCCCACCCGGAGCTGAGCGAGCTGATGGTCAAGCTGGAAAGCCGCTACAAGATGTTCAAGCTCAAAGAGGCACTGGACCAGGCCGCGAGCGAGTTTGACGAAATCTGGATCGACACCCCGCCTGCGCTCAATTTCTTCACCCGCTCGGCCCTGATTGCCGCCGATCGCTGCCTGATTCCGTTTGATTGCGATGCGTTCTCCCGCCAGGCCCTGTACAACCTGCTGGCCAACGTGGATGAAATCCGCGCCGACCACAACCCGGCCCTGCAAGTGGAGGGCATTGTGGTCAACCAGTTCCAGCCCCGCGCCAGCCTGCCGGTACGCCTGGTGGCCGAACTGCGTGCAGAAGGCCTGCCGGTGCTGGACCCGCCCTTGTCGGCCTCGGTGAAGATCCGCGAATCGCACGATGCCGCCAAGCCCATGGTTTACCTGGACCCCAAGCACAAGCTGTCGCTTGAGTTCACCGCCCTTTACCAGGCGCTTGCCTGAGGCCAGCCTGCCAACATGCCAAGCCAGAGTCGCCTGACATCCTTTCTCCTGGGTGCGGTTCTTACCATTGCCCTGCTGACAGCAGAATACCTGCTGCTGCTGGACAACGACCGCATCCGCGAGCAGGAAAAGCTGCAACACTGGGGCGAACTGGGTACCGAGCTGCTGGCGACCCGCCTGCAGGAAATGCTGGACCGCACCGACCTGCTGGCGCAAAGCCTGATTCGCCAGCGCCACACCACCGGCAGCGCCATCAACCTGAGCGAACTGGCCCCCACCGTACTGAAGGAAGAAAGCCGCTTTGGCGGCATCGGCATCGTACGGCGCATCGGCCCGGCACAGCGCGCCGAGTTTGAATCAAACATTGCCAACAGCATCCGCATGCTCAAGGACCGGCACCTGACACCCAGCCCGCAGCAGCCGATGTATTACCCGGTGGAAAGCTATTTGCCGGATGATGGCAATGCCCTGCCCCAAGGCATGGACCTGGGCAGCCTGGACAATGCCAGGCGCAAGATGGATCAGGCTCGCAACCGCAACCAGCCCATGCTGATGTTCAATACCCTGACGCCGGGTGCCATTCCGCGGCTGGACATCATGGCCAACCTGGGTGATGACGGCCACATGCTGCTGGTCAACCTGCGTAGCGACCTGCTGCTGCAAAGCAGCCAGAGCAATCCGGACCAGCCCAATCCGCTGCAGCATGTGCGGCTGGTGGTATGGAACCAGGAAGCACCCGACCACCCCAGTCTGGATTCGCTGCCCATGCAGCCCCTGCCATCGGGCAACCCCTTGCTGACCACGCGGCGCCAGATTGGCGGCTACGATTTGCTGTTTGGTGCCTATCCGCTGGAGGAAGACGCGCCGGCCCTCAGCCAGCAAGGCTATGCCATCCTGGCCAGCTCGGCCTTCATCCTGTGCCTGCTGCTGATCCTGCAACAACGCCAGATCAGCCATAACCGCGCCTTGCGCACCCTGCTACGCCGACAACACCAGCAACTGGAACTGAACAATCGCACCCTGCGCGAGCAGATCAACGACCGCACCCACTCGGAACAGGCGCTGGCCGAAAGCGAAGGCCGCCAGCGCGCCATTCTGCAGGCCAGTTCCGACGCCATCATCCTGATCAACCGCAAGGGCCTGATTACCCATGTCAACCCGGCGGCTGCCAAGCTGATCGGCCAGAGTGCCGAATCCATCGAGCATTTGCCGGTGGGTTCCTTGCTGACCGAGCTTTACAGCCTGAATGTCGATTTCGAATCCATTGCCGCTGCGCGTGAAGGGCGGCCATTCGAGGCGCACCTGCTGTGCAGTGACAACCGGCAGATGCCGGTGGAACTGTCGCTCAGCCGGGTGGAAGTACCTGACGACTCCTTCTATGTCGCCGTCTGCCGTGACATCAGCCTGCGCAAGGAACAGGAAGCCGCGCTGATCCGCCTGAAAAACAGCCTGGCCGAGCAGGTAGAAGTGCAAAGCCGTCAGCTGGCTGCGCTGCTGGAAGCCAGCCCCATGGCCATGGCCTACATCGTGGACCGGCACCTGCGCCGAGTAAACGGCGCCTTCCTCGACCTGTTCGAGCGCAAGGAAGACGAAGTTATCGGCCAGACAACCCTGCCCTACTTCGAAAGCCAGGAGCAATGGGAGCGCACCGGCCGCGCACTGTACAACCTGCTCAACGACGGCAAGGTGGTGCAGTCCGAAGTGAAGCTGCGCACCGGCAGTGGCAAGCTGATCTGGTGCCGCATGTTTGGCCGGGCGGTGAATCCGTCCGTGCCCAAGCTCGGCACCATCTGGCTGTACCAGGACTTTTCCGCCCAGCGCGAAATGGAAGATGCGCTGCGCCAGGCCAAGACACTGGCCGAAGAAAACAGCCGCGCCAAAACCGAATTCCTGGCCAATATGTCGCATGAGCTGCGCACGCCGATGCATGCCATCCTGGGCTTTACCGAAATCGGTGAAGCGCGTTCACGCCAGCTGCAGGATGACAAGCTGGCCCAGTATTTCCAGCGCATCCACAGCAGTGGCAACCGCTTGCTGCAGCTGCTGAACGACCTGCTGGACCTGGCCAAGATGGAAGTGGGCAAAATGGATTACCACATTGCCCATTACGACCTGTCGCACTGCCTGCGTGAGGCCTGCGATGAAATGACTCCGCTGGCAGGCAGCCGCAACATCAAGATTTACCTGTACTGCACGCCGGAGAAACTGACCGCCGATATCGACCCCTTCCGGCTTGGCCAGGTCGTACGCAACTTGCTGTCCAATGCCATCAAGTTCAGCCCGGATGGCGAAGTCATCCGCGTGACGGCACGCCTGCAAAAGGACGAGCAGCAACGCGAGCAGGTGATGCTGTGCGTGGAAAACTACGGCCCGGGTATTCCGTGCGATGAAATCGAAACCATTTTCGACAAATTCATCCAGAGCAGCGCCACCAAGACCGGGGCCGGTGGCACCGGCCTGGGCCTTGCCATCTGCCGCGAGATCATCCAGGCCCATCACGGGGTGATTTTTGCCGAAAACCTGGTGCCGCGCGGTGCCGCTTTCACTGCCCTGCTGCCGAGACTCCACAACACCAGCGGCCCTACCGGGGAAGACCATGTCCCATCGACTTTTGCTCGTTGATGACGAGCCCTTCAATCTGGAACTGATGACCGAGCTGCTGGAAGCCGACGGTTACGAAACCGTGTGTGCGGAAAGTGGCGAACAGGCCTGGGAAATCCTGCAACAGCAAGGCAGGAGCCTGTCCATGGTGTTGCTGGACAAGATGATGCCGGGCATGAATGGCTTTGATGTACTCAAGCGGATAAAAAGCACGCCCGAACTCAACTTCCTGCCGGTCATCCTGCAAACGGCCATCGGCTCACCGGCCAGCGTGCAGCAAGGCATGGAAGCCGGTGCATTTTATTATCTGACCAAGCCTTTCTCGCGCGACATGCTGCTGGCGGTGGTGAAAGCAGCGCAAAGCCACTGGGACCGCCACCAGGCATTTCGCGAACTGGCCAAGCAGCATCTGGATGCACTGGCCCATCTGCAGCAGGCAGAATTCCGCCTGCGCACGCTGAAAGAAGCCCAGACGGTCACCGCCCTGCTGGCCCGTACCTGCACCCAGCCGGAAAAAGTGGCCACCGGTCTGTTCGAGCTGATGGTGAACGCCATCGAACATGGCAACCTCGCCATCAGTTACCAGCAAAAAACCGAATTGCAGGCAGAAGGCGACTGGGAAGCCGAGCTGGAGCGCCGCCAGCAGGACCCGATACTCGGTCAACGCGAGGTCAGCATCAGCTTTAATCGCGACGAGGATTTCTTCAGCTTCACCATCCAGGACATGGGTGATGGCTTTGCCTGGCAGGACTATCAGGACACCCCGGCAACCTCACTGCTGTCCAGCCACGGGCGCGGCATCCTGATTGCCCGGAAATTGTCATTCGATGCCGTTGAATACCAGGGTAACGGCAACCGCGTGATTGCCCGGGTAAACCGCAAACCGTCCTGAGAGCGGCTAACAAAATAGCGTAGCGCCCCTGGGGCAAGGCGCACCGACGCCAACAGCACAAGGGTACGGCAAGGAGGCGCAACGCAGCAGCAGGGCTTTTGTTAGCGGCCCGGAGCAGCGCACTGACCACGACTGCGCCAGTAGCGCCCTGCCAGCTGGCGATAGCACTGCGGCAAGATGGCATCGCCCAGCGTCATGCTTAACAAACCGTCCTGATCGGTACGCAATACCCGCCCCTGCGCCTGCAGCGCTGCCAGCACCTGTGGCTGCGGATGGCGGTAGCGATTAAGAAAACCCACACTCAACACCAGCCAGTCCGGATTCACAGTGTCCAGCCATGATGCGGCCGAGGAAGTGCGACTGCCATGGTGCCCCACCACCAGAATGTCGCTGCGCAATTGCGCTCCGTAATCCGCCACCAGCCTTTCCTCCACCGATCGCGGCGCATCGCCACTGATCAGGATGGCCTGCGTCCGGCTTGCCACCCGCAAGACACAACTGTGGCTGTTGTCATCACTCAATACCATATCCGCCACCGGCCACAGCACGTCAAAGCGGATACCATCCCACGCCCAGCTTTGCCCGCGCCGACACAGGCTGCCATGCAAGCCGTATTGCGTCAGCGTGGCCAACTGCCCGGCCAGCACCTGCCGCACCGGCATGGCCGCCACGATGTCTGCTGCCGCAGCATCGTGGTCCTTGTCGTTATGCGACAGCATCAACACATCCAGCTGACGCACGCCCAGACCACGCAGTTGCGGCAACACCCAGCGCTCCCCCTCCCCCGCCCCGGTATCAAACAGCAAGGCGTGGTTGCGTGTTTGCAGCAGTACCGACAGGCCCTGTCCGACATCAAGAACCTTGATGCGCAGCGTACCGGGCTCGGCTGCTGGCGGCTGATAGAACAAAACAGGCAGCAGCAGGCTGACACCCAGCAGGCGACCGGGCATGCCACGCGGTGCCAGCAACCACAAACTGCCGATGGCACCCGGCAACAACAGCGGCCAAGGCACAGCCGCCACCTGCCATGGCGGCCAGGCCGCCAGCCAGTCGACACCGCGATAAAACCATTCCGCCAACCAGCCCGCCCATTGCAAGGGCTGCGCCCACGGCAATGCCACGGCTAGCAGACTCAGCGGTGTCAGCAGCACGGAAACCAGCGGTATTCCCACAGCGTTGGCCAGCGGAGACACCAGTGGAAAACTGCCAAACAGCGTCAGCAAGGGCAGCAAGGAGGCCACCGTCGCCGCCCACTGGCCAGACAGTGCCTGCCAGTACTTGCCTGCAGGACGCCTGCGACCGACAGAAACCAGCATCAAGGCCGCCACCAGCCCGAATGACAACCACAAACCCGGAGCCAGCACGGCAAAAGGATCAATCAACAACACCAGTGCCAGCGCCAGCCACCAGATGTGCAAGCCCGACCAGACCCGCCGTGCCAACAGCATCAGGGCCATGCAGCACAACATGTACAAGGTGCGCTGGGTAGGAACGGAAAAACCGGCCAGCACCGCATAGGCAGTGGCGGCCATGACACCGGACAAGACAATGCACAACCGTGGCGCAAGGCCGGGCAATGGCCAGCGGCGCAAAACCAGGGCGACCAAACCTGCCACCATGCCGGCCACCATGGTGATGTGCAGGCCGGAAATCGACACCACGTGGGTCAGGCCGGTGCGCGCCAGGCTTTGCCATTCGGCACGGGCAATGCTTTGCTGCGCCCCGACCGTCAGCCCGGCCACCAGACTTGCAGCACGCGAAGTGCCCAGCACGGATTCGATACGCAGCACCTGTTGCTCGCGCAAACGGTCCACCCGCGCCAGCAGTCCATGGTCCTCCCCCAGGCGCACCGCACCGGGCAACATCGTGCCACTGGCCAGCACGCCCTCGGACCACAGCCATTGCTCGGCATCGAAACCAAAGGGATTGGCGGTGGACTGGCGTGGCCGGAAACGGGCGGTCAGCTGCCAGCGATCGCCCGCCCGCCAGACGCCAGTCGGGGCCAGCTCGCCCTTGCGTACAAAGACCGACAGCTGCACCCGCTCCGGCAGGCTAGCCTGCGGCGTCAGCACCTGCTCCACCTGGAACTGCATGCGCACACCGTATTGCCCCTGCACAGGCAAGCCTCGCACCACACCAATCAAGGACACCGGTTTTTGCCACCAGACAGCCGGCAGGGCCTGCGCCATACGCCATTGTGCGCGGGCATCGGCATAGAACAGCCCCAGCAACAAGGCAGCCAGCAGCGCAGCAATACCGGCCAGCCGTGGTGCTGCCACGCGTTCCAGCAGATACATCAGCAGCCACAATCCACCCACACTCCACAGGGAAGGCAGGGTGGGCAAAAAGGCGCAGCACACGATGCCGGCAACAAACAGGGCAAGTTTCAGCATCCGCCCCTTATGCCTTGCCTGATGTCATGCGGCAATGGCGACTGGGACAGACAGCTTGCCGCACTGCCGCACATCCCGTATCGTGCCGGCATGATGCCAACTTGCCCTATTCAGTCCACCCCGCTGTTCTGTAGCGAGAGCGCCCGCCGCGAGCATGCCGCCGAACTGGCGCGGCGCTTTGCCTTGCCCCTCATCCAACACCGCCCGTCTGAAGGGTACTGGCTGGAGCTGGGGCCGGAACGGCTGGAGCTGGTCACCACCGGAAAACACGGTGCGGTGTATGCCGAGTTTGTCGAAGGTGCGGCCCGCCACCGGCGCGAACAAGGCGGCGGACGTGGTCAGCCGGTAGCCAAGGCAGTAGGACTGAAAGGTGCCAAAGACCTGCCCAGCATTGTTGATGCCACCGCGGGGCTGGGACGCGACAGTTTTGTACTGGCCAGCCTGGGTTGCCAGGTCACCATGGTGGAGCGCTCTCCGGTAGCCGCCGCCTTGCTGTTTGATGCACTGGAGAGGGCCGCACGCGCCGCCGACACCAGCGATATCGCCAGTCGCATGCGGCTGGTGCATGCCAACTCGGCTGACTGGCTGGCACAGTTGCCTGCCGACCAGCAACCGGACGTGGTGTTTGTCGACCCGATGTTCCCCGACACCGACAAGAAAAGCGCTGCCGCCAAAAAAGACATGCAGGCCTTCCAGCATGTGATTGGCGATGACATGGACAGCGCCCGCCTGCTGGAAGCCGCCATCAGCGCAGCACGGGTGCGGGTGGTGGTGAAGCGCCCGCGACTGGGTGCCGCGATCGCCGGGGTAAAACCTTCTGCCGTGCTGGATGGCAAATCCACCCGCTTCGACCTGTACATCATCAAGGCCTTGCGCCCAGCCGCCACGCAGGATTGATGACCGGCAACATCCCGACGCGAATTGTCTTGCTGCATGGCCCGCAGAGGCCTAGCCTGCAATGACGGTGAGATGAAAAATCAACAAGAAAGCCTGTCATGAGCGTCAGCTTTGTCGATCTGCTGGACCAATACTGGTCGGCACAAAAATGGGAAGTGAACTTACTGATTACCTGCAACCTGCTCGGTGGCCTGTTGCTGGGCTGCCTGGTGGGCTATGAGCGCTGGTCCAACGGGCGTGCCGCCGGCATGCGCACCTACGGGCTGGTTTCCATGGCTTCCGCCGGGGTCATCAGCATGGTGGGTTATTCCGGTTTCTGGTACGGCGGCATTCACGCCGACATCATGCATGGCGACATGACGCGGGTTGCGCAGGGTGTGCTGACCGGTGTGGGTTTTCTGGGTGCCGGGATGATCATGAAGGAAGGCATGTCCATCAGCGGCCTGACCTCGGCGGCCTCGGTATGGATGTCCTCGGTCATCGGCATTCTGGTGGGTGTGGGGTTTTATCTGTCAGCCATTGCAGTGACCGTGCTGTGCGTCATCTGCATGCGGCTGCTCAACTGGATGGAAAACCGCCTGCCGCGCCGCTTCAGCCTGTATGTGAACCTGACCGTGCTGCGCGAGCATCAATGGACGGTAGATAAATTATGCCGCGACCTGCTCACACTGGGCGTCGTGGTACACGAAGACAGCATTGCACTGAAGGTTGATGCCCGGATCAGCGACTGGGGCTTCATGGTTTCCGCCATCAACAAGCACCACATGATCAATGTGGTGGACCTGTCACGCGCCATCATGCAGCTGGAGGAGATTGAAAGCTTCAGCGTACAGCCGGCACGTAACTGAAGTTACTCAGGCCGGCTGCCAGCCATCATGCTGCAAGCGCTCGGCCACCGCGGTGGCCGAACGACGGCAGGCCAGTACCGGAATGCCACGGGCGGCGGCAGTGTCGCGGTAATGCCGCATGGCGTTGTGCCCCAGATAGTCAGTGAGCAGAATCAGCATCTGGGTATTCTTGGGCAGCGGCAATTTGCGCTGATGCAGTGTGTTGCGGCCGGTAATGTGGCGCGCAATCCGGATATCGTACAGTGCCAGCACTTCGGGAATCTGTCCCAGGCTGTCGCCGCCAACCAGCAAGGCATCCATGTCCATTCTCCTGTTGTACCGCCGTACTGCGGCATTGGGTAATGGAAGCACTGTAACCGTAGCTTTTAATTCCGGAAAACAATAAAAACTGGAATTCTTATTCCATAACAACAACATCATCCGATAACCGGCCAAGTACCGGCCAAGGTAAAATGCACGCATGAATACCGAAGACCGCCTGACTGAACTGGAAGTGAAAATCGCCTTCCAGGACGACCTGCTCGACAGCCTCAACAACACCATTGCCCGCCAGCAACAGCAAATCGACTTGCTGCAACAGCAACTGCGCCTGGTGTATCAGCAATTCAAGGCCGCCCAGCCCGATAGCGGCAACAGCGGCGGCTCGCTGCGCGACGAAATACCGCCGCATTACTGATCCATCAGTTCTTTTTGCGCTTGCGTGACACCACCGCTTCAATGTTCTTGCGAGCAATCAGCGGGGCGGATGCCGTCAACGGCTTGTCCGCTTCGGGTGCTTGCAGCCATTTGTGCATGATCAGGCAGTCCACCAGCCCAAGGCTACGGTGCCGGTAAGCGCCCGGTACCCGGCCTACCTCGGCAAAACCCAGTTTCTTCCACAAGGCGACCGCCACGGTATTGCTGGCCACCACTGCATTGAACTGCATGGCGAGAAACCCCAGCGCGCGACCGCGCTGCTGCGAATGCGCACACAGCGCGGAAGCCACGCCCTTGCCACGCGCCGCCGGGGCCACCATATAGCCGCAATTGCACACATGGCCACCCGGCCCGGCGGCATTGGGCTTGATGAAATAGCTGCCCAGCACCACGCCGTCCTCTTCGGCCAGCCAGGTTTCCTGTGGCAGTTCACACCACAAGGCACGTGCCTGATCCTCAGTCAGTTGCGGGTCGTAGGCATAGCTTTCCTGCGCCTGGATGATGGCCTGGAAAACAGGCCAGAAAGCGCTAAAGTCCCCTGCCTGCATGGGCCGGATATTCATGTTTGCTCCTTGGCAGTCACAGGCTGCGTCATTTGGCCAGACAACAGACTGGCCCCGCCGATCAGCGCCGCACCCAGCCATTCCTGCAGCCGCATGGCCTCACCGGCCAACAGATAGGCCGAGATGGCAGCAAATACCAGTTCCAGCAGCATCAGGGTCATGGTCTGGTTGGCTGGCAGCAGGCTGACGCCATGCTGGGAGATGATGCTGGTGGCCAGCAAGGTTGCGCCTAACAGGGCCAGAATCAGCGCGGCCGTCCACGATACATCCAGCAAGCTGCCCAGTTGCTGCCGGGCACCCAATGCCAGCAAGCCCATCAGCGCCACTCCCACCCAGATGGTGGCGGACTTGACCGGCACCGGCAGGTCGCGTGCCCGCTTGCTCAGCACATTTCCCAGGGCAAAGGTGATGCCGCCGGACAGCGCCAGCCACTCATAACGCTGACTGAGCAATGCTGCACCATCCAGCAGGCCGGGACGATACAGGATGATCATGCAACCGGCCAGTGACAGTGCCACCACCAGCCAGCCGCTGCGCGTCAGGCGTTCATGCAGCAGCAGGCGCGAAAAAAAGGCAGACCACAAGGGCGACAGGTAAAACAGCAGCAGCACCCGCATCACCATGCCCTCGGACACCGCCCAGGTGTAGCTGAAATTACACCAGCCAAACAAGAGCGCCAGCAGTGGCAATACCGGATGCCAGCGCAGCTGCTTGCGGTAGACGTCAAAGAACAGCACACCACCGAGCAAGGCAGCCAGCAGGTAAACCAGCAGCGAGGTATGCGCCGTGCTGATGCCCTGCTGGCTCAGCACGCGAAACGGGTACCACATCAGGCCCCAGACCAGCGCGGTAGTGACAACGGCAACAATGGCAAGAAGCTTTTGTTTTACAAGAGGCATCACGATTTCTTAAGATGGGCGATTCTGCGGCACTGCCATGCAGTCCGCCAAACCGGATCAGCGGCGGCCGACACCCCGGCCAGCCCCCCACTGCAACAGAGAGAACCAAGCGTGAATCCCCACCTGGAAAGCCTGCAACCCTATCCCTTCCAGCGTTTGCGTCAGCTGATGGCTGGTGCGGTCCCGGCTGACAAGCCGCACATCAACCTGTCCATCGGCGAACCCAAGCACCCGACACCAGAGGTCATCAAGCAAGCGCTGGTCGCATCGCTGGGCGGCCTGTCGGTTTACCCGGCCACGCTGGGCAGTGTGGAGCTGCGCCAGTCGTGTGCCGACTGGATGCAACGCCGCTACGGCCTGCAACTGGATGCAGAGAAGGAAGTGCTGCCGGTCAATGGCAGCCGCGAAGCCCTGTTCGCTTTTGTGCAGACAGTGGTCAACAGCCAGCAGGCTGAAAAACCGGTGGTGATTTCACCCAATCCGTTTTACCAGATTTACGAAGGCGCGGCACTACTGGCAGGCGCGGAACCCTTCTATGTCAACTGTACCGCCAGCACGGGCTTTCAGCCCGACTGGGCCAGCGTACCGGAAAGCGTATGGGCGCGTACCCAGCTGGTTTTCGTGTGCAGCCCGGGCAATCCCACCGGCGCGGTGATGTCGCTGGACGACTGGAAAAACCTGTTCGCGCTGTCCGACCGCTACGGCTTTGTCATTGCCAGCGACGAGTGCTATTCGGAAATCCACTTCGGCCAGCCGCCGCTGGGCGGACTGGAAGCCGCCCGCAAGCTGGGCCGTGGCTTTGAACGACTGGTGATGTTCACCAGCCTGTCCAAGCGCTCCAATGCACCGGGCATGCGCTCCGGCTTTGTTGCCGGCGACGGGAGCCTGCTGGCCAGCTTCATGCTGTACCGTACCTATCAGGGCGGCGCGATGAGCCCCACCATCCAGGCGGCCAGCGTGGCGGCCTGGAACGACGAAGCGCATGTTGAGGAAAACCGCGCCGCGTATATTGCCAAGTTCCAGGCCGTCACCCCCATGCTGGCCGAGGTGCTGGAGGTCAGCCTGCCGGATGCCAGCTTCTACCTGTGGGCCAGGGTACCCGGTGGCGATGACACCGCCTTTGCCCGTGCCCTGTTCGAGCAGGAACACATTACCGTGCTGCCTGGCTCCTTCCTGGCCCGTACCGCCCATGGCGTGAACCCGGGCAGCGGCTATATCCGTATCGCTCTGGTCGCGACACTGGCAGAATGTCAGGCAGCCGCCGAACGCATCGTGCGTTTCGTCAAGACAACAACCATATAAACGACATCCACCAGCTATGACTGTTTCCATTCACATTGCCCAAGGACTCCATCACATGCATCCGATTCAAGCCCTGATCGAAGAAGCCTTCGAAAAACGTGCCGACATCACCCCGGCAACTGTTTCCGCCGAACTGAAGGCCGCCATTGGCCAGGTCATCACCGAGCTGGACAACGGCCGCCTGCGCGTAGCCGAAAAAGTGGACGGCGACTGGGTGGTCAACCAGTGGGTGAAAAAAGCCGTGCTGCTGTCCTTCCGTATCCGCGACAACGTGGTGCAGGACGATGGCGTGAGCCGCTACTTCGACAAGGTGGACACCAAGTTCCATGACTGGAGCGAAGCCCACTTCAAGGAAGCCGGTTTCCGCGTGGTGCCGGGCGCCGTGGCGCGCAAGGGCAGCTTCATTGCCAAGAACACCGTGCTGATGCCGTCCTACGTCAACATCGGCGCCTATGTGGATGAAGGCACCATGGTGGACACCTGGGCCACCGTCGGCTCCTGCGCCCAGATCGGCAAGAACGTGCACCTGTCCGGCGGCGTCGGCATTGGCGGCGTTCTGGAACCGCTGCAAGCCGGCCCCACCATCATTGAAGACAACTGCTTCATCGGCGCGCGCTCGGAAGTGGTGGAAGGCGTGATCGTGGGCGAAGGCTCGGTCATCTCCATGGGTGTTTACATCGGCCAGTCCACCAAGATCTACGACCGCGAAACCGGCGAAGTGAGCTACGGCCGCATTCCGCCGGGCTCGGTGGTGGTATCGGGCAACCTGCCGTCCAAGGATGGCAGCCACAGCCTGTACTGCGCCGTCATCGTCAAGAAAGTGGATGCGCAAACCCGCAGCAAAACCAGCATCAACGACCTGCTACGCGGCGTATAACACACCATTGCCGTCTTGCTGACGGCAACATGGTGCAGGAACTGACCCGGCCTGGCCGGGTCTTTGTCTTTTGTTCCTGCCATGTTCAAGGGTGAACACGGCGTATCTGCCCCTGCAGTGCGCCACGACCGGGCACAAGCAATCCCTGTCTTGTTTCACTTCCTGCCTTGGGCCAACAGGCAGCATCGTTACATGTTGAAACCATGTTCATTTGGCGAGCAGCAGACAAGTCGATAAAATCCTGTTGTCTTGAACCCTGTAAAACCGTGACGCCAATCACGTTTTTCATCCGGAAAATCCGTGTCTTCAGACCATTTCATCGAATTCAGGAATGTCAGTTTCGCCTATGGTGAACGCCCCATCCTGAAAAACATCAGCCTGACCATCCCGCGTGGCAAGCTGGTTGCCATCATGGGTGGCAGCGGCAGTGGCAAGACCACCATGCTGCGGCTGATTGCCGGCCAGATCCGCCCCAGCGCCGGGCAGGTGCTGGTAGATGGCGGTGATGTCGCCGCCATGAACCATGCCGAACTGTTCGAGCACCGCCGCCGCATGGGCATGCTGTTCCAGTTTGGCGCGCTGTTCACCGACCTCTCGGTCGGGGACAACGTCGCCTTCCCCATCCGCGAACACACCCGCCTGCCAGAAAGCATGATTCATGATCTGGTGATCATGAAGCTGGCTGCCGTGGGCCTGCGTGGCACCCAGGCCTTGATGCCTGCCGAGTTGTCCGGCGGCATGGCCCGTCGCGTGGCACTGGCGCGTGCCATTGCGCTGGACCCGCAACTGATGCTGTATGACGAACCGTTTACCGGACTGGACCCGATCTCGCTGGGCGTGATTGCCCATCTGATCAAGAAACTGAACGACGCCCTGGGCACCACCTCCATCATGGTGACCCACGATGTGCACAAATCGCTGGATATCGTCGATTACGTCTACTTTGTTTCCAATGGTGAAATCGTGGCCGATGGCACACCGGAAGACATCCGCAGCTCGCCCTCACCCTGGGTACACCAGTTCATGTGGGGCGAAGCCGACGGCCCAGTCCATTTTGCCTACCCTGCCAGCACCTCCCTGCAGCAGGATCTGGGCCTGAAAGGAAGCCAGCATGACTGAACTGCTGCTGTCACCGCTGCGTCGACTGGGTCACAGCACCATCAATGCCATCTGGCGGCTGGGTTTCATCACCCGCTTCCTGCTGGCCATCTTGCGTTATTCGGGCCAAAGCCTGCTGCGCTTCAACCTCACCATCCGCGAAATCTATTTCGCCGGTGTGATGTCCGTCATCATCGTGGTGGTGTCAGGCCTGTTCGTCGGCATGGTGCTGGGCCTGCAGGGCTACAACACGCTGTCGCGCTTCGGTTCTGCCGATGCACTGGGTGCACTGGTGGCCCTGTCGCTATTGCGCGAACTGGGCCCGGTACTGGCTGCCTTGCTGTTCTCCAGCCGCGCCGGCAGTGCCATGACGGCAGAAATCGGCCTGATGAAAGCCACCGAGCAACTGGATGCCATGAGCGTCATGGCGGTGAACCCCATCGCCCGCGTGGTGGCCCCCCGCTTCTGGGCCGGTGTCATTTCCATGCCTATTCTGGCCGCCATGTTCAATGTGATGGGCATTTTCGGTGGCTATCTGATTGGCGTGGTGATGATAGGCCTGGATTCAGGCACCTTCTGGTCGCAAATGCAGAACAATGTCGACCTGCACTATGACGTGATCAACGGCCTGATCAAGAGCCTGTGTTTTGGCATTGTCGTCACCCTGATTGCCGTTTTCGAAGGTTACGATGCCACGCCCACGGCGGCTGGCGTCTCCGCAGCCACTACCCGCACGGTAGTGACCTCCGCACTGGTTATCCTGGCGGTGGACTTCGTCCTCACCGCCTTCATGTTCTAGGAAATAGGGAATGAAACGCTCTACTATTGATTTGTGGGTCGGCCTGTTTGTGGCAATCGGCATTGCCGCCGTGGTGTTCCTGTCGCTGAAAGTGGCCAATCTCACGCCGCAAAGTGCCGATCAGACCTACACCCTGTACGCGGATTTCGACAATATCGGTGGTCTGAAAGTAAAAGCCCCCATCAAGGAAGCCGGGGTCGTGGTGGGCCGCGTGGCAGCCATCCAGCTGGATACCAAGACCTACCGCGCCCGTGTCACCCTGAATCTGGAAAAGCAGTACACCTTCAGCCGTGATGCCAGTGCCGAAATCCTGACTGCAGGCCTGCTGGGTGAGCAGTACATCGGTTTGCTGCAAGGCGGCGACCCGGATGAACTGAAACCGGGTGAACATATCACCCTGACCTCTTCCGCCCTGGTGCTGGAACAGCTGATCGGCAAGTTCATGACCAGCTTCACCGGCGGCAACAACAAGAACAGCGCTTCCGCAGCGCAATAAACACAGACCTTGTGCACAACTCATCAAGAATGACCGATACCATGAAAAAACTGATCGCTACCTTCCTTGTCATGCTGGGCCTGAGCGCCCACTCCCTGGCCGCCACCGATAATCCGGTTGAGCAGGTTCGTGAAACCTCGCGCCAGATCATGGATGTCCTGAAACAGGAAAACGGCAAGAACACCAAGCAGGTTCGCCAGCAAGTGGAAGCGCTGGCCGTTCCGCAGTTCGACTTCCAGCGCATGACCGCCCTGGCAGTCGGTCTGGGCTGGCGTCAGGCCAGTCCTGCGCAACAAAGCGCACTGGCTCAGCAATTCCAGAACCTGCTGGTCCGCACCTACTCCAGCACCATGACCCGTTTCAAGAACGCACAGATCGACATCCAGCCCAATGCCACCATGGGTAACAGCGGCCGCGAAGCGACCGTGAAATCGTCCGTCAGCCTGCCTGGCAACGACAAGGGCCCGGTTGCCGTTGACTACACCCTGTACAAGACCCCGCAAGGCTGGAAGGTATTCAATGTCAGCGTGGAAGGTGCCAGCCTGGTCACCGTGTACCGCAACCAGTTCAATCAGGAAATCAACAAAAACGGTGTTGATGGCCTGATCAAGATGCTGCAGGACAAGAACGCCGCCATCCCGGCCAGCAAATAAGCAGGAAACATAGCCATGTTTGAGGAAACCACGGCAGGTAACGGCCGCCTGACAGGCAAGCTGGACATGCGCAGCAGCGGCCAGCTTTTGAGCACGCTGACCGCCAGGGTAGCGCGTGGCCCGCTGCAGCTGGACCTGTCCGGCATCAGCGAGGCCGACTCCTCTGCGCTTGCCTTGCTGCTGGCCTGCAGGCGTGCGGCCCAGCAAGCGGAGCAGCCTTTGCAGTTGCTCAACTGGCCTGCCCGCCTTTCCGAACTTGTCGACCTGTACGCACTGCGTGGCCTGCTGACCGGGCCACAAGGAGACTGAACCATGACCTGCACGCGCCATGCACTGCGCAGCAGCCTGCTGGTAGCCAGCCTGTTACTGGCCGGCTGCGCCAGCCCCCACCCCAGCACACCGCAAGACCCGTACGAGTCGTTCAACCGCTCCATGTACGCCTTTAATGACAAGGCCGATCGCTGGGTGATCAAACCGGCGGCACAAGGCTACCGTGCCATTACCCCGGGCCCCTTCCGTACAGCCGTGAGCAACTTCTTTGACAACTTCAAGGATGTCTACAGTGCCGCCAACAACCTGCTGCAAGCCGAGCCGGAAAAGGCCGTCAATGACATCATGCGGGTTGCCCTCAACAGCACCTTCGGTTTGTTTGGCCTGATTGATATTGCCACTCCGGCCGGCCTGAAAAACAACAAGACTTCGCTGGGCGACACCTTTGCGCACTGGGGCTGGAAGAACAGCAATTATCTGGTGCTGCCATTCTTTGGCCCCAGCACGGTACGTGATGGTCTTGGTCTGGGTGTATCGCTGGGCATCAACGGACCGGAACATCTGGTCTATCACAACAGCAACGAAGCCATTGCCTTCTATGGCATGTACGGCGTCAACACCCGTGCCCGCTACCTGGACTTCGACGACAGCCTGGCCACGGCTGCCATCGACCCCTACACCTATCTGCGTGATGGCTTCCTGCAACTGCGGGCCAAGCAACTGGGGCTGCCCAATCCCACCCAGTCTGACGACGTCAATATTGATGAGCTGGTCAATGCACCATCGGCAGCGTCCGCGCCTGCCGGCGAAGCCGCACCGGCAGCTGTTGACGGCAGCCACCCGGAAGCCTCTGCAGCGGCCCATGCCGCAGCTTCTGCGGCACAATAAGGCTCTGCCGTCTGTAAAAGAAAAGCAGCCATCTGGCTGCTTTTTCTTTGTCTCTCTTCTGTTTGATCCATGACAACAAGCCTGTCACCACAAATATTAGACTTTGCTGATAATCATATTTACCGATCATTCTTGCGGAGTACATCATGGAACAAAGCCAACTCTCCCAGCAAGCGCTGGAATACCTCACCCGCTACCTGCGCCACGCAGTTTCCAATGGACAGTACCTGACAGCAGAAATCCTGGAACAAGCCATTGCAGAATACAACGCCGAGCATTCGGACACACCGGCACCGCTTTTGCACTGAGTCGTCAATTCCATTTTTAAACCATGCCCGGTCAGCAGCAGCAATCACCACAAAAAAACACCCGGTCACTTGCCAGCTAGCAAAGTGACCGGGTGTTGTCTTTCAATGCCCCGGACGGAAAGCGCAGCGCTTAACTGATGCGCTCGATCTGGGCACCGACCGCACCCAGCTTTTTCTCGATGTACTCATAACCGCGGTCCAGGTGGTAGATACGGTCGACAATGGTTTCGCCCTGGGCCACCAGACCGGCAAGAACCAGACTGGCCGACGCACGCAGGTCGGTTGCCATCACCGTGGCACCAGACAGCTTCTCCACGCCATGCACCACTGCGGTATTGCCTTCCACCTCGATACGCGCACCCATGCGGTTCAACTCGGGAACATGCATGAAACGGTTTTCGAAGATGGTCTCCGTCACCATGCCGGCACCCTCGGCAATGCAGTTCAGCGTCATCAGCTGGGCCTGCATGTCAGTCGGGAACGCCGGGTAAGGCAGGGTACGGAAATTGATGGCTTTGGGACGACGCTTCATGTCCAGCGAGATCCAATCGTCACCCGCCTCCACCACAGCGCCGGCTTCCACCAGCTTGTCCAGCACGGCTTCCATGCTACGCGGTGCGGCATTGCGCAATACCAGATGACCTTGCGTCATGGCTGCCGCCACCAGGAAAGTCCCCGCCTCGATACGATCCGGCATGATGGCGTAGTCACAGCCATGCAGCTTTTCCACACCCTCGATCACCAGACGGTTGGTGCCGATACCGCTGATGCGTGCACCCATGGCCACCAGGCAATTGGCCAGGTCGGTTACTTCCGGCTCGCGCGCGGCGTTTTCCAGAATGGTGGTGCCATCAGCCAGCGCAGCGGCCATCAACAGGTTTTCCGTACCGCCCACGGTCACCACATCCATCACGATGTGGGCACCGCGCAGGCGCTTGGCTTTGGCCTTCACATAACCGTGCTCGATCACCACCTCGGCACCCATGGCCACCAGGCCCTTGATGTGCTGATCCACCGGGCGGCTGCCAATGGCACAGCCGCCGGGCAGCGAAACAGTGGCCTCGCCAAAGCGCGCCAGGGTCGGGCCGAGCACCAGAATGGAGGCTCGCATGGTCTTGACCAGATCATACGGTGCCACCAGGCTGTCCAGATGGTCGGCGGTGATTTCCATTTCATGCACATTGTCGGTCATCACCCGCACACCCATGCCTTGCAGCAATTTCTGGGTGGTGGAAATGTCGCGCAGCATGGGCACGTTGGTAAAGCGCATGGTGTCGGCGGTCAGCAAGCTGGTGCACAGAATCGGCAATGCCGCGTTCTTGGCACCGGATACGCGGATCTCACCATTCAGCGGACCATTGCCGCGAATTTTCAATTTATCCATGTAGGAATCAGCCTTGGAGTTTTTCCCATTCGTCCGGCGTAGCAGCCTTGACGATGGAAAGGGCGTGGATTTCGTTGCTGGCCAGACGGGTGGCAATCACCTCCTTGACCAGACGGTGGCGGTCAATCAGACGCTTGCCGGCGAAAGCCGGCGACACCACGGTGGCGTAAAAGTGATGACCATCGCCCTCCACCTCCAGGTGGGAGCATTGAAGACCAGCAGCAATATATTGTTTGACCTGTTCGGCAGAAATCATGTGTACATCCTGAAAGAGGATCCTAATGGCGCAGCTTGTAGCCTGACTTGATCAGCCACAAAGCCAGCCCGGAAAGCAAAATAAAACTGCCACCCACCACGCTCAACGACAGCCACGGACTGACGTCGGCCTGGCCAAAGAAGCCGTAGCGAAACCCGTCGATCATGAAGAACACCGGATTGACATGCGATACGACATACCAGAATGGCGGCAAACTGTTGATGGAATAGAACACGCCAGACAAGAAAGTCAGCGGCATGATCAAAAAGTTCTGAAATGCCGCCAGTTGGTCGAATTTTTCTGCCCAGATACCGGCAATTACGCCCAAGGTGCCCAGCACCCCGCAGCCCAGAATGGCAAACGACAGCACCCACAGCGGATGGCTGGGCAAGGGCAGGCCGAACCAGGCCGTCACCAGCAGCACGCCAGCCCCGACCACCACGCCCCGCACAATGGAGGCCAGCAGGTAAGCGCCAAAGAACTCCAGGGCAGTCAGCGGCGGCAGCAGCAGGAAAACAATATTCCCGGTGATCTTGGACTGGATCAGGCTGGACGAACTGTTGGCAAAGGCATTTTGCGCCATCGACATCATGGCAAGGCCAGGAATCAGGAAGGCGGTGTAGCTGACGCCAGGGTAGGCCTCAACGTGACGTGACAAAACATGGGAAAAAATCAGCTGGTACATCAAGGCTGTCAGCACCGGGGCGGCCACGGTCTGGAATGCAACCTTCCAGAACCGCACCAGCTCCTTACGGAACAAGGTCAAAAATCCCTGCATCAGACCTGTCCTCCGTGCATCATGTTGACAAAAACCGACTCCAGATCCACCTCGATCACATTCAGCTCGCGCACAGCCACACCGGCTTCGCGCAAGGCAGCCAGCACATGCTCCAGCTGCGCAATATCAGCCAGCTTCAGCACAATCCGGCCATCCTCCTCGCGCACCTTGCGCGGCAGTAGACTATCCGGCAATGGGCCGCCCAGCTTGAGAGCAACCTCGCGCTCCTTGCCATGCTGCAGCAGCTTGTCCTTGCTCTCCAATGCCACCAGCTTGCCACGCTTGAGCATGGCAATCCGATTGCACAAGGCTTCCGCCTCTTCAAGGTAATGTGTGGTCAACACAATGGTATGGCCAGCTTCGTTCAGCTCTTTGACAAATGACCACAGGCTCTGGCGCAGCTCGACATCGACACCGGCAGTAGGCTCGTCCAGCACCATCACCGGAGGACGATGTACCAAAGCCTGCGCCACCATGACACGTCGCTTCATCCCGCCGGACAAAGCCCGCAAATTGACATTGGCCTTATCGGCCAGCCCCAGCTTGCTGAGCAGCTCGTCAATCCAGTCATCGTTACGTGTCAGGCCAAAGTAGCCCGATTGAAAACGCAAGGTCTCTCTCACCGAGAGAAAGGGGTCAAACACCAACTCCTGCGGAACCACGCCAAGACTCATGCGTGCAGCACGAAAATCACGGATCACATCATGACCCATGATCCGGATACTGCCACTATCCGGACGCGACAATCCTGCCATGGCAGAAATCAGCGTTGTTTTGCCCGCCCCGTTAGGACCAAGCAAGGCAAAAAACTCGCCAGGTTCAACCGTGATACTGACATCATCCAGGGCCTGCAAAGCACCATAGCGCTTACTCACCGCTTTAATTTCGATCGCCGAGGCCATGACTTATCAAATGCTTTGAAAAAAGAGTGCGATTATACCGCCGACGCGGCATGGCAGGGAATCGCCGCCAGTGGTACACACTGTTGCACCAGGTTTTACAGTGCTAACTGTCTGGGCCAGTCAGGTAATCAACAGTGATCTGCCATTTCGCCAGCACTCAAAATGGCTCTGCAGCAGCATTCCACGCGATGGAGCCATACTGACCCAGTAATTTGCATGGCCGGGGAGGAAGGAGGGCCGGAACAGTCCATGTTGCAATTTATGCACACTACGCTATCAGGGACACAATACGAAACTCAAAGCTGCCACATAGCCACGAGGCATGGCCGTTACCTGCGCCCAAAAGCACAAAGCCCAGCTCGTTTGAGCTGGGCTTCGAATG
>NZ_JAYSDA010000037.1:0-27911 GCF_041914625.1 Aquitalea pelogenes | reverse complement strand
CAGCTTCTCCATCAGCCCGCCACCCCTCAACCCGCTGCCTTCCTTTCCCGGCCTGAAAATACACCTGTGCACGCTGGTGGCCCCGGATTCCCCCGGCTATCAACCGGACGTATATCGCCCCACACCCGCCAATCCCAGACAGACGCTGGCCATGCGCTACGACCCTCAGGCCGATCCTGCCCCGCGCCAACTGGTCAAGAACACCACTTGGGTGCCGGTGTATGTGCACAGCAAGCTGATGATTGTGGACGATGTGATGATTACCAACGGCTCTGCCAATCTCAATGTGCGCAGCATGGAAGTGGATAGCGAGCTGAATATCATGTCGCCTAATGCCAAGGTGGCGCGCGCCTTTCGCCAGCGGCTGTGGAAACAACATACGACGAACCACTTTAACGGCAAGGTCCAAGGGCTACATGATGACCCAGCAAAGGCATATCAGTTGTGGGGCACATTAATCCAGAAAAATAAGCTCGCTCAGAAATTTCATCTTCCCCCCGAAGCCTCGCTGGTCGAGTTCTTCCGCGACAGCCCCGACCTGTCAGACCTGGACTAAACCATGCGCTTATTCTTCTACCTGCCACTCAGCCTGTGCCTGCTCGGCTGTCAGGCCAAACCGGAGCATGCCATGCCCGATGTCTCTGCCGTTCACGCCAAACTGGCCTTCACCTGCGCTTACGAGAAAGACCGCCTGCCGCCACTGAACCCGGAAGCCGAACAGTTGTTCCGCTATGGCCGCTGGCTGTGGCGCGGCAATATCGTCACCCCCAAGCCCGCCGTCTATGCCGACATGGCGCGCTATTACCGCATTGCTGCTGCCTATGGCCATTACAAAGCCAATTTCAATTTGCAAAACCTGTACAGCCAGGGCGTGATTGACGGCGATATCGAGGAAATGCTCGACCTCAACGATGCCCTGATCAAGGCCGGGATACCGGTTGGCTACTACCTGCTCGGCCATTATGTGGAAGGCGGCGTCGGCTATGACGCCAATAAAGAACTGGCCTTGAAATACTTTCGCAAAGCCGCCGATCTGGGCAATAAGGAGGCGCAATACTATGTCGGCGATCGGCTGACCCGCCTCACCATCTCCGAGCTGGAGGCTTTCAATATTGGGCGCCAGATGAAGCGTTGTGCCGCTGAGCAGGGCCATGGTGAGGCAGCACAAGAAGCAGGGATCGATTTGCAATCGGATAAGCACTATGCCGAAGCCATCAAATACTACCAGCTCGGTACAAAAGCAGGAGACTATGGTTCTGCCTCCTGGCTGGCGGATGGGTTTAAACAAACCGGCCCGGCTGACCCCTATTACTATTTGGGGGTTGCGCATGATGCCGAGCGTGCTCGGCGCTACGACATCATCAGTACTACCCTGCAAAATTACGCCTACGCCAACCCCAGCGTCCCCGAACTGGACAGCATCGTCCCCTTGCCCCCTGCGCCACTGCCACCATGGGACGGCAAGATCCAGTGGCTAAAAGACCGCGAAGCCAACATCCCACCGCCGCAACCCAGCGAAGCCCTGATGACCCGGCTGGCCGAGGCCAAGGCGCTGGACCCGGCTACCGGCCGACCCGACCCCAAACGCCAACAGGCGCAAAAAGCCCAGGCCGCGCAAGCCAAGGTACTACCCTTGGGCACTACCCGCCACACAGGCGAGAGCTGCCCGCAAAGCGGTATCTGGCATGCCCAGTTTCCGCCGCACAGCATCAGCAATCGCCTGCCGGGTTACGACGTACAACGCTTTTTTGCTCAGGGCAGCCTGCTGCCCCCGTTACCGGTGCACTACCCCCGGCTGCTGGGGCGCTGGCTGGGCTACCCCGCCCAGGTAGAGCCGGTGCGCTGGATTCTGATGGAGTACGCGTGATGCACCCGCTGCGCTATCCGTAGATGGGAGTGCCTGCTACGCAACGTCACCCATATAGATACCGGCTGAATAGGCGCGGCTGACTTATCCAGGCCGCATGAAAAAGGCGAGTCATAACCGTGGCATTTTCCTTCCGGCAGTTGAAGTATTTTGTGGCCACGGCTGAAACAGGGCAGGTTTCCCAGGCGGCCATCCAGCTGTGCATCACCCAATCGGCAGTGACGGCAGCCATCCGGCAACTGGAAGAAGTGCTGGCTACGTCCTTGTTTGTCCGCCACCCTCAGGGCATGGTGCTGACCGACTGCGGACGGCGCTTTCTGGGTCATGCCTACGAAATTATGGCCAATGTGGAAGAGGCCATGCTGCTGGGCAAACGGGATGGCGATTTTGCCGGCAGGCTGACCGTGGCCGCCAGCTATACGGTGATGGGGTATTTTCTGCCTGCCCATGTGTGCCGCCTGTCCGCCTTGTACCCGCAACTGAGGATTGAACTGTTCGAATTGTCACGTGAGGACATTGAAGCCGGGCTGCTGCGGCAGGATTTCGATGTCGCGGTGCTGTTGACTTCCAATGTGGACAACCCGGCTTTGCGGCTGGAGCCCATCATCAGCTCACCCCGGCGCTTGTGGCTGCCGGCACAGCATCCGCTGCTATCACACCCGGCACCCGACTTGCAGGATATTGCCGAGCAGCCTTACATCATGCTGACGGTGGATGAGGCAGAACAGACGACGTGGCGCTATTGGCAGCAGTCGCCATGGCAGCCGCAGGTGAGGGTGCGCACCAGTTCGGTGGAGGCGGTGCGCAGCATGGTGGCCAATGGCAGCGGGGTGAGCATTCTGTCAGACATGGTGTTCCGGCCTTGGTCGCTGGAGGGGCGGCGTATCGAAACGGTGAGTCTGCACGGCCTGGTGCCGCCGATGACGCTGGGGCTGGCATGGAAGGCCGGGTCTGAGATCAGCCCTGCCATTGCCTTGTTCCGTGATTATTTCCGGCAGCAATTCATGAGCCCGGCCAGCAGCCAGCGTAGCGCGGCTGCCCGCTAAAGGCTTCAGACGGCTGGGCGACTGTCAGCCCAGCTGTTTTCAAATACCAGCTCGGCCAGGTTTTGCCGCTTTGCCCAGTTTTCCTGTTCCAGCATGGGTTTGTCGTAGAAAGCCTCGACATGGCCGATACACAGGATGGCCACCGCCTTGGCCTCGGCCGGCAGGCCCAGCAGCGTGCCCAGCCGCTGCGGGTCGAACAGCGATACCCAGCCCAGGCCGATGCCCTCGGCGCGGGCCGCCAGCCACATGTTCTGGATGGCGCAGGCGATGGAGCAGATATCCATTTCCGGCAGGGTGCGGCGGCCGAATACATGGCGTTCGCGCCCGTCCATCAGTGCCGCCACCAGCACCTCGCCGCAGTCGAGAATGCCCTCAACCTTCAGCTTCATGAATTCGTCTTCCCGCTGGCCCAGTGCCTTGGCGGTGGCTACCCGCTCTACTTCCACCTCGGCATGCAGTTGCTGGCGCAGCGCGGTATCGCTAATGCGGATGAAGCGCCAGGGCTGCATGAAGCCCACGCTGGGGGCCAGGTGCGCGGCCTGTAGCAGGCGTTGCAGCAGGGCCGGGTCTACCGGGTCCGGCTTGAAGTGGCGCATGTCGCGCCGTTCGCGGATGGCGCGGTAGACGGCGTCGATGTCGGCTTGGGGATAGGCATTCATGGCAGGAACAATCTGGCGCAGGCCGCAGGGTTTGACGGGAAATAAAGATGCAGATAACTGGCCAGCAGGCTACCGTGGCGGTATACCGCCTCGCCTTGGCCGCTACCGGTGGCGCGGCTGGCATGGGTGAGCGGGGTGATGGGCGTGTCCAGACTGGAATAGTGAAAAGTGTGGCCACGCAGCACTGCGCCATCCAGCTGCAGTTGTTGCAGGCCCAGCGCGCTCAGGCGGCTATTCAGCCGGGCATGGCCGGGCAACAGGCCCAGCATCTGTCCGCGTTGACCCTGCTTGTCGGTCAGGCTGTCCAGCAAATACAGCATGCCGCCACATTCGGCATACAGCGGTTTGCCTGCTGCCACGTGGGCGTGCAGGCTGGCGCGGCTGTGCTCTGCACCTGCCAGCGCGGCCAGATGCAGTTCCGGATAGCCACCGGGCAGCCAGACTGCATCGCAGTCCGGCAGCGTGTCGTCGGCCAGTGGGGAGAAGTAATGCAGCTCGGCCCCCAATGCCTGTAGCGCCTGGATATTGGCCGGGTAGATGAAGCTGAAGGCGGTATCGCGGGCGATGGCGATGCGCACGCCGTCCAGCAGCCGTGGCAGGCTGGGTGCCATGGCAGGCTGGAAGGCGACTGCGGGTGGCAGATCGGCCAGGCAAGTGGTGGCCAGCTGGGCGGCGGCGCACTCCAGCCGTTCTTCCAGATCGTCCACTTCCTGCGCCTGCACCAGGCCCAGATGGCGCTCCGGCAGGCCCATGTCCTGCTGGCGCATTACCGCGCCCAGATAATTGAGGCTGGCGGGCAGGGCAGCGGTGAGCATCTCCGCATGGCGGCTTGAAGCCACCTGATTGGCCAGTACGCCGTAAAACGGCAGGCCGGGGCGGAAGCTGGCCAGGCCATGCGCCACCGCCGCAAAGGTTTGCGCCATGCCGGCCGCGTCGATGATGGCGGCCACCGGCACGCCGAACAGCTGGGCCAGGTCGGCACTGCTGGGGGTGCCATCGAACAGGCCCATGCTGCCTTCAATCAGGATCAGGTCGGCCTCGGCGGCGGCCTGGTACAGGCGCTGGCGGCAGTCATCCTCGCCGTTCATCCACAAATCCAGCGCATACACGGTGTGGCCACTGGCCTGTTCCAGCACATAGGGGTCGAGAAAATCCGGCCCGGTCTTGAACACGCGCACGGTGCGGCCCTGCTGGCGGTGGTAACGCGCCAGCCCGGCGCTAAGGGTGGTCTTGCCCTGATGCGAGGCAGGGGCGCTGATGAACAGCGCCGGGCAGTGGCGGATGGCCATGTCAGAACTCCACGCCCTGTTGCGCCTTGATGCCCTGCTCACGGAAGGGGTGTTTCACCAGTTTCATCTCGGTGACCAGGTCGGCGGCATCAATCAGCGCCTGCGGCGCATGGCGGCCGGTAATCACCACATGCAGATTGGCCGGGCGGCTGGCCAGTGCTGCCAGTACCTCGTCCAGCGGCAGGTAGTCGTACTTCAGCACGATGTTCAGCTCGTCCAGGATCAGCATGTCGTAGTGGCCACTGTTCAGCATCTCCAGTGCGGCCTCCCAGCCCTGACGCGCGGTGGCGATGTCGGCCTCGCGGTTCTGGGTGTTCCAGGTATAGCCCTCGCCCATGGTGAGGAAGCGGCAGTTGTCGAAG
This sequence comes from Aquitalea pelogenes, assembly GCF_041914625.1. Taxonomy (NCBI): domain Bacteria; kingdom Pseudomonadati; phylum Pseudomonadota; class Betaproteobacteria; order Neisseriales; family Chromobacteriaceae; genus Aquitalea; species Aquitalea pelogenes. The sequence continues at coordinate 22,688 of NZ_JAYSDA010000037.1, read as the reverse complement.
CGGCTGAACAGGTCGCGCTCGGCAGTGTGCAGTGCGCCCTTGATGAACTGCACCACACCCAGCTGCATGCCGTGGCCGACAATGCGCAGGCCCATGCCGAAGGCGGCGCTGCTCTTGCCCTTGCCAGTACCGGTATGGACGATGAGCAAGCCTTTTTCCTTGGTGGCGGCAGCCTTTTTCTTTTCAAAGCCGGCCTTGCGCTTTTCCACCATGCGCTGGTGGGCGGCGGCGTCGGTTTTCATGGCGGTTTCCTTCTGATTGCTGGTCTGATGCAGCGGTCGGGTTATTGCTGATGGGTACGGCTGGAGTGGCTGACAAAATAGCGCAGCGTCCCTGTGGCAAGGCGCGCCGACGCAGACAGTACAAGCAGTACGGCAAGGCGGCGCAACGCAGCTACAGGGTTTTTGTCAGCCACTCTTACTGCCAGTGGGTGCCGGTCAATGTTTTCAGCCGCTCCACAATGCGCGGCCGGCTGGGGTGATAGCCGATGAATACCAGCTGCGCCTGCCGTGGTGCGGCGGTGTCCGCTTCCTGTTGCAGCTGTACGCGCTGGCGTACCGCTTGCAGTGTCAGCCGGCCCTGGCCGTCGGCACTGGCCGCATGGCCCTTGATGCGCAGCAGCGCTTCCTCGCGGGCAATGGTTTCCACCGCTGCCAGTAGCCGTGCTGGGTCCTGTGCGTCCTTGCTGCGAATCAGGAAGGACTGCCAGCCCGGGTCCTGCTCGTGAAAATGCTTGTGGGTGGCCAGCCCATGACTGTGTGCGGCCAGCCCGCCGTGGCTGTGGCCGTCCAGCAGCGCCTGGTTGGCCAGCGGGCGCAGATTCAGCGGCAGGCTGGAGACCGGGCCGTAATGGCGGTGGCCGCTGCCGCTGACTTCGTGCAGATGCAGGCCCAGCGTCAGCCGGGTGTCCAGCTTGGCCTGATAGGCCAGCTCGATAAAGCGGATGGACGGGGCCAGCTGGCGCACCGTGCTTTCCGCTTGCAGCATGGCGGTGTCGGTAAGCGTGTCGATCTTGTTCAGCACCACGATGTCGGCGTTCTCCAGCTGCTGGCGGAACAGGCTGGCCACCGCGTCGTCCTGCTGGCCGTGGCCGCTGTCAAAATCGCCAGCCAGCAGCAGCGGGGTGTCCACCACGGCCAGCGTGGCGTCCAGCACAAAGCGCTCGGCCAGCTCCGGGCCCTGCAGCTGCTCCATTACCGCGCTGGGCAGCGCCAGGCCCGAGGTTTCGATCAGCACATGGTCGATTTGCTGACGGCGCTGCCACAAGGCCAGCATGGTGGGCAGGAAGTGCTCGTCGTCGTCGTAAGCCACCAGGCCATTGGCCAGATCGTGAATCTCCATCCCGGCCTTGTCGTCCGTACGCAGGATGGTGCCGTCAATCGACACCTCGCCAAATTCGTTGACCAGAATGGCCAGCCGCCGTTGTTTGCTGTCGCGGATCAGATTGGACAGCAGGGTGGTTTTGCCAGCGCCCAGAAAACCGGTGAGCACGGTGACCGGAATGCGCGGGCTGCTCATGCCAGTTGCTCCAGTGCGGCTTGCAGGCTGGCAAAGTCGGCAAAGCTCACCGGGTAGTCCAGCTGCGGACGGTCCACCACGATGAAGGGAATGCCCAGTGCGGCCGCAGCGGCAGCCTTGGCGCTGTAGCCACCGGCGTCACCCGATTGCTTGCTGATGACACAGTCGATCTGCCAGTCGCGCCACAGGGTTTCATTGGCCGCCTGCGAAAACGGGCCTTGCATCGCGCACAGCCGCGCACGCGGAATGCCCAGATCGATGGCGCGTTGCAGGTGTTGCGGGTCCGGTGCCAGCCGCACGAACCATTGCTTGTCAGCCGCACCCTCGGCCTGCACAAAGCTGGCCAGCTCCTTGCTGCCGGTGGCCAGGAAAATGCGCTGGCCATGCTGCATTGCCAGCTTTGCCGCTTCGGCCATGCTGCTGCAGTGAATGGCCGGGTGCTGATCCACCGCGCTGGGGCGCTCGTAGCGCAGATAAGGCAGGGCCAGTTCCTGCGCCAGCGCCATCAGCTGTTGCGACATTTCCGTGGCATAGGGGTGGGTGGCATCCACGATGCAGCGTGCCTGGCTTTGTTGCAGCAGCTCGCGGCGACGCTCCACGCCCAGCCGCCCGCTGATGCTGGTGAGGCCGGGGCTGTCGGCTGCGACGATTTCGGCACCGTAATCGCTTGCCGTGCTGACAATCACCGGCTGGCCGCCTGCTGCCAGCTGGCGTGCCAGCGCATTGCCGTCGCTGGTGCCGGCAAACACCCAGGCGGCAGCGCCGGGCAGGCTGTCGGCGGTAATGGTGTCTGCGGTGTTCTGCCAGTTGAAATAGCCGCGCGGGGTGAACATCCAGTTACGCTTGCGGCGGGTGAAACGGTTGCCGATCACCAGCGAGGTGAGCATGTTGAACTGGCGGGTGCGCAGCTCGGCCAGGGTGACGATTTCCACTGTCTGGCCTTCGCGGTAGGCATTGTGCACGATGCCGCACAAGGTTTCCGGCCGCTTGTGTTCCAGCATGATGTCCAGAATGCGGTACACGCCTTCCTGCCGCTGCTTGCTTTGCACGTTGTAAAACACCACGGCCAGATCAGCCTCGGCAATATGGCGGGCGCGGCTTTCAATCCACTCCCACGGGCACAGCAGGTCGGACAGACTGAGGGTGGCAAAGTCGTGCGACAGCGGCGCGCCCAGCAGCGAGGCGCAGGCATTGGCCGAGGTGATGCCGGGAATCAGCTGCACGTCGAAGGTATCGTCCTCGCGCATGTCCTCGTAAGCCAGCGTGGCCATCGCATAAATGCCGATGTCGCCGCTGGAAATCAGTGCCACCGTCTTGCCGGCGCGGGCTTCTTCCAGCGCCAGCTGGGCGCGGTCGCGTTCCTGGGTGAGCGGCAGGGTGCGGATGTCCTTGCCGGCAATCCACGGCTGGATCCAGGTAAGGTAGAGGTCGTAGGCGACGATGACGTCGCTGGCGGCCAGCGCCTGTTCCACCATGGGCGGGATCAGTTCACGGCTGCCGGGGCCGACGGAGACAAGATAAAGTTTGCCGGTCATTGTTTTGTGCTTTCTGCTGCGTGCAGGCGGGGCCTGCCAATAGTTTGTCTGGGCAATGCGTGGTGCGCATTGCGGATGTAAATCCTGTATTTGTTACGTAGCGGTGCTGGACCGTGGTCCTGCGCTGATACGTTTAACTGCGCGGTTTGCGGCTGGTCTGGGCTCTGGCAGCTTCAACCAGTGTCCTTACCAAACAAGTACCTTACCAACGCAGCCACCAGGCCCCGTCAAGCATGCCGACGGGTGGCGCTGCGGCGGTTTTAAGCGGCTGGCTGTTTGAGCGATTGGACGTTAGCCAATCGCGAGTTCCAGCCGTGCCGCAGCAGCGTCAGGTCCCGGAGGGACGCCGCAGGCCATGCTTGTCGGGGTGGCCTTGGAGGTGAAGGAGGGCTTGGCCAGGCAAGCCCTCCTTCCCGTCCGCCGCGCGGAAGCGGCATGCAAATCATCATCCGCGTAGCGGATTTCTAACTCGCACCTTCCAACGAAAAACCAACAGCAAAATCAACTTCGCGGGTCTCGCCCCGCCGTTGTGGTGTGCTGAGGTTAATTGCACAGGGAGAAGCCGGCGGGACTAGATGGGATGAAGCGGGATCAGCCGCGCCAGGCAAGCGTTTCAGCTAATCGACCGCCTCAGAGTGCCCGCCGTTAAAATTTTGCGAAAGAGTCGCGCTAAAAAGGCCAGAAATGGCACTTTTAGCAAGTTATTTGCACTGACATCAGACGTCAGAGCTGGCGGCCAAACCAGACCACACGGCCAACGACTGCAAAATCACCACCAGGATTGTTCAGATCAACTTCAAACGGCTCATAGGACTCATTGGCACTCAGTATCTTGAGACGACCGCCAATTAGCTTCTGCACCCGCTTAACAAGCAAGTCCCCCTCAATGCGCAGCACATACAGCCCAGTTGTTGGCGACGTGTCTGCGTGATTAACCAGGATGACATCCCTGTCATTCAGAACCCCCTCCATTGAGTCCCCCTTTACCGATAGGACTGATAGGTCCTTGGGGTCAATTCGCAGGAAGTTATCTATCCAGTAGCGCCGGAAAGACATGGAGAACATGGGCTTTTCACCAGCTACTGCCGCGCCATGCCCTGCTGCAGCCTTGAGATTGTAGCGAGGGATGAAGACGAACTCAGAAAGGTCGACCGGGTTGCCTAAGGTATCAGAGCAACTACAAGACTCCATTAGGACTGCAGCACCATCCGATTTTCTGGAAGCACCGTCGATGAACATTTTTCCTTCACCGGTTGCAACCCATTCCAGGGACACGCCCTTAGTCATTGCAAGTCGTGCCAATACTTGAAACGGAGGGGCTTGCTCTTCCGCTATGTAGCGACGGAGAGAAATGACACTCACGCCTGCCGCCGCTGCAGCCTCAGTCCTGGTTCCATATTGATCAGCAACCAATCCTATGCGAGTTCCGATACCTTCTCCTGGAATCGGAACTGATTCAGCAACATTATTTTTCATTTCGCATTTGCTCTTATGTCATTGATTAATCAGTAAAAGCATCAGTTTTGTTTTGTTTGTGCAACAAATCTGAATCAGAAAAGAATCAGAACTGATGCATTTCGATTGACCATGCATCGTATGTGAGCGTAGGATGTGTTCACCTAATCACCGCAAGAGATTAAGAAATGAGCACATCCTCAACCCAAAAAAAACCCGCCGAGGATTGGCACCGGGCGGATATTGTGGCGGCCATTCGTAAAGCAGGCTGGTCTCTTCGCAAGCTGTCTATCGGGGCCGGTTTGAGCCCCAGTGCATTGAACAATGCCTTGGATAGACCGTGGCCGAAGGCAGAAAAAATCATTGCTGCTGCCGTCGGCGTTGAGCCGGAGACCATCTGGCCAAGCCGCTACGCAAAGCGCCATTTTAAGCCAGTTTTTCCAACCATTCCTCCTTCTTCCGCAAATACCCCGGCGGCATCACGTTCTGCCGTTGCTGTTGAGTGAATGGTAGGGACGAACTGACCAAATGGCCACCACACAGATTCCCTTTGGCAGGAGTGATGCCATGAGAAACCAATGCGGGAAATCCCGCAGGCCCACAAGCCTGGCCGAGGCTTTTGATCTTGATGAAGCCAATGCCCTGAAAGCATACCGCCGCCCGCGTAAGCAGATGGAAGAGCTGATGGGAACCAACCGCTCAACCTACGCCCGCTGGGTGTCCGACTGCGAGATGCCTGCCGGCCGCTTGCTGCAGTTCTCGGTGTTGTGTGGTTCGGCAAATGTCATTGAGTACCTGGCCATTGCCTGCGGAAAGCTGGTTGTCAGCATCCCGACTGGCAAAAAGGCCAAGGCCAGCGACCTGGGCGAAATGCAGGCCAACTTCGGCAAGGCCGTGATGCTCCTGGAGCAGTTTTACCGAGGTCAGTCCGATCTATCAGAAACACTGGGCGTGCTGAACGAGGTGCTCTCACAGGTGGCATACCACCGTGAGAACGTCATCAAAACGGGGCAGCCGGAACTTGAACTGTTTGAGGAGTAAAAGATGAAAAAAGCAAAGAAGGTTTCTGGAACCATGACCAATAAACCGTGGTTTATCCGCATTCAAAAACAACTGATTCAGGCCGCGCTGCCGAATAAAAGCAAAAAGCAGTATGTCCAGCTTTGTAGCTGTGGCTGGTCATTGCCAAAAGGAGAGGCAGTCAAAGCAGATGTTGATGCCTTGTTCTGCCCGAAGTGTGGGGCTAAGCGTCGGATTGGATCTTAAAGCTCTTTCCGCAGCCACTGCAGTAATCGCCCTTGTACCAAATAGGACGTTCGCACGCTGTACAGGCAGTAACCATCGGTGAGCCGCATTTTGGACAGAAAGCGCAATGAGCCATGCCACTGTCAGTGATGTTCTCCGTGAAGTGGCAAGTGCTGTTAGAGCACACCGAAAAAAGTTTCACTTTCCCCATGAGGACACTCCAATGAAGGTTTATGACATGCAAGTGAGTAGCCTGCATCGCCATTCTACCCAGATTGGCAGAGGCCTCGCCCAACAAGGAGGCCGGGCATGAGCCAGGTCGAACTCAAAACCCACTACAGCGCGGCTGAATTGGCGGAAATGAAACTGCCTGGCATGCCTGGAACCGAGCGTGGAATTCACATCATGGCCGGGCGTGAGGGGTGGAAAAGCCGCAGAAAGACAAAAGGGAAAGGCTGTGAATATGCCCTCACCAGCCTCCCTGACGCAGTTGTCCGCACCATTAAGGACCGCCTGGTTACGTCGATGATTGCCGCTCCTGCTGTATCCGTACCTGCCTTGCCGATGAAGGCCGCGCAGATGGAGCTGGCACTGACTAGCCGTCAGCAAACTGTTGAAGGGGCCCGCAAGGGTGTGCTGGTTGCCATTGAGCGCCTGATGGCGGGCTGCGGTGTTACCCGTGAAGCTGCTATTCACACCATGTTGACCCAGGCGAAGGCCGGTACTTTGGACCCTCACCTGGAGCGGATGCTGTGTGCCGCTCATGATGGCCGGGGCCGCAAGGGCGATAGCCCATACCCATCTGTACGCAGCATCAAAGGCTGGCGCGCACTTGAAAAACAAGGGCAGCTTGCCCCGAAAACTGCGGTTAGCGCCGTGTTGGAAATTCCTGCCTGGGCCAAGTCTTTCCTCGATTACTGGCAAGTGCCTTCCAAACCGAGCGTATCCCATGCCTATGAGCAATTTGCACGGGATTGGACCGATAGCCCGGAAATGCTGCCATCCATTCACCAGGTGCGCCGCTTCATCGGCAAGTTGGGCACGGTCTCGCGGGAAACTGGTCGTATCGGCCCGCGTGAGATGAAGAACATCAAGCCCTTTGACTTGTCGGTCCACGTCCCCTTGATTGAGATGCAGAACTTAGTCAAGCGCGTGCCCTTCATCCTTGAAATGCGCAATGTGCCCTTCCGTCAGCAAGAGCAAATCACCTTCCACTTGCTGGATAACCTGCCGGGCTTTGCCGGTGGCGCATTTGATGCCCGTGGCAATGGCCAGTATCTGGCCGAGGTCGCCATGCAGCGCTACGGGGCGGATCGCATCCACCAGGTGATGCTGTCAGAAAGCTGGTACCGCGAACACATGCCCCCGGTTAAGGCCGCCCTGGAAGACGGTGACCTGGACGGGCTGCCGAAGGACAAGGATGTGCTGGCCGACATGCGCGCCGTGCAGATCATTAAAGGGGTGCCGCGTATCCCGGACACCCGCACGACCGGTGAAGACAAGGGAAAACGCCACGGTGACGTGGCGGTCGGGGTAGCACTGGCTGTCTATGCGTCCCGCGTGATTGATGCCGCACCGCTGGCCACCAGGGGATATCGCAGCAGGAGCTGCGTGACAAGTACGGTAAGGACGGCCCGGATACTGCACCGGTCATTCAGACGCGCCGGGTTGAGCAGGACGATGGCAGCGTGGTCTATGTGCCCGACGGCATCGACTTCGGCTGGGACTATGCCCCTGGCCAAGCCTATGTCGGCAAGCTGCTCCTGGACAAGGCCGCGACTACCTCGGCGCGGATCGGCGCGGATGCTATCCAGAGTGCGGTCAACAATATCGACGCCCTGGACAAGGTCATCCAGGAACGGTGGCAGCCGCTGGTACAGCAGATCTACCCGGACCCGGCCAACTACCGGCCGACCAAGCAGCGTTTCCACATCGGTGCACTCTCGCCGCAACTGGTCGACAAGATAGAACAGGCTACGGGCGAGCCGCTGGCCACGGCCGTGGTGTCGGTCGACGACAGCGAGGTCAAGCATGCGCTGCGCGATACCGGAGCCAAGGCGGACAAGCGCCTGACCCTGGACGACGCCATGCAGGCTGTCGTCGGCATGTGGGAGCCAGAGCGCGTTTATCAGCAGATTGATCATGGCAAAGAGGAGCCTGTTTATCTGGCGGTCTGGCAAGCCGCAGATGGCAGCCGGCATGTTAAAGCAGCGATTAACGTGAACTACCGGACCAAGGACAAGGATGCATCAGGTAAGCGCTATACCTTGCAGACAAACACGTTGCTGACCCTGGGCTATGTGGACCTGCGGGATTTGGATAATCCGCAGCTTTACAAGCGGATTCTATAGAAGGGGGGAAACCGTGCCGGCAGGGACGCCACCCCCCTGCGTGTGCACGCCCCGTCCGCTGGGAGAGGCCAACGGGGGTTGCAATACGTACAGCGCTATTTCACGTATTCCAGCACGGTATATTCATTATGAGTGACAACAGCTTTGAAATCCAAGTCATCAACGACAGTGTCGGCCAGGCACTGCGCGAACTGTTGGCCCAAGCCCACAACCTGCGACCGGCACTGCTGGACTTTGCCGAGTGGGCCAAAGCCGAGACGGACCAGCGCTTTGCCGACCAGGCCGACTGGCATGGCCAGCCCTGGGCACCTAATGCCGAGCTGACGCTGGCCAACTACCTGCGCAACCATGGCGGCAGCAAGAACTTCAAGAAGGACGGCAAGCTGAGTGCGGCAGGGACCAAACGGCTGGCGGCCAAGCGTATCTTGCAAGTGGACGGTACGCTGCGCCGGGCCGCATTCAGCTATGACGCCACCAGCGACAGCCTGCGCTTCGGCCCCTGGGGTAATGGCCTGGATGCTTATGCCGCTATCCAGAACTTTGGTGGCCAGGCAGGCAGAGGCCTCAAAGTCACCATTCCGATGCGCCAGTACTTGCCGGTCGATGTCGACGGTACACTGGCCGACCCTGCAGAAGCCAAATTGCTGGACATACTGGCCACCCATTTCCAGCAAAGCTGACTTTCCCCATAAACCGCCCTTGGCGCATGCGCAGTGCAGGCAGACCGCAAAGGGCCGGTAGCAGTGGGGTAAAACGCCGTCTACCCCCGTTAACGCGTGTTAATTCCTAACTCAGACAGCCTGCCGCCCGCTGCATCTGCTCTGTTTGCGCATTTACCGAACCCTTTCCCCCGTTTTTGTCCTCACCAGGCTGCGCACAATGCAGCCCATGAAGCTCATTCCCGACGACGTTCTCCGCGCACTCAACAGTCTGCAGCCTGATGGCCTGCAGCGGGCGAGCTGCGCCATCGCGCTCTCCATCGCCCTAGCGCTGGGACCGAATGGTGAGCCGCCCGAATGGTGCCCGGTCATTCCGGCTGGCACGTTCATGGGCCGCGATGGCCGTGGACCATGGCATACCGACACCGCAGCCGTCCTGGCTGACTTTGCGGCAAACCAGGCGAAGGGTATTGATCCGGTGGTCGATTACGACCACCTCAGCATGGTGTGCCTGCAGACCGGACAGAAGGCCGAGGCTGCTGGCTGGATCAAGCAGCTGGAGATTCGGAATGGCGAGACCTGGGCGCGCATTGAGTGGAATGCCGATGCTGCCCAGGTGATCACGGCCAAGAAGTGGCGCTACCTGTCACCCGTTTTCGATTTTGATGCCAGCGGCCGCGTGGTCCGCCTGGTCGCCGTGGGGCTGACCAACCAACCCAACCTGATTTTACGTGCCCTCAACTCACAGGAGAACCGCATGGACCCGATTGACCAGCTGCTGCAGGAGCTTGGTATCAGCATCAGCGATGCCATGGATGCAGCCGGCAAACTGTCGGCCGCCTTGAATGCAATCAAGACGCTGAAGGACATCAGCAATTCGACCCAGACCGCCATGAACAGTCTGCGCCAGGCAACCGGTGCCGCTGCCGATGCCGACCTCAAAACGGTGGCCAACAGCATCATGACCGGCTTTGTGCCCAAGGCCGAATACGAGCGCGTGGCCAGCTGCCCAGGAGAACATCGGCGGTGACGTGCGCAACGGCTTCAAGTTTGGCGGTGTGACCTTCGAGGAGTACACCGGTGAAGTACCGACTGCTGATGGCAAGAGCACGGTATCCCTGATCAGTGCAGGAGCTGGCCATGCCATTCCGCTGGGTACCCGTCAGACCTTCCTGATGTACGACGCACCGGGTGATTTCATTGAAGCCGTCGGCACCCTGGGCCAGCCGTACTACGCCAAGATCAAGAACACCGATTTTGACCGTGGTGTGGATGTGCATACCCAGTCCAATCCGCTGCCGCTGTGCGCTCGTCCGGGTGCCCTGGTGGAATTGAAACTGATCTGATGACGCCGTAAGGCGATAGAGAGACAGCGACCGGGTGGATGCTACCAACACCCACCCGGACAGCTGACCGCAGAAGAGACCTGCAGGCCAACCCGAGGCTGCCACTTTCGTGCACGAAAGCCTGGCAATTCTAACGGGTTTTAACGACCTTGCAGAGACATGAACACCGATATTCGCTGTGGCCATTGCGGCCGGAAAATGGCCGAAGGCCAGTACATTACCCTCAGTATCAAGTGTCCGCGCTGCCGGACACTCAATCATTTCAAGGCCACGAGCCACCCACCAGCGCACCAGGGCGTGCCAGACAGGACATCGCCTGATGCAAACCCTTCCGATCATTCCCTGGATAGGCGGTAAACGCCGCCTGGCCAAACACATTCTGCCGCTGTTCCCGGAGCATAAGTGCATGTTCATTGTGCTTTGCACGAGCAAGAGTAGGGATGCTGTCAATGTTCGTGCCACCTCGCAAGCCAGTGGCCTGAACTTCCTCTTCGGTTTCGGCGTGGATAGCTGCACGATAAATTTCCCCGCTACGGGACTTAATGGCTTCGTCACCAAAAATTCGTACCGTCATCAGATATGCAATTTTCCTGACTTCCTTATGGATGACTTTAAGGTCTCCCTCCAGTCTGAGGGAAAGATGTGGATTCGGTTGCGATACCGTCTCGTCTACTTCCATTTTGCGTCCTTTACGGGCGTTATCTCGCAGGAATTGGTTTACTAGTTTTTGCGCAGCATCTCCGAAACCTCGGACGCCTTTTACGGAACCGTTCTCATCGACATCAACGGGGGCTACAAAGCGGAAATCAATGCCCTCTTGCCCAAGAATTGCTATCACCTCCTCGCCGCTTTCGGTAACCACTCCCTTAAGTGTTGCTCTAACCGATCCAGAGCGAGACTTGACGCCTTGTGTTACTGCAAGCAGACGCATAAGCGGATCATTGATTGCGGGGGAGTCGATCTGATCGTTCATGCGAGTGTTCTCTGCTTCGTCTGCAGGAACGGTGAAGCTTTCCGGGGCACCGAATGCCCTAGGAAGGATATGCTCCCCATTGATGTTGGAGATTTCAGCTAGCGGCTTAAGAGTATAGGGGCAGAGGCTTTGTTTCATTGGGCAGAATGACGACTTAAATAGTATGCGTGGGAGGGTGCTGACAGGGACGTCCGCTATCGGAAAAATCCTCAATAGCCGGTATTGGCCGATAGCCATGCTATCACAATGGCATGAATGCTTGCTTCGGTAGGCCAGTAGCCACCCAGACTTAGTATTGTTCAGAGAACTGACAACTACCGAACCCTTTCCCGCCTTTTTTGCACTCCCCATGCCCGCACAATGCGGGCATGACTACTTCTACCCCCTACATCACACAGCAAGGCCTTGAAGACCGTTTCGGGCGGGAGTTCCTGCTGCGTATCACCGACCCAACCAATACCGGAGAGGTCGACCAGGGCAAGGTCAATCGTGCCATCAGTGATGCCACCGAGCTGGTCAATTCCTACCTGGGCAAGCGCTACACCCTGCCAGTGCCGTTTGTACCTGGTGCGCTGGAGCGTGTGGCCGCTGACCTGGTGCGCTATTTCATGTACTCCAGCCAGCCTGGCGAAGAAGTGACCAAGCGTTACGACGACGGGGTGAAGTGGCTCAAGGATGTGGCCAATGGCGTGGTGTCGCTGGGCCTGCCGGTGCCGGAAACCCCGGTCAGCTCTACCGGCAAGGTAGTCATGTCCGGCCCACACCGCAAATTTACCCGCCGCAGCATGAGGGACTACTGATGCGTCCCGACCGACCCGACCACCTCGCCCTGGGCAAACACATCGTCACCCAGCTCAAGGCCCAGATCAGTGATGTCCGCCAGATCGTGCAGCGCGGCGAGTTGACCGATGTGACCAGCGGTGAGCAAGTCTCGCCGTCGTTGTACGTGATCTACGTGCGGGATGTCCTGCCGGGGGATGGTCAGTCGCAGGAGGCCCAGAACCACATCCTGCAGCAATGGATGGTGGTGGCCGCCCTCCAGGGTAGTGCCGACCAGATGCTGGCCAAGGCCGGGGAGCTGCTGGCCAAGGTGCGTGCCGCACTGTTGGGCTGGACCCCGGATGCCGGGCTGTATGACCCGCTGCAGGCGTCCACACCGCCTGCCGCCCTTTATGCGAGCGACTGGGGCTATTTCCCGCTGCTGTTTACCGCTGATTTCTACGCCTGACCGAAAGGAATTCCATGGCTGGCTCAACCCAGAAGGAGCGTGTCGAGCTGCTCCAGGAACACAAAAACGCCGGCACGACCTACCCAGTTGGCGAAGAGCTGGATGTATCACCCAGCACGGCCGCCTGGCTGTACCGCAACAACATTGCCAAGCCGGCAACGGCCAAGCAGTCCATTTCCACTCTCTCGGAGCCTGAAGCATGAGCTATAAGGCACTGCAGGCCAATGTGGTCGAATGGCTGGCCGGCTCCCAGAAAGAGCGCAGCCTGATCTTCCATGGTGTTAACAAGGCCAGCCGCAAGCAGGTGGTGATGGAAGTGTTCCGGGGTAAGTTCGGTTTTGCCGACAAGTACTCCATCCTGGGTAAGGATTTCCGCAGTGCCGGCCTGAAGTTTGAGGTACTGGCAGACCCGCTGCAGACCGGTGACGGCCTGTCGCAGTGGGTACGCGAAACCCTGCTCAGCTAAACCACTACCTCACCGATGGGCGCAGCCTGGCTGCGCCCTGGAGCTTGTCATGCGTATCGAAAAACCCACCCCTATCGGTGACCACGTCATCACCATCCGCGAACTGACCGTCGCGGATATTCGTGCCTTGCTGGTTGAGTCCATGCAGCAGCATGGCGATGTCGGGCTGATCCCGGCGCAGGCTGATCTGGTGCTGAATGCCACCCTGTTGCCGGATCTGCGACTGGACGAGCTGCGCGCCATGGCACCGATGGAGCCTGAGCTGCTGGATAGCCTGGCCGACTCTGAACTGCAGATGCTGCGCGACAAGTGCCGGGAGTTGAACCCGCTTTTTTTCGGCATGAAGGCGCGGCTGGAACAGGCGAAGGCCCAGGCGGAGATGATCGCCCTGGCCCAGCTGAACAGCTAAGCCAACTGGAAACCAATCTGGGCCGGTTGATTGAAGCAGGCCACCCCAATGCAGCGCAATACCCGCTGCGCTTCTTTGCTGCCGTCATTGATGATCTGAATAGCCGAAACGCCACATGAAAACCCTGGAATACCTGATCAAGGCCAACAGCTCCGACTTTGTCACTGCCGTGACCAAGGCGGAAACCATCTATGGCCAGGCACTCAAGGGCATGGCGGACAAGGCCAAGCAGATCAGCCTGTTCAAGCAGGCCAAGGACGAGGCTGACAGCACCGGTACTGCACTGGTCAAGCTGAAGACCACGGCAGAGCAGGTGCGCAAGGCGCTGGGTGACAGTGGCGGCACCTTGCAGCAAAACCAGCAGCTGGCCCAAACCGAAGCAGCCATCAACAAGACCGAGGCCGCCATGCGTGGCCAGGTGGCTGCTGTAGGCTCCATGCGCCAGGCGCTGGCTGCGGCCGGTGTGGACACCCGCAATCTGGCTGCCGAGCAGGACAAGATGGCCAGTGCGATTGCCAGGGCTAGTGGCAATGTGAATGGCCAGCGCCGACTGGACGGTGCCCGTGACGTCCTGGGCATCCGCTCCCAGACCGATATCCAGCGTGAAATCCAGCAGGTGTCGGCTGCATTCTCGCGGCTGAGCCAGAACCCGACCATCAGCATGGCCGAGCTGTCCAGGGCTGCCACAGCCACCAAAGCCCGGATTGCTGAATTGCGCGCCGAGCTGCAGGGCACGATGCCCGCCAGCAGCTTCCTGATGAGCGGTGCCGGCAAGCTGGTGGCCATGGCCTCGGCAGTGGTGTCGCTCAATGCTGCGCTGGCGCTGACCCGCAGCATCTTGTCTACGGCCGGCCAGTTTGAAACCCTACGCACCCAGTTAAACGCCGTTGAAAAATCCGCCACCAAAGGTGGTGAAGCCTTTGCCTATATCAAGCAGCAGGCGGTTAACACCCCGTTCCAGGTCACCAACCTGACCCAGACCTATATCCGGCTGCGTAATTACGGGCTGGACCCGACAGCCGGCAGCATGCAGGCCATCATCGACCAGGCCGCCAAGCTAGGTGCGTCCCAGGAAATGCTGGAGCGCATCACCCTGGCACTCGGCCAAGCGTGGACCAAGCAGAAGCTGCAGGGCGAAGAGATCATGCAGCTCAACGAGGCCGGTGTCCCAGTCTGGGATCTGCTGTCCAAGGCCATGAACAAGTCAGCGGCCGAGCTGATGAAGATGTCCGAAAACGGCCAGCTGGGCCGAGAAGAAATCACTAAGCTGATGCAGGCTATGGAGAACGACGCAGCTGGTGCAGCGGCCTCCCAGATGCAAACCTGGAACGGGGTGGTATCGAATGCCACCGACCTGTGGCAGGAGTTCCTGGACAGCATTGGCCAGGCCGGGCTGTTACAGTTTGCCAAGGACAGCATCAACCAGCTGACGGCTGCGCTGCAGAAGATGAAGGAAACCGGCGAGCTATCCCGGATCGCCCACGACATCGCAGACGCGCTGCAGGCCTTGGGCAAGATTGCCATCGGAACCGCCAAATTCATCACCAACCACCACGATGCCATTCTGGCGGTGGCCACTGTCTATGGAGCGTTGGCCGCCAAGAAGCTGTTTGCTGGCCTTGCTACCGATCTTGTGACGTTTGGTACTGCTGCCAGCAAGGCAGCGACTGCACTGAAGGAGTTGAAAGAGGCCCAAACCGTGGGCGATATCGTTAACACGGTGGTTGGCAAAGGTGGTGTTAAAAAGGCCGCGCCTGCCGTTAAAGCAGCAACCACAGCCAGCACAATTGAGGCAGCGGGAACGGCTGCAGCTGTTGGTGCTGCGACCGGTGGTGCAAAAACGGCTGATACCGCCAGCAAAGTTGGTCAGGCTGCCAGTAAAACCGTGCAAGTCGCATCCCAAGCCGCTAGTAAGGCATGGGGAGGTTTGTCTGCGGAAATGACCCTGGGAGGGACTAGGCTTGTTTCTGTATTTAGTGCGGTAGCGATGCGTCTCGGCTTGGTTACCAGCCAGCAGACGGCAGGCACTACCGGACTGGATAGCGACTTCCAGAAAGCCGCTCGCGATGCTTCTGCCGCAGAAACGGCATTCAGCCGCGTGATGGAGGTGATCAACCAGCTACGCACGAATGGCAAGATCACCGAAGGCGAATTCAACTTCATGAATGACCAGGCAGGCCGCGCCCAGGACAGCGCCGATGCTGGCATGGAGAAGACCGCCAAGTCCACCATGCAAAAGGCCATGGAGCAGATCGAAGCCATCAAGGCCGCTGCTGCTGCCGTACAGAAGCTGGATATCTCGGTCAGCATCAACGACCAGCAGGCCCTGCAGGATATGGACAGCATGATCAACCGTATCCAGCAGGCAGCAACAGCCAAGCCCGTCAAGATTGCCGTGGAGCTGGTGGGGCCGGATGGAAAGTACCGTACCGATGCCCGCAGCGCACTGAGCCTGGTTGACCGTCCTCTGTCCGAAATCCAGTCCAATGCAGAAGGGGGTGCCATTTCTGGCCCCGGTACCGGCACCTCGGACAGCATTCTCAGCTGGCTGAGCAATGGGGAATTCGTGGTCAAGGCTGCAGCCACCAGCTACTACGGCCCCGGCCTGCTGCAGGCCATCAACCAGATGCGCCTGCCACGCTTTGCCGTCGGTGGGGCAGTTGGCCAGCTGCCAGCAGTGAGCCGGGCCATGGCGGGCATCCCGACCATGCAGGCAGCTGCGGCCGCCAGCCAGGCCAGCCAGAAGACCCCACTCAATATTTATCTGCCAGGTCAGGCCGCCCCGGTGCCGCTCTATGGCGATGACGATGCCGTCCAGCAGTTAGTGAAGGCCGCCACTCTGATGAATCTGAAACAAGGCTGAACATGGCAAACGTCCACGAATACGCACTGACGCTGGGCATTGATGGCACGTTAATTCCCATTAAAGCCGTCGTGAAATTAACGCAGACCTATGACCGCGCAGGCGGGCGCAATCTGCTGCGCATGCGCTCCGGGCGAGGCGTGATGCAGTCCCGCTGGGAGAAGGTCCGTTCCGATATCGCCGCCACCGGCTGGATGCCGGCACCACTGGCCGCGCTGGATCAAACCGTCCCCCACGTTCTGGACTGCGCAGCACCCAGGGCGGTGCCCATTGGCACGGTCGTCAGTGAGCGACCTGATATTCCAGGCGTGGTCCGCAATGGCATGTATTACTACTGGCCGCGCCTGACCGGCTTTATCACGATCACCGAGAACACCGATATCCGCTCCGCAAGCTGGGGCTGGAACCTGCATTTTGAGGAGCAATGATGGCAACCCCAAATAGTGATTATTACCCAAGCGTTGCGCCACAGCCCGGTCAGCCGGTTTATCTGGATGGCTGGGAAACTACGCTGACTGCTGAATGGGTTGGAACGGGAACACCCCAGCTGGCGAACTGGATCAATCTGGATACCATCCTGCTCCAGTTTCCCAATTCGTATGCGAATCTGGTGTTTGAATGGGCAGTGGATGGCGTGACCTATCGCCAACCGGGCGTTGCTTATGCAATGGAGGGGCATGTTTATGCCGAGAAGGTCGGCATCGGGATGGCAACCAATGCGGTGTCTTTTGATGATGCCGGCAAACCCATTCCCAACGGAGCCAGAGTTTATATCCCACTCATGGCGGGAGATATTCAGTTCCTGGTTAACTTTTCTCCGGTATTGCTTCCTTATAAGGTGCAGGACAACGCATGGGTTTCTGCGACCACCCACTATTTCCAAAAGCCGTATGGCCCGGATGGAAGGAGATATGTTTTCCCCAATATTGTGGATGGGGATAAGGGCCTGGTATTGCTATGCGCGTTTACCAGCCGTGGCTATGTCGTCATCCAGGAACAAAAGCTGACGGGTGAGCTGAACTGGTTTGATATGCCAGCCATCATCAATAACGGTGGCGGCACACCATCATGATGTTCGGCTTGTCTCCGTTTGGTGAAACCCCGATCGGTCTATCTTCGGCTTCTGCTGGTTCAACGGCTCATGCTGGACAGACCGTCTCCTTGTCGCTTGTGATTACCGTTGCGCATGCCCAGTCTCTGCCTGCAGAGGCATGGGATGTCAGGGTGACGCTGGGTGGGGTGGATGTCTCTGACCGCATTGCCGGGGAAGTCACTATCGAAGCCGAGGAAGACTCGGCCCGTATCGCCACGGTCAGGCTGCTCCTGGTCGCTGGCGAGTCGTTTGCAAGCCTGTCTGGCGCAGTCCTGCTCATTGATGTGCAGCACACCCGCCTGAGTGCCTGGGTACGGCGGTTTACCGGGCGTGTTGCATTGCCGGAGATTGACGCTGAAACCGGCATTGCCACCCTGCATGGTACGGATGGCCGGCGCGACTCGCTGGCCCTGGCCACTCGCACCGAGCTGGATGCCTTGCTCGGTGGCTTCTGGTCGCCCCATGTGTTTGCCCGCTATGCAGACAGCCTGCAGTACGCCCAGGATCGGCTGTCCACACTGCCCGCCGCCTATGATCTTGATGTGTATGGTGCCCCCCGGCTGACGCCGTGGGCCGGTCTGGCTTCCCGGCTGACGTTGACGGACGCTGATCTGCTCGACGGATCACTCGCCATCCAGCCCGCTGCCCGTCAGTCCGTCGTCAATCTGGTCACTAATGACAATATTGGCGTCCAACCGGTCAGTACCACCCCGATTTGCCATCTTGCTGACAATAAAACCCTGACCACTAATCCCCAACCGACCCTGACCGGTATCGCCGTGCCTGGCATGAATATCCGCGTAGACATTGCTGGCCAGGTGCTGACTACTGTGGCGGGCAGTACGGGTTCCTGGTCCGTCACCACCAAGGTGCTGGCCGACGGCCGCTACACCCCCAAGGTCACGCTCAGTGTCGGCGCAGCCTCCTGCATCATGTGGGGTACGCCGTTTCAGGTGGCCCGAGACGGCAAAGGCAGCGCGGTGACCAGCGAGTCAGCCATGGAGCAGGTCGTGGATTGCAGCCTGCAGTATCGCTACCCGCGCCTGCATGAGTACCGCCGTGTCATCAACTGGAGCATGGGCATGTCCTATGGTGAGTTTGTACGGGGACGTAATGGCAAGCCGTTCAAGCTGCCCGAAAAAAGTCTGTTCCGTTCAGCCGTGGAAAGCAGTGGCTGGAAGCTGCGCTCGGAGGCCTGGACCGCACCGCTGCAGGGCACCCAGTACGTTGGCTATGTGGATGCCTCCGGGGCGATTATTGAAGGAAACCCGTCCTCCAGTGCAGTGGCTATCCTGACCTTCCGCAACGACTATACCGGCCCGGCTGCCGACGATCCGCGCTGTGCCGGCGCACTCCTGCAAATCGCCAGGCGTGTGGTGCAATCCATGACAGAGCGCTGGCGCATTACTGTCCAGGCTCCAGATAGCGTAGCGGCACTGGGTACGTTGAAGAAGCAGGGGCAGACAGTCAGCATGGATGCCTCTGGCCTGTTTGATGCGACTGCTTGGACCGAATCGACAACCATGCAGCCTGATATCGGCACCACCACCACGGACCTGACCACGCTGGCCAGTGCGAGTCGTGATGATGCCAACCTTGCGCTGCAGACGCTGGCGGCCATCGCCCGTCGCCAGATCCTGGCATCGCACCGGACCACCCGAGTGCAATTCAAAGCGCAAAGCAACCCACTGCTGGATGTGGACATGGGTGTGACCTTGAACAGTGTCGACATGCTGGCCAGCGGCAAGGTGGCACGCCTGGTAGAGCATTACGACACCTCTGCCGGCAGCGCCATCACCGATGTGGAACTGGCTATTTCCGGGCTGGTGGCTGCCGGTACTGCCAATAGCGATCCGATCCTGGCACCGGAACTCACCAGCCTGCCGAACATGTCGCAGGCTGATAGCGCGGATCTGGGTACTTGCCTGGAGGGTCTGGGAACCTACAGTGCCACCACCACCGGTTACACCACCGGTGCCGCGGGCGATAGCAGCTCGGCTTATCCCCATGAAGTGGCGATTGCGGTGCCGGATATTCCGGTGTTTTTGACTGACCCTGTTTCGCGGGAGCTGGCCTACAACATCACCGTGGCCATCCCGGTTGATACCCTGGAAATGCGATGAGTCTGACCTTTGGGTTTTATGAAGACGCGGGCCGGACCCTGCCGCTGGCCAGCCTGGCCATCAAGGGCGGCACGGCTACCCGGATCTGGGTGGGAACGGATGGCACCGCCCAAGCCCAGGCCGCGAGTGGCGGCAGCATCACGCTGACAGCCAATGCAGTACTGCCTGGTGTGCCAGCCAGCGCCATCCACCTGGCTACCTCACTGTCTGCGCTGGTCAGCGCCAGTGCCTCCGTCGATCTGGGCCAGGTGGTCAGCGGCATGCAGGCCGTGTGGCTGCTGGTCGACCAGTCCGAGCTGGCGGATGGGGGGTACAGCAATGTCTCCCTGGTAACCAACCCGATCTATGAGAGCTGAGCCATGGCACGGATGAATGCACAGCAGGCAGCAGAAGTCGCCAAGGCTCTTACCGGTCAGAACAATCAACCCACCGCCAGCGGCAACCTGCCGGCAGTCAGCGGGCCGGGTGGTATTGCCGGGGGTATCTTCCGGGGCAAGGCCAAGGAAGCGGCCAGTGCGTCCGGCAGTGCCGGGCTTGCTGCGGCCTATGTTGAAACGGCCCGGACCTATGCGGATGAAACCAACGGCACCGTGATGTATTTCAGTCATGACGGCATGTTCCGCATTGGAATGGTACCGCTCAAAACATTGACGATTGCTGAAGCCACCAGTGCCGGCACTGCAATCAGCGGAACGGCAGTCACCATTACATTCAGCGGAGATGTGCCGCAATGATGGTCAAGCCAGTTAGCCTGGGATTCTTTGGCGGAATGATCAAAGACTGCGGGACAAATCGTCAGGGTAAGTTTATACGCGAAATAGACAGTGCCACGTTCGATTGGGACGGCATAGTCGCTGGCTGGGCACCGTTTAGACCGCATTTCATTCCCGGCACTGGTACCGTCAAGGACGGCGGTTTGCCCGCATACGTAAACGAAATTGCAATACCAGGTGCGCCGCATAATGTCCCAGGCGCACGCAATACCGTTTGGGGGACAGGCCCGACCATGGCGATTTATGGGACTATCGTTCCAAACTACCAAGGCACGGTGTCATGGCTAGTGCCCCTGGCGCTGGGAGAGGTGATCTGGGTGGGAATGCCCGGTGGTGGTGGCTGGGTATCTACGGTACCGATCAATCATCAGCCGTCTATTGCGATGAACAAGCAGGGTGATGACTTCCGAGGCAATCCGCAATGGGTTTCCGCATCATTGAATGGCAAGAAAGCCATCATCAGGGATGATCGGGGCTATTTCTATGAACTAGACATTACTGTCAACAAAGTCGAGAACGTCCAGAACACCTCTACCGACAGCACGGTACGCTATGACATTTCTGCCCAAATTCAGCAGAAAGATAACCCTTTGGTAATTGGGGACAGTGAGAGCTTTAACTCGGATGCGTGGATCATCAAGGACGATGTTCCTGTCGCCTTCAACATGGCGCAAGGCCAGTATGAAACAACAAGTCTGAACTATGTCGAGGTAGGCAGCTTTAATGGGCATTCATACGGTTATGCATGGAAGAAATCCAGGATGGTGGCTCGTGTTGGCTCGTTCACGCATACCAGATACATCGAATCATATGTCAGCGAGTACTCAGGCATGTTCCCCGGTGTCGGTGGGTTTTTGTGCGATATCAACCCTGTCAATGACCCAAGTCTGAACGGGGAAAAAATCAATGCCATGTACAATGAAGTATGGGCAGCCATGCCGCCGGAAGTAACCCGGTGCGAGGTGGCAGGTATCGATATCGGCTATGACCTGGCAACGTATCCTGGATTTTCGAGCAGCCGTATTAGCGTGTACAAGAACCTCGCACAGATCCTGTTATTCGATACCAGTGGCAATCCGCATTACGTTTACTGGGACATGGTGAACGACCGGCCATTCAGTGAGGATCATATCGTGCGCAAGAATGCAGCCGCGACATTTGTCCGAGCACTCTCTCCAGACCGCATTTACCTGTCCGATGACAGCAATGATATGAGCTGCTGGTTTGTGTAGCAGGCCGAACCCCTTCCCCCGTTCCTCCAAAGCAGAAACACCGGACACTTGGCACTCAATGTCCGGTGTTTTGTTTTGAGAGGCCATCTTGCTCCCCTATGTCCGTAAAGACCCGCTAACCATCGTCCAGGGCTGCACCTTCGTGCACACCTGGGAGTGGATTGCCGGTGGCCAGCCTGTCGACCTGACCGGTGCTGAGTTTGAACTGGTGGCTAAGTCCAGCGCGGACATCCGGTAGCCTGCTTTTGTATGCGAAGACAGTAGCAGGTCGAGCGGTACCGCATGTTCTACCTGATGCTGGTGGCGAGTACGCCCTGCAATCTGCTCTTTGGAAGAAGACCATCGGGCTTATCACTGCCTACTATAGCGGGACCAGCTTCTCGGTGTTTGGCGTTGGGGCTGCTACTTCTATAGGTACTAACACCGCTCGTGGCTACTCAAATACGACACTGGCCTCTAGGTCTATCCGGTGGGGGAACGTGTCATCCACTGCAGCTGGTGCATTGTGCGGACTCTACTATTCAACCGCGTGGATGGTGATGGGTGATGGGTCAACCGTAGGACGTGGGTTTTACTGGCAATCGCGTTTTTCTGTATCAGACGCGGCTAGTGTTCTTGGTGCTCGTATGTTTGCTGGGTTGGTGTCGACGACGAGTGCTCCTACTAATGTCGAGCCAAACACACTAACAAATTGCATCGGCGTAGCCCAGCTGTCTGCAGATAGTACGCAGCTGTACCTTGTGTATGGTGGAACAACTGCGCAGGCCGCAGTACCGCTAGGTAGCAATTTCCCGGTGCAGGAAGCTCCTGGCTCAGTGTACGGTGGAACACTGTATGACCTACACATCTATTCTGATCCTGCTCAAAACGGCCAGGTTACCGTGCAAGTAGATCGTGTCGGCACCAGCTACTCGTTCACACAGACCATAGCTTCTGGCGGCTCGTCAGCAATTCTCCCTGCTGCTGGTACCAGGTTATCTCCCACTATTTGGCGTACAAACAATACCACTGCGCTGGCGGTGGGGGTGGACGTTAACCGTATCTACCATGAACTGGAACTTTGATATGTATACCCTAGATATCCATACCGGCATCGTGATCCGCGATATTGACGGTAAGCAGGTAGCTCCCTGTCAGTCGGCGGAAGATCCCGACTTCGTTATCTACCAGAAGTGGGCAAATAGCGGTGGAGAGCCAACTATTGTTGATAGCACACCGATATCAGATCAAGTGATTTAGAGAAGGGTTTAAACGACCGCAATTTTGCGGTCTGTTTTGCATCTATTCCATGTACACCACAGTGCAAAAGCTTGCGCGAAAGTGTGCAAAAGAATCCGCGACGTTACAGCCGTCGAGGTACTTTGCTTTTGCTTCGCCAAAAGAAAGTACCCAAAGAAAAGGCGACCCGCAGCGCGTCGA
>NZ_JAYSDA010000036.1:0-31467 GCF_041914625.1 Aquitalea pelogenes | reverse complement strand
CCGCTGACCTCTTGCATGCCATGCAAGCGCTCTCCCAGCTGAGCTATAGCCCCGTGTCTGTCGTTCACAGTGGGGCGCAGTATAGACAGGCTGTCCGCGCCTGTAAAGGGATCTGCGAAAAAAAATTTAGCGCTGCCCCTGCGCTATAATCACCGGTTCTGCAATGACAGGGTTGGATTGCCGATGTCGGTTGGTCACTACGAAAACTTCCCGGTCGGGTCGATCTTGCTGCCACGGCGCATGCGCCGCGCCGTGCATGTCATCTATCATTTTGCCCGCTATGCCGATGATGTGGCGGACGAAGGTGACAAGCTGCCCGATGAACGCCTGCGCGAACTGTCGCATTTGCGTGACGAGCTGGATGTCATCCGCGATGGCGGTATTCCGGCCATGCCGCTGATGCGCAACCTGGCTACCGTCATCAGTCAGCACCAGCTGCCGCTGCAGCCGTTTTATGACTTGCTGTCGGCCTTCAGCCAGGACGTGGTGAAAACCCGCTACCAGAGCTTTGCCGAAGTGGTGGACTACTGTCGCCGTTCGGCCAACCCGGTGGGGCGGCTGATGCTGGCACTGTATGGTGAAAACGACCCGCGCAGCCTGGCCATGTCCGATGGCATCTGCACGGCATTGCAACTGATCAACTTTCTGCAGGATGTCGGCGTGGACTGGAACAAGGGCCGCATCTACATTCCGCTGGATGATCTGGAAAAATTCCGCATCCGCGAAGCGCAGATTGCCGGGCGCGATGCCACCGGCCTGTGGCGGCCAATGATGCTGGCGCAGATAGAACGCACCCGCAAGATGCTGCAAGCCGGTGCGCCGCTGGGCAAGGTGCTCAAGGGCCGCCTGGGGCTGGAGCTGCGCCTTGTCATCATGGGCGGCGAGCGCATCCTGAAAAAGCTGCACGACAGTGGCGGCGACGTGTTCCGCCAGCGCCCGGTACTGACCTGGCGCGACTGGATTTACATGCTGTGGCGTGCGCTGCGCGCCAGATAGCAGATAACCATACTCACACAGGCGGGAAGCAGCAGGCTGACCCGTCGGCAACAAAGGAGAGGCGTGTGACGCCGCAGCAGTATTGTCAGGACAAGGCCGCCAGCAGCGGCTCCAGCTTTTACTACAGCTTCCGCTTCTTGCCGGAAGACCGCCGCGATGCCATTACCGCGCTGTATGCCTTTTGCCGCGAAGTGGACGACGTGGTGGATGAATGTCACGACGAAAACGTTGCCCGCGCCAAGCTGGCCTGGTGGCGAGGTGAAGTGGAAAAGCTGTACCACGGCCAGCCCGAACATCCGGTGATGCTGGCGCTCAAGCCGCATGTCAGCGCGCTGGACCTGCCGCAGAACCTGCTGGAAGAAATCATCGATGGCATGCAGATGGACCTGGACTTTGCCCGATACGACCGCTTCCAGGACCTTCTGTTGTACTGCCATCGCGTGGCGGGGGTGGTGGGCCAGCTGGCAGCACAGATTTTCGGCTACCAGGACCGGCAAACGCTGAAATACGCGCATGAACTGGGCATTGCCTTCCAGCTGACCAATATCATCCGCGACGTTGGTGAAGACGCGCGCCGTGGCCGTATTTACCTGCCGGTGGAAGAGCTGCAGCGTTTCAATGTGCCGGCCAGCGACCTGATGAGCTACAAGGAAAGTCCGGAATTTGCCGCGCTGATGTCCTTCCAGATCGAACGCGCGCGTGAATATTATCGCCGCGCCTGGGAGCTGCTGCCGGTGGTGGACCGCAAGAGCCAGCGTCCCGGCCTGCTGATGGCCGCCATCTACCGCGCCACGCTGGAAGAAATCCAGCTGGATGGTCCGGCCAAGGTGCTGAACCAGCGCCTGTCGCTGACGCCAGTACGCAAACTGTGGCTGGCATGGCGCACCTGGACGCTGGGCTACAAGGCCTGATGCTGTGATGAAGGCCAGACCGAGAATTGCCATCATCGGTGCCGGCTGGGCCGGGCTTGCCGCCGCGGTTGAGCTGGCCGGTCAGGCCGAGCTGACCTTGTTCGAAGCCGGGCGCGAACCTGGCGGACGAGCCCGCCGCCTGAATAGTGGCGATAGTCTGCTGGATAATGGGCAGCACATCCTGATTGGTGCCTATCGCGATTGCCTGCAACTGATGCGCAAGGTGGGCGTTGACGAGACCAAGGCCATGCTGCGGCTGCCGCTGCTCTGGCAGCGCCAGGGCGGCATGCGTATGCAATGCCCGCGCTGGCCTGCCCCCTTGCATGTGCTGGCCGGCCTGCTGACGGCAAGCGGTATTGGCTGGCGGGACAAATGGCAACTGGCTCGTGCCTTGCAGGGCTTGCGCTGGCAAGGCTGGCGCCTGGCGCAAGACATCACGGTTGCCGAGTGGCTGACCGCACAAAGGCAGTCGGCTCATCTGGTGGAACAGTTCTGGCGGCCCATGGTGCTGTCGGCGCTCAATACCCCGCTGGAGCTGGCTTCCATGCAGATTCTGGCCACCACCTTGCGCGACAGTCTGGGTGGTCGCCGTGCCGATAGCGACCTGCTGTTGCCGCGCAGTGATCTGACTGCCTTGTTTCCTGGCCCGGCCTTGGGCTGGCTGCGCGAACGAGGCCTGCAATGGCGTGCCGGCGTACGGGTCGCACAGATTCATGCGGCAGAGCAGGGCGTAGTGGTGGATGGTGAGCCGTTTGATGCCGCCATCGTCGCGGTGGCACCTTATCATGCGGCCGAACTGCTGCAGGAGCCGCAACTGCAAAGTCAGATCAAGGCATTTCATTATTGGCCGATATATACCGCATACCTGCGCTACGATGCCGACATCAACATGCCGGTTCCCATGACGGGTTTGCAGGGCGGCACGCTGGACTGGCTGTTCGACCGCCAGGCGCTGTCGGGTGAGCGAGGCTTGCTGGCCGCTGTCATCAGCGCACCACCGCCCGCGGTGCGCAACCTGGATCGTGCCAGCTTGCTGGACCGGGTGCAGGCGGATGTCGAGGTGCTGTTGCCGGCGCTCAACGGGCTGGTGCCGCTGGAGCGGCAGCTGATCGTGGAGAAGCGCGCCACCTTTGCCTCTGGCGTGGGTCTGACAAGACCACACTGCCGTAGCAGGGTACAATCGGTTTATCTGGCGGGTGACTGGCTGTGCCCGGAATATCCCGCCACGCTGGAAGGTGCGGTGCGCAGCGGTCTTACCGCGGCCCGCCAGTTAATGCAGGATTTGCCATCATCAAGAGTTGCCGGCAGGTAACTCACAGCTGAAAAAACAAAATGAACCAAACATTTGCCAAGAATTGTCTGGAAGGCCGCGTCATTCTGGTGACGGGCGCAACGCAAGGGGTGGGCCGGGAAGCCGCGCTGACGTTTGCTGCACATGGTGCAGATGTCGTATTGCTGGCGCGCAGCGTAAAAGGGCTGGAGAAGGTCTACGATGAAATCGTGGCCGCAGGCGGCAAGGAGCCGGCAGCCATTCCGCTGGACTTGCTGACGGCAACGGACGAACAACTGGGCAATGCCGCTTTCCAGATCAAGCAGACGCTGGGCCGACTGGACGGCATTGTGCATTGCGCATCGCATTTTTATGCTTTGTCGCCGCTGTCCAATCAGGGCATTGACGAGTGGATGAACCAGTACCGCATCAACACAGTGGCCCCGTTTGCGCTGAGCCGCGCCTGCCTGCCGCTGCTGAAGGAATCGCCGGATGCATCGGTACTATTCATGGGCGAAAGCCATTCCCTGCACCCGGCGGCTTACTGGGGTGGCTTTGGCGCGTCCAAGGCCGGTTTGAATTATCTGACCAAGGTGGCCGCCGATGAATGGGACGTCTACCCGAACCTGCGCGTCAACCAGCTGATTCCGGGCCCGGTGAATTCGCCGCAGCGTAATCGCACCCACCCGGGTGAAGCCAAGAGCGAGCGGGCGGACCTGGCCACGCTGATGCCCTATCTGCTGTACTGGCTGTCGGCAGAAAGCAAGGGTCGCAGCGGCGAAATCATCGAGCTGGACCTGCGCAGCAAAAAAGGCGAATAAGCTGCATCTGCGCCGTGGCCTGTGTGGCTGCGGCGGATGGCAAATGGGGGTAATGCATGAAGAGTCTGTGGATTCTGCCCTTGCTGGCGGTGCTGGCCGGCTGCAACTGGGTCAATAATGTATCCGGCCTGTCCAAAGAGGCACACAAGGCACTCGGTGCCGCCTGTCGTCAGACCGGCCGCTCGCTGGAAGAGTGTTTCCGGCGTAATCCGGATGCCGATACCGCGGCCATTTACGCCGGCTGGCGTGAAATGAACGAGTACATGGCCAAGAACAAGCTGGACACCATGGAGCCACCGGCAGACAGTGCCGCCGGTCATGCTGAAGCTTCTGCCGCGAAAGCTGCCGCCAGTTCACCGGCAGAAGGCAAGTCATCCAGTGCGGCCACGTCACCCAAGGGTGCGGTGGCAAATGCGCCGCCGCCGCTGACCAGTGAAGAGGCGGACAAAGAAGCCAAGACCGATCCGCAAGTGGCCGCCGTTCTGGCGGCCATTCGCAAGAATGGCGGTGGTGAAAAGTCCAAATCCAAGGCCAGCAGCAGCGGCGAACCAGACCAGAAACGCCTGCTCAACATCATCCAGCAACTCAATGGCAACAAACCGGCAGCCGGTGGCGAGGCTCCGGCAGAGAACGCCAACAACGCCAATCCCGGTTGAACCCCTTCCTGCGCTTTTCCTGATGGCAAAAACCAAAACTGTATTCAGCTGCACCGAGTGCGGCGGCCAAGTGCCGAAATGGCAGGGCCAGTGTCCGCATTGTTCCGCCTGGAACACCCTGGTAGAGGCCGTCTCCACGCCCGCCAGCAGCAATCCGCGTTTCCAGTCCTGGTCCACCACCAATGCCCGTGTGCAAGTGCTGTCCGAGGTCAAGACCGAAGAAGTGCCGCGTGACCCGTCCGGCATCGACGAACTGGACCGCGTGCTGGGCGGCGGCATTGTGCGTGGTGCTGTCATCCTGATTGGCGGCGACCCCGGCATTGGCAAATCCACCCTGCTGTTGCAGGCGCTGGCGGTAATCGGCAAGCGGCGCAAGGTGCTGTATGTGTCGGGTGAGGAATCGCCGCAACAGATTGCCCTGCGTGCCTCGCGGCTGGCGGTTGACCCCAGCCAGGTGAACCTGCTGGCGGAAATCCGCCTGGAAGCCATTCTGGAAACGCTCAAGCAAGAGCAGCCGGAAGTCGCCGTCATCGACTCCATCCAGACCTTGTACACCGAGCAGGTAACTTCGGCGCCCGGTTCGGTATCGCAGGTGCGTGAATGTGCGGCCCAGCTCACCCGCATGGCCAAGCAGACCGGCACCACCATCCTGCTGGTAGGCCATGTCACCAAGGAAGGCTCGCTGGCCGGCCCGCGCGTGCTGGAACACATGGTGGACACCGTGCTGTATTTCGAAGGCGATACCCACTCCAGTCACCGCATGATCCGTGCCATCAAGAATCGCTTTGGCGCGGTCAACGAGCTGGGTGTGTTCGTGATGACCGAAACCGGGCTCAAGGGCGTGTCCAATCCCTCGGCCATTTTCCTGTCGTCCTATCGCGACGATGTTCCCGGCTCTTGCGTGCTGGTGACGCAGGAAGGTACGCGCCCCTTGCTGGTGGAAGTGCAGGCGCTGGTGGATGACTGTCACGGCATGCAACCCAAGCGCCTCACCGTGGGGCTGGAACAAAACCGGCTGGCCATGCTGCTGGCGGTGCTGCATCGCCATGGCGGCGTGGCCTGTTTCGATCAGGATGTATTCCTGAACGCCGTGGGCGGGGTCAAGATCAGCGAACCGGCGGCCGATCTGGCCGTCATCCTGGCCATGGTGTCGTCGCTGCGTAACAAGCCCCTGCCGGAAAAACTGGTGGTATTCGGTGAAGTGGGGCTGGCCGGCGAAGTGCGTCCGGTATCGCGCGGCCAGGAGCGCCTGAAAGAGGCGGCCAAACTGGGCTTCACCCGCGCACTGGTGCCCACGGCCAACAAGCCACGTCAGCCGATTGAAGGTTTGCAAGTGATTACCGTCGACCGGCTGGAACATGCGGTTGATTACTGCCGCGGAGACTGAACATGATTTCCCATGCAGACCTGGAAGCCGAACTGGGCTATTTGCAGCGCTATGCCTTGGCGCAGCTGCGCGATCGGGATGCCGCCAATGAAGTGGTGCAGGAAACCGTGTTGGCGGCGCTGGAATCCGGCGACAGTTTCAACGGCAAGTCCAGCCTGCGCACCTGGCTGACGTCCATCCTGCGCTTCAAGCTGGTGGACCGCTTGCGCCGCAAGGGCAAGGAGGTGCTGTTCGAATCGCTGGAGGATGAAACCGACGATAGCGATTTTGACGGCCTGTTCAGCAAGGATGGCCACTGGCAGGACAAGATCAAGGCCTGGAGCGGGCCGGAGGAGTCCTTGATCTCCCGTCAGTTCTGGGAAGTGTTCGAGCGCTGTTCCGAGGTGATGCCACGCCGCACCGCCATGGCTTTTGTCATGCGCGAGGTGATGGGACTGGAAATTGCCGAAATCTGTAACAATCTGGACATTACTGCGACTAACTGTTCAGTACTGCTCTATCGCGCACGAATGAGCTTGCGCGAATGTTTCGAAATTCGCTGGACCGGGGAGGCCAGGGCATGAAGATCAATTGCCGACAGGCCAGCCGTTTGATATCGCAAGGGCTGGATCAACCATTGAGCCAGTGGGATCACGTGCGTCTGCGCGTGCATTTGTGGATGTGCGGCAATTGCCGCCAGTTCTCGCATCAGCTACAAGTATTGCGCCAGTCGGCCCGCCAGGCCGGGCGCGGCGAATAGCTTGTTCCGCACCAAGTCCTGTTTTGTCACAGGCCAAAGCAAAGCCGACCCGTGGGTCGGCTTTTTCATTGCTCATGCGGCCTGGCTCATGAGGCCTGGTGTGCCTGCCTGCGCTGTGCCTGATGCTGCGGACAGCTGGCACAAGCCTGTTCGCACAGCCCTGCACCGGTCAGCGATTGCTTGAGCGCACACACCGAGCGGCGGCAGGCAATGAAGCGGATATCCTGTTCTGCGGCCAGCGAGCGGAAGTGACGCATCACGTTGTGGCCGAGGAAATCGGTAAACAGGATCAGCAAGTCGGTTCCTGCCGGCAGACGGTCCAGCTTGCGCTGGTGCGAGCTGTTGCGTCCGCTCAGGTGGCGGTGAATCTGGATGCCATGTTCCTGCAGCACGGAGGGGATGTTGCCCAGGGTATCTGCACCTACCAGCATTGCGTTCATGAGTGGCTCCTGTCCGGATAAGTTTTGCAAATGATAATCATTACTATTTGCAAATGCAAGCGCCGTGACAGTCCATTGTCATTGTTGTGTGGCTTATTGTGCCTGCCGGCAAGCGAAGATGCCGCTCAGGGCAGGGCCTGCACGCGAATCCGTACGCTGTGGCTTTGCTGTCCCTGCTGTTGGCTGCCGCCGATCAGCAGGCTTTCCCGCCCCTGGCTGTCCTGCGTGGTGCGGGCAACCTCCAGCCATTCTCCCAAGCGGCCTTCTACCGTGGTGGAAAGTTGGCTGCCCGTGCGTTGCACACCGCTGAAGGCCTGCTGGCTGACAGCCAGTTCGATGCTCACGCGCTGCCCGTTCAGGCGCGGACGGGCATAAAAACCGGTGATGGCATCCTGCATGCTGCTGCCACGCACCAGGCTGCCTTGCGGCGTCAGCATCAGCCAGGGCAGGGGACGGCTTTGCACCAGCTGGATAAAGCCGCTGCGCCCGTCCAGCAGGGTGAGGCTTTGCAGGACTTGACTGGATTGTGCGCGGCTGTCTTGCTGGGCGGACAGGGCCAGATTGCTACCCGTCTGGCCAGGCATGATGCGGCCGATGCTGATGTTGCCTTGTACTTGCACCCCGGATTGGTTCTGCGCATTGCTGCCGGACTGGCTCACCTCCAGGCGCAGGCTGGCCGGGCGCACGTCCAGCTGGCGGGCCAGTGCAGCCAGTTGGGCCTCCCGCGCCGGGCTGGCGTCGATGATCAGCTGGTTGTCCATCGCACTCAGCCGTTCATCCGGCCTTAATTGCGGTTGCAGCGCCGCTTGCAGTTCGCCGGGGGCGCGCCAGTTGAGTTCGACCAGTTGCAGGGCCTGGGCGGCGCTGTTGGCCAGCAATAGCGAAACAAGTAACACGAAGCGCATTTACAGCTCCTTGCCGGAACGCCAGATCGACCAGATCAGCCACACGCTGTTGAACAGTGCAATCATGAAGCCGATGAAGCCGAAGAAGGGCAGGCCGAACAGCTTGGGCCCGGCGTTCACCGTCATCACGATGGAGGAACCGATGATCAGGCAGCCGGTGACAATGGCCATGGTCAGGCGGTTGGTGCTGCGGTCCAGCTGTTTGCCAAAGCTGTCCAGCCGCTGCAAGTCCAGATTGATGCGGAATTTGCCCTGGCGGATGTCCTTGGACAGGCGCAGGATGTCGCGTGGCAGCCCGGTGAGCATGCCCAGCGTTTCCTGCAGGGTGAGCTTGCCGCGCTTGAGCAGGGTTTTGGGGTGGTAGCGCGCCACGATCAGTTCGCGCACGAAGGGCGTGATGTGTTCCACCAGCTGGAAGTCCGGGTCCAACTGGCGGCCCAGCCCTTCCAGCGTGATCAGCGCCTTGAACAGCATGGCCATGTCCGGCGGCAGCAGGATGCCGTGGTCGCGGATCAGGGCCATGATGTCGTTGATCAGCTGGCTGATGTTGAGGTTCTTCAGCGGGACGTGTTCGTACTGGAACATGAACTCGCTGATATCGTAGGCAAACTTCTGCTCGTCCACCGGTGTACTGCCGGTCCACTCGATCAGCACGTCCATCATCGCGTGTTCGTTACGCTCGCCGAGGGCGGCCAGCAGATCGACGATTTCATCGCGTCGGCCATGGCTGATGCGCCCCACCATGCCGAAGTCGATGAAGGCGATGCGGTGTTCCGCCAGGAAGAACACATTGCCCGGGTGCGGGTCGGCGTGGAAAAAGCCGTTGAGCAGAATCATCTTCAGCACCGCGTCGGCACCGCGGCTGGCCAGCAGCACCGGGTCCAGCCCGCTGTCGGCCAGTTGTTCCAGCCGGCTGGCGGACAGGCCGTCGATATGCTCCTGCACGTTGACTGCCGGATTGGTGTAATCCCAGTACACCTTGGGCACCACCACCTGCGGATCGTCGGCAAAGTCACGGGCGAAGCGTTCCATATTGCGCGCTTCCACCGCCAGGTCCATCTCGCGCTTGAGTGAGCGGGAAAACTGGCTGACGATTTCCACCGGCTGAAAACGGCGCGAGTCGGGAAATTCCAGCTCGATCAGCGTAGCCAGATGCGCCAGGATGCGCAGGTCGGCATCCACCTTGTCGACAATGCCGGGGCGGCGCAGCTTGACTGCTACATGGCTGCCATCGTGCAGGGTGGCAAAATGCACCTGGGCGATGGAAGCAGAGCCGATGGGCTTCTCGTCAAAGCTGGCAAACAGCTCTTCCGGCGGCTTGCCCAGCGCTTTTTGCACCAGCAGCCGTACCGAGGCCGGGTCCACCGGCGGCACGGTGGATTGCAGTTTCTCGAATTCGGCAATCCACTCGGCCGGGAATACATCCACCCGCGTGGAGAGAATCTGCCCCAGCTTGATGAAAGTGGGGCCCAGCTCCTCGAAGGCCAGCCGCACCCGCACCGGGGTGGGCAGGCCGGCATCGGCATCCGGCAGGTGCAGGTTCAGCCATTCGCCGGCCTTTTCCATGGCGCGCGGCAGGCGCAGGCGCTGGGCAAACTCGCCCAGACCGTGGCGGATGAGAATGCCGCTGATTTCCTTCAGGCGTGGAAGGTCACGCATTGCAACAAGAGTTTCTCTGAGCATGGGCTATCTGGTGTCCAAGTTGGCTTTACACTCCCGTCCCTGTCCGATAGAGTGCGGCCTATGAAATTGCAACTCCGATTACTCGCCGTGATGCTTGCTGGCGTCATGGTTTTTGCCCAGGCCGCACCTGAAAAAACTGCGCAGGACGCACGGCCCAAGGTCGAGGCCTCGGAAGACCCCATTGCCAAGTATGCCTCGCCTGGCGAGGATGCTGTAGGAGATTTGCTGCTGCAGGCCATGAGCCTGTTGGGTGTTGCCTACCGTTTTGGTGGCAATTCGCCGGTCAGTGGCCTGGATTGCAGCGGCTTTGTCCGTTATGTATTCCAGAAATCCCTCAAGGTCAATTTGCCGCGTACTTCCGCCGAAATGGCCCGCATTGGCAAGCCTGTCGATAAAAGTGAACTGGTGGCGGGAGACCTGGTCTTCTTCAATACCCGTGGTTTTGCCTATTCCCATGTCGGCATGTATATGGGCAATGGCAAGTTCATCCATGCGCCACGTACCGGCCGCAATATCGAAGTGGTCAGTCTGAATCAGAGCTATTGGCAAAGCCGCTGGAACGGTGCCCGCCGCATCAATCGCAGCAATGCCAATACCGTGGCTGCGGCAGATGACGTGAATGGCACGGACACGGTGTCAGCCAAGGGCAGTGGCGGTAGTGCAGTCGCGCCCAGGATGAAGTGCCGCAAGGGCAAGAAGTGCAAGCCGGTGGCCGAAGCCGCCAGCAGCAAGAAGAAGGGCGGCAAGGCGGAGAAGTCTTCCCGTGCAGCCAAGTCCGACAAGGCCGGCAAGCCGGCCAAGGCTGCCAAATCCGGCCACGGCAAAAAGAAGAAACCCGCCAACTGACAAGCTGGCGGTTTGTCATCACCTCCATGCCCGCCTGTGCGGGCATTGCGTTTTCAGGAATAGCCAGCCATGGCAATGAATATCGACATACCGGTATGGAAAGATCCGCAGGGCGGCATTGTGGCCTGCGTGGAAAAGATCAAGGTCATGAACGAGAACCTGGAAGAATTGCAGCAGATGGCGCAGGATGCGCTGGAAGATGCCATTCTGATGGGCTGTGACGAGGCGCAGGTGAAAGACTTCCTGGTCCGCCTGATGCAGAGCCTGCACAACCCCTACCAGCCCTGAAAGGCATTCTGGCATGCATTGGCCATTCGAAGTCCTGATCGGGCTGCGTTATTTGCGCGCCAAACGGCGCAACGGTTTTATCTCCTTTATTTCCCTGATTTCCATTGTCGGCATCGCGCTGGGCGTGGCCGCGCTGATCATCGTGCTGTCGGTGATGAACGGTTTCCAGAAGGAAATCCGTGGCCGCATCCTCAGTGTGGCTTCCCATGTAGAAATCTCTGCCTTTGACGGCCGTCTGCCGCAGTGGCAGAGCGTGGCCAAGGTGGCAGAGCGGGACACCCATGTGCTGGCGGCAGCGCCCTTCGTCAATGGTCAGGGGCTGTTTTCCGCTTATGGCAATGTACGCGGCGGTCTGGTGCGCGGCATCGAACCGGTGCTTGAGGACAAGGTGGTGGATGTAGGCCGCCACATGGTGCGCGGCAAGCTGGAGGCGCTGCAGCCGGGCAGTTTTGGCATCGTGCTGGGGGTGGAACTGGCAAGACAGCTGAATGTGGGCATGGGCGACAAGGTGACGCTGTTCACCCCGGAAGGCACGGTGACGCCCGCCGGGATGATTCCGCGTTACAAGCAGTTCACCGTGATCGGCATCTTCAAGGTGGACATGTTCGAGTACGACGCCTCGCTGGCCATGATCCATCTGCAGGATGCCCAGGTGTTGTCGCGGCTGGGCAATACCGTCAGCGGCGTGCGCCTGAAGCTGGATGACCCGATGCTCGCTCCGCTGGTGAAGGCCAACCTGCAGCAGGCGCTGGGCCAGCAGGATCAGGTGACCGACTGGACGGATACCAATGCCAATTACTTCCGTGCGGTGCAAATCGAAAAACGCATGATGACCATCATCCTCACCCTGATCGTGGCGGTGGCGGCTTTCAATCTGGTGTCCACGCTGGTGATGGTGGTGACCGACAAGCAGGCGGATATCGCCATCCTGCGCACGCTGGGTGCAGCACCGTCCAGCATCATGAAGATTTTCATGATCCAGGGCTCGGTGGCCGGTGTCAGCGGTACCCTGGCCGGGGTGGCCGGTGGCGTGCTGGTGGCGCTGAATCTGGATGTGATCGTGCCGCTGATCGAACGCGTGCTGGGCACCAAGCTGTTGTCTAGCGAGGTGTACATGATCGACTACCTGCCTTCCGATGTGCAGCTGGGCGATGTCAGCACCATTACCGTGATTGCCCTGTTGCTGGCCTTGCTGGCCACCATTTACCCGAGCTGGCGTGCCGCGCGCACCCAGCCGGCGGAGGCGCTGCGCTATGAGTAATGTGCTGAACTGCCGCAATCTGGGCAAAACCTATAGCGAAGGGCGGCTCAACCTGACCGTGCTGTCCGATGTATCGCTGAGTGTGGACAAGGGTGAACGGCTGGCCATTGTCGGCGCCTCCGGCTCCGGTAAGAGCACGCTGCTGCACTTGCTGGGCGGGCTGGATACGCCCAGCCAGGGCGTGGTGGAAGTGCTGGGGCGCGATCTGGCCGGTCTGTCCGAGGCCGAACGTGGTGTGCTGCGCAACCAGTCGCTGGGCTTTGTCTACCAGTTCCATCACCTGCTGCCGGAATTCTCTGCGCTGGAAAACGTGATGATGCCCTTGCTGATTCGTCGCCTGCCGCGCAAGGAAGCGGAAGAGCGTGCGGCCAGCATGCTGACACGGGTCGGCCTGGCCCAGCGCCTGCAGCACAAGCCGGGTGAGTTGTCCGGTGGCGAGCGCCAGCGGGCGGCCATTGCCCGTGCGCTGGTGACAGAACCTGCCTGCCTGCTGGCCGATGAACCTACCGGTAATCTGGATTACCAGACCGCGCGCCAGGTGTTCGACCTGATGCTGGAACTGAATGCCGGGCTGGGCACCAGTCTGGTGATTGTCACGCACGACCTGGAGCTGGCTGGCCGGGCGCAGCGTACATTGCGGCTGGTGGAAGGCCGTTTGCAGGACGCAGTGCTGAGCGCCTGAACCCTCGGTGCGCGATACGGAGAAAACAATGCTGTTTGTGCGTGAAGAAATGGATTTTGACGTGGTATTGCAGGCGCTGCAGACCGGTCCCGGGCTGACCCAGCTGGGGTTAGGCGTGCTATGCCTGTTGCTGGGGGTGTTTGCCGCACGCAATACCTTCCGCCGCTGGTTCATGCATCACCCGGAGCGTTACGACCGTTTCATCCCCTATACCGCCTTCCGGCTGGTGTTGCCGCTGGTGGCGCTGGTATCCATGCTGTTGTGCATCATGGGCTGGATGATGGTGATGCATACGCGTCCGCACCTGCTTCCCCTGTTTACCGCCATGCTGTTCTGGCTGGGGGTGATCCGGCTGTTTACCGCGGTCATGCGCCAAGCCTTGCCGCAGGGCAAGTTCGAGCGTAATTCCGAACATTTCATCGCCACCATGCTGTGGCTGGGTTTTGTCAGCTGGGCCATCGGTTTTGACGACGTAATGCTGGACTGGCTGCAGTCGGTTTCCTTCTCCGTCGGCAAGTCGCGGCTGGACCTGCTCACCATCCTCAATGCCATGCTGTGGGTATCGGTCATCGTGGTGGTGGCCTTGTGGGTCAGCCGGGTGATAGAGGCGCGGGTGATGGCGCTCAAGCACATGGACCTGTCCTTGCGCATCGTGTTTGCCAAGATGGCCCGTTCCCTGCTGATCGTGGTGGCGGTGCTCATCGCGCTGCCGGTAGTGGGGATAGACCTCACCGTACTGTCAGTGTTTGGCGGCGCGGTGGGTGTGGGGCTGGGTTTTGGCTTGCAGAAGATTGCCAGCAATTATGTGTCCGGCTTCATCATCCTGCTGGACCGCTCCATCCGGATTGGTGACCGTCTGATGGTGGACAACCGGGTAGGCTATGTCACCCGCATCACCTCGCGCTATGTGGTACTGAAAAGCGCGGATGGCTCGGAAGCACTGGTGCCGAATGACGCACTGATTTCCAATACCGTGATCAACCAGTCCTACTCGGACAAGGCCATGTGGATCAGCCTGCCCATCCAGGTGGATTACGGTACCGATCTGGACCAGGCACTGGCCGTGCTGCGTGAGTCGGCAGTGCACCCGCGGGTAAAGACCGACCCGGCCCCGGCTGCCTTTGTCACGGCTTTTGCCGATAGCGGCATCAATCTGGAACTGGGCATCTGGGTGAAAGACCCGGAAAACGGCTTCATGGGCTTGCGTTCGGAAATCTATCTGGCCATCTGGCGGCGTTTCAAGGAACTGGGCATTGAAATTCCCTATCCGCAGCGGGATGTGCGTATTGTCAGTGATGTGGCCGTGGCCTTGCCCGGCCGGGGAGAGCAGGGATGACAGGCAAACGACTGGCGATTGTGGATGACGATGCCGCGGTACGGCAGGCGCTGATCTGGCTGCTGGACGGTCAGGGCTACCAGGTTAGCGGCTTTGACAGTGCCGAAGAGTTCCTGGCCACCGGCCCGGATACCGGCTTTAACGGCCTGATTGTCGACCTGCGTATGTCCGGCATGTCCGGCATCATGTTGCTGGAGCGCCTTGCCGGCCTGGACTACTGCCCGCCGGCCATCATGCTGACCGCCCATGGCGATGTGCCGCATGCGGTGGCCGCCATCAAGCTGGGCGCGCTGGATTTCATGGAAAAACCATTCGACGACGAGGTATTGCTGTCGCGGGTGGAAAAAATGCTGCTACAGGATGAAAGCAACCGTGCCAGCCATGGCCGCCGTCAGCGGGTGGGCAGCATGCTGGCGCAATTGACCGAGCGCGAAAAGGAAGTGATGCAGCTTATCTTGCTGGGCAAGCTGAACAAGCAGATTGCCGAGGAGCTCTCCATCAGCATGAAAACGGTGGAAGTACACCGTGCCCGTGTGTTCGAGAAAATGGGCGTCAAGTCGGCGGTGGAACTGGCCGGCTTGCTGGCCGCGAGCAAGGCCGATGCATCCGGAGGACGTGGCGATGGGCACTAAGCAGCCGGTTTCCGTGCTGGTGGTGATTCACACCAAAACCGGTGAAGTCTTGCTGATTGAGCGCGCCGACCGGGCGGGCTACTGGCAGTCGGTCACCGGCAGCCGTGAAGGCAGCGAGACCCTGCTGGAGACAGCACGGCGCGAAGTGCTGGAAGAAACCGGGCTGGATGCCGACCAGCATGTGCTGAGTGACTGGCAATTGCACAACCGCTACGAAATCTACCCGCACTGGCGTCATCGCTACCCGGACGGCGTGACGCATAACGATGAATATGTGTTTGGCCTGCAACTGGACGCACCACAAGCGGTGCGACTGGTAGAAGGCGAACATGTGTCCCAGCAATGGCTGCCCTGGCAACAGGCCGCCGAGCTGGTGTTTTCCCCCTCCAATGCCGCAGCCATCCGCCAGCTGGCAACACGGCTGGGCTTGTCTGCCGACTAGCTGTGCAGCAGGCAGCCGGCCACGGCTGCTGCGGCAATCACCTTGATCACCCCCACCTTGTAGCGCTGCAGTGCCAGTGCCGCAGCCACGGCCAGCAGGATGGCCTGCCAGTCCGGCCCGGCTTGCCAGCCTTGCGGCCAAAGCGCATGCCAGCCAAAGAACAGCGCCAGGTTGGCGATCACGCCCACCACCGCCGCCGTGATGGCAGTCAGTGGCGCAGTGAGCGACAGCTTGCCATGGCTGCTTTCAATCAGCGGCCCACCAGCCAGAATGAACAGGAAAGATGGCAGGAAGGTAAACCAGGTCACCAGGCAGGCGGCCAGTGTGCCAGCCAGCCCCGGAGCCATGCCCCCTGCATGCTGGAAGCCACCGACAAAGCCGACAAAGGCCACCACCATGATGAGCGGGCCGGGTGTGGTTTCGCCCAGTGCCAGTCCGTCCATCATCTGTCCGGCATTCAGCCAGCCATGCTGCACCACCGCACCCTGATAGACATAGGGCAGCACCGCATAGGCCCCGCCAAAGGTCAGCAAGGCAGCCTTGGTGAAAAACCAGCCCATCTGGCTGAAGGGGTGGTCCCAGCCAAACAGGCCCAGCAGCACCAGCATCGGGCCGCACCACAACACGCTGCCGGCCAGCACGACGCGCACCAGCCCACCACGCGTGAAGCGGGCATGCGGAGGCGGCGGGGTGTCATCGTCTATCAGTGCCGGTCCGGCTGACTGATGCGCTGCACCATGTCCGCTGCCTGCGGCGGCAAACAGCGCTGGGTAGCGTTTGGCCGCCAGCGCGCCGATCAAGGCCGCAGTCAGGATGATCAGCGGGAAGGGCAGTCCGAAACCGGCCAGCGCGATAAAGGAAGCCAGTGCCAGTCCCCACAGCAGGCGGTTCTTCAAGGCACGCTGACCAATGCGCAGTGCCGCATGCAGCACGATGGCGACAATGGCCGGCTTGATGCCGTAAAACATGCCCGCCACCACACCCAGCTGGCCAAATACCAGATAGGCCCACGACAGCGCAATCAGGATCAGCAGCGAAGGCAGCACAAACAGTCCGCCAGCCACGATGCCGCCAGGCGTGCGGTGCAGCAGCCAGCCAATATACGTCGCCAGCTGCTGGGCTTCCGGGCCGGGCAGCAACATGCAGTAATTGAGTGCGTGCAAAAAGCGGCGCTCGGAAATCCAGCGGCGGCGCTCCACCAGTTCCTGATGCAGGATGGCAATCTGCCCGGCCGGGCCGCCAAAGCTGATGAAACCCAGCTTCAGCCAGAAAGCGCTTGCCTCGCGCAAAGAGACGGACCGTGGTGCTGGCGGTGTGTTGTTGGCAGGCATGGACTGTCCGGAATCGGCATTTGTGTAAGCAAAGTGTGCCCATTTTGCACAGACAGGACAAACTTCGTCACAAAACAGGCAAGGACAGCATGCGGCAGGATCGTTACAATCCGTTTTTCCGTTAATTGTCATCATACTGTCATGTTTGCACTGGAAAGCTTCAATCAGGCTTGTTTCCTGCTCATCAACGCCACGCCCGTCTCGTCCGTGCTGATGATCAAGCTGGCCATCTTCTTTGCCAAATACCTGATTTTGCTGATTCCGGTATTGCTGCTGCTGATGTGGCTGTGGGGTGAGCGTGCCCAGCGCGAGCGTGCGCTGAAGGTGCTGTTCAGTGTCGGGCTGGCCTTGCTGTGCAATCAGCTGATCGGCATGTTGTGGGATCACCCGCGCCCCTTTGCCATTGGCCTGGGGTATCGCTTTATCGACCATGCAGCCGACCCGTCCTTCCCCAGTGACCACACCACCATCTTCGCCACCACCGCCTTTGCCTTCTGGCTGGCCGGCAAGGCCAGGCTGGGCCAACTGCTGTTGCTGCTGACCGTGCTGGTAGGGGTGTCACGCATTTATCTGGGTGTGCACTGGCCGCTGGATATTCTGGGCGGCCTGCTGCTGTCGCTGCCCTATGCGCTGGCCATGCATGCCGCCTGGCCGCGCTTTGGCCAGCGTATGCTCGATGGCCTCAACCGCAGCTATCGTTACCTGTTGGCCAAGCCGATTGCGCTGGGTTGGGTCAAGGCCTGATTCAGCCGGCCAGCTGCAGACCCCCTTGCAGCATCATCACGGTTGCAATCACCACCATCATCAGGCTGGACAGATAAGGCAGACGTCGTATGGTGCCGTCCAGCTGATGAAACTTCTCACCCAGCCGCCGTGCTCCCCAGGCGGCCACCACGCCAACGCTCACCAGTGAAATGGCCAGGCCGATGCTGAAAGACGCCACCATGGTCAGACCCAGCGCTACCCGCTTGAGCTGCAGGCAAATCAGCAGGATGGTGACCGAGGCTGGGCAGGGCATCAGGCCGCCAGTCAGCCCGAACAGGGCAATCTGGCCATTGCTTACCGTTTTGCCGGCAAAGCGCCGGGCAATTTCCTCGGCATGGGCTTTTTCATGGGCATCCTGATACGGCTCGGCGGTGTCGGCCTGGGCCGACGCGCGTTGCGGCCGTGCCAACATGCTGCCCTTGCCGACAACAGCGGCATTCTGACTGCGCTGCTGGTAGCGCCGCGCTGCCGGTGGGCCAAAGCGCAGGGCAAACTCATGGCCATGGTTGCCATGCAGCATGTGCAGCGTGACGGAAAACTGGTGCGGCAAGGCAACGGGTTGCTCCGCCTGCAGGTAGCTCCCTCGTGATATCAGGAGGTAGTCCTCTTGCTGGCCGTCGTCCCGCCGTACCTGTAGCCGGTACTGCACGTCACTGGCCGGCTTTTGCGGGCGTAGCTGTGTGCTGTAGCAATACAGGCGAAAACGGGCCTGGCTGTTACTGTCATTACCCTCCAGCACCAACTCCACCAGTCCATGGCCGGTATTGATCATCTTGCCGCCGTGCGGTGCATGCTGCCAGGCCCGGGCCGCCAGATTGTCCAGTCGCGTGCGCCATGCCATCCAGCTGGCAATGCCCAGCACGATGATGCCGGAAAGCAACAGCAGCCATGGCTCCGCCTGTTCAACCAGTAACTGGTTGCCATAGTGCAGGGCGCTTGCCGCCAGCAGCCAGACGACGAGCGAGTGGGACAAGGCCGCACACAAGCCCAGCAGCACGGCCTGGGCAATGCTGCCGCGGATGGCAATGATGAAGGACGCCATCAGTGTTTTGGAGTGGCCAGGCTCCAGCCCGTGCAGGGCGCCCAGCAGGATGGCGGATGGAATGAACAGCCAGAGGTTGGTGGAACCTTGCTGTATCAGTTCGCTCAGTGGTGGCATGATGCGGATGCGTATCAGGATGAGAATGTCCGCAATATACTACCCCCTAGTATGTTTTGAGAAAGAAAATTGCAATGGGACACACCGTAAAGGGAAAAAAACCGCTACTGGCCAGAGTACGGCGTATCCAGGGACAGGCCGCTGCCATCGAGCGGGCGCTGGAGGAAGGGCAGGAGTGCATGGCGGTACTGCAGCAGATTGCTGCGATACGCGGTGCGGTCAATGGCCTGATGGCCGAGGTGCTGGAAGGCCATCTGCGCGAGCATCTGCTGGCCCCCGCCGCCATTGGTGCCGACGTCGACCCGGAACGGCAGCAGGAAGCCGACCAGGTCATGCGCCTGGTCCGCTCTTACCTGAAATAAAGCTGGCTGGCGCGCCCCGCCTCAGCTTCAGGCTGACTGGCATGCGGATACGTGAAGTTGACTCCACCCCGGATGAAAATTGCGCATTATTTGCGCCAGGGACTGGCGCAAGCGAGGCTGCTTGCGCTATGGATAGATGATGAAGCCGCTCAAGATCACCACCTACAACATCCACAAGGGCATGTCCCCGCTGAACCGCCATGTGCGGGTTGATGAAATTGCCCATGCGCTGGAAATGCAGTCACCGGATTTGCTGTTCTTGCAGGAAGTACAAGGCAAGAACCTGCTGCGTTCGCTGCGTCACGAGGGCTGGCCGGTACAAGCCCAGCATCACTATCTGGCCCGGCGGCTGGATCACAAGGTGGTGTATGGCCTGAATGCCGCCTATGAACACGGCCATCATGGCAATGCGGTGCTGACCCGTCATCCCATCATCGAATGGTGTAACCGCGACCTGTCGGTCAACCGCTTTGAAAGCCGTGGCTTGTTGCATTGCATGCTGTTGCCACGAGGCTGGAACCGGCCGGTGGCCGCGCTGTGTGCACACCTCAATTTGCTGGCCCGCGACCGGCGCAAGCAATACGCCAATCTGCTGCATTACATCGAGGCAGCCATTGCGCCGGATACGCCCATCATCCTGGCCGGCGACTTCAACGACTGGCAGGGCGAGGCCAGCGAACTCCTGCAGCAGGCGGGCTTGCAGGAAGTGTTTCTCACCCACCGCGGCCATTACGCGCAAAGCTTTCCGGCACGGCTGCCGGTGCTGCCGCTGGACCGCATTTATGTGCGCGGCCTGCGGGTGCTGAGTGCCGATGTGCTGCGCGGCCTGCCCTGGTCGCGTTTGTCGGACCATTTGCCACTGACGGCATCGCTGCTTCCAGCATGAAAATGCTGACGTTCGATATGAAACATCAGTATTTGACGATTGATAAAACCATGCCGTAATCCTGCTTTATCAGCAGCAAAATTTCCGTTTTACTGCAAAGCTTGCGCTTTTCGGGCAGGAATACTGCATCAGGCTTGACGTAAAGCGAAAATTGCTGTTCAATACCCAAAATTAATCGCCGATTTGACACAGCTTGCGGGCGTAAAACAGCTAAAGCGTGGGTAAGCAGACCCCGTATCAATTCAGTTTCTGCTTATATAATCTTTTCAGTATTCAAAGATTCCATGCATAAAGCCCGCCAGCGTCACCGGCGGGCTTTATGCATTCCGGAGTATTTGAATGATTCATCTGCAAAACATCCGCAAGCGTTTTCGCCGCCCCGGTGGCGGCTGGTTCGACGCTGTGCAGGATACCTCGCTCGCCATCACCGCTGGTGAAGTGTTCGGCCTGATCGGTTTTTCCGGTGCCGGCAAATCCACCTTGCTGCGGCTGATCAACCTGCTGGAGCGTCCGGACAGCGGCGCCGTCATCGTGGACGGGCAAGACCTCACCGCCATGGATGCGCCTGCCTTGCGGCGCGCCCGTCAGCATCTGGGCATGGTGTTCCAGCAATTCAACCTGATGGCCAACCGCACCGTGGCCGACAACATCGCCTTCCCGCTTGAGATTGCCGGCTGGTCCAAGGCCGATATCGCCCAGCGCGTGGCCGAATGTCTGGAAGTGGTCGGGCTGGCCGACCGTGCGCAGCACTATCCGGCCCAGCTGTCCGGTGGGCAAAAGCAGCGTGTGGGCATTGCCCGTGCACTGGCTCCGCGTCCCAAGGTGATTCTGGCGGATGAACCCACTTCGGCACTGGACCCGAAAACCACCCAGTCCATTCTGGACTGCCTGCGCGACATCAATCAGCGCTTTGGCGTGACGGTGGTGATTGTCACCCACGAAATGCATGTGGTGCGTTCCATCTGCCACCGCGCGGCCGTGCTGGACGCCGGCCAGGTGGTGGAAGTGGTGGATGTGAGCGAGGGCAAGGTGGATGCCCGTTCAGACCTCGCCCGTTCTTTGCTGGAGGCTGCGTGATGGAAGAAATGACTTTTGCTGCGGCATTGGCCGACCTGGCCGGCATGGCCCCGGAAATCTGGCAGGCCTGTCAGGAAACCGGCCTGATGCTGGGCGTGGGACTGGCTGCCGCCATCCTGCTGGGCGGGCCCTTGGGTATCTGGCTGTACCTGTCGCAGCCGGGCCAGCTGTTTGCCAACCGTCTGGTCAATGGTGTGCTGGGCTGGACGGTGAACCTGGTGCGCTCCTTCCCCTTCATCATCCTGATGGTGTCGCTGGTGCCGCTTACCCGCCTGCTGGTGGGCAGCACCATCGGCCCGGTGGCTGCGGCCGTGCCGCTGTCCTTTGCCGCCATTCCGTATTTTGCCCGGCTGGTGGAACAAACCCTGCGCGAGA
Source organism: Aquitalea pelogenes (assembly GCF_041914625.1). Taxonomy (NCBI): domain Bacteria; kingdom Pseudomonadati; phylum Pseudomonadota; class Betaproteobacteria; order Neisseriales; family Chromobacteriaceae; genus Aquitalea; species Aquitalea pelogenes. Next base: position 10,217 of record NZ_JAYSDA010000036.1, on the reverse strand, counting down.
TTCCACGCGGTGTGGTGGAAGCGGCCGAGGCCATGGGGGCCAGCCCCTTGCAGATCATCATCAAGGTATTGCTGAACGAAGCCCGCTCCGGGCTGATTTCCAGCCTGACCATTCTCACCATCAGCTTTCTGAGCTATTCCGCCGTGGCGGGGGTGGTGGGTGGCGGCGGTATTGGCGATCTGGCCATCCGTTATGGCTATTACCGTTTCCAGACCGACGTGATGGTGGCCATGGTACTGCTGCTGGTGGTGATCGTGCAGATCATCCAGCTGCTGGGCAACCGGCTGGCCGCCAGGCTGGACAAGCGCTGAATCAATCCTACAGACCGGGCGACACCGTCAGCCCGGCAACCCGGCTGGTGTGCTGCCTGGCAGCCAGGCCAGCTGCTTTCCCTTATCAATCATTGCAAGGAGTTCACATGCGTAGATTCGTCATCAAGGCGCTGGCCGTATCTTGTCTGGGTCTGGCCATTGCCGGTCCGGCACTGGCGGCTGACCCGGCCAAGAAGGAAATCGTGATTGGCACCACCGTGGGTGACTTTGGCGACATGGTGAAGCAGTCGATCAAGCCTATCCTGGAAAAGCAGGGCTATGCGGTCAAACTGGTGGAATTCACCGATTATGTACGTCCCAATATGGCCCTGCAGGAAGGTGCGCTGGATGTGAACGTATTCCAGCACAAGCCTTACCTGGACAACTTCGTCAAGGAACACAAGCTGAGCCTGAAAGAAGTATTCCAGGTGCCGACTGCACCGCTGGGCATCTATCCGGGAAAGCTGAAGTCGCTCAAGGACGTGAAGGAAGGCAGCACCATTTCCGCGCCGAACGATCCGTCCAACTTTGCCCGTGCACTGGTGATGCTGAGCGATCTGGGCTGGGTCAAGCTCAAGCCGGGTATCAACCCGCTGACCGCTTCCGAGCGTGATATCGCCCAGAACGTGAAAAAGCTGAAGATTGTCCAGCTGGAAGCCGCCCAGCTGCCGCGCTCGCGTAACGATGTGGACTTTGCCGTCATCAACGGCAACTACGCCACCAGTTCCGGCATCAAGCTGACCGAGGCCGTGTTCCAGGAAAAGAGCTACGCCTATGTCAACTGGGGTGTGGTGCGCGCTGCCGATGCGGGCAAGCCGTGGGCACGTGACGTGATTGCCGCTTACAACAGCAAGGCCTTCAGTGACTGGGCCAAACAGAAATATGCCGGTTACAAATTCCCGCAAAGCTGGAAATAAACCGTAACCCATGCATGTGGCCCTGTCGGGATGATGACGGGGCTGGCAGGTTTTCTTGTAACACTCCTGGCTACAAGACTTGTACGGAGGGCAATGCCCTCCGTTTTTTTATGGCCAGCCCGGATGCTGGCATGACCGGTTTATTCGCACACGGTGAAGGGAGCCTTGTGTTCCAGCAGGCCGGGCTTGTCTTCGCTTGCCGGTGTGGCATCAACCACGGCATGGACCGGGTTGCCATCCGGGTCCAGCAGGGTACAGCGCTTGCTGTCATCCCCGAGAACCAGGCTGGGGGCGGGGCGGCCACCGGCAGCCAGGCCCGCGGCCACAAAGCCGGTCAGCAGCTGCGGGCTTGCCGCGCGGAATACCAGATGAACATGGCTGCGCTGTTCCGGCTTGCCGCCTGTCACCAGCAGTTCGTCGGCGCGGAAGAAGTCGGCACCTTCTGCACTCAGCGTGCGGCCCAGCTCATGCAGGATGGCCTGGTAAAAGCGTTTGCTGGCAGCCAGATCTGCCACCACCACGTGGACCTGTTCCAGCAGACGTGCGTTGTGATAGTGCATGGGACATCTCCTCTGTTATTGACAGCTTTTGTCCCATCATACGCCGCAGCCACAAGGCTTGCCCATCCGGTGAAGTACGGCCTCAGCGTGCCAGCCATTCCTCGACAAACTGCTGGCGAAAGGCATGCAAGCGTGCCAGCCGCTCCACCGCCATGGCACGGCCTGCTGCGGTTTGCATCATGTCGGGCAGCTTTTCCAGTTTCACTTCGATGTGATCGAGCGCGTATTCACGGTCATCCAGCGCCCGGCCTGCGCCCAGCGGGTTGTCCGGATGCGCCAGTTGCCGACCCATGCGGCCCGAGGTGTAGAACATGCGCGCAAGGCCAATGGCGCCCAGCGCGTCCATGCGGTCGGCGTCCTGCACGATGCGCGCTTCGTCGGTTTGCGGCGGGATATTGGCGGAAAAACTGTGCGCCTCGATGGCGTGCGCCACGGTAGCCAGCTTGTCAGTCGGAAAGCCAGCATCCGCCAGTAACTGACTGGCCTTGGCGGCAGCCAGCCGCGATGCCTGTGCCCGGTCCGGGTGATTCTTTGGCAGATTGACCAGATCGTGCAAATAACAGGCTGCCAGCACCACCAGGGCATCGGCCTGCGGGTGATGCGGCAGGATGTGCCGCGCCGCCGCCCATACCCGGTGAAAGTGCGACAGATCATGGGCACCGTCGGCATCTGGTTCCTGTTGTTGCAGTAGCCCGATCAGCTGCTGTTGCCAGTGTTGCAGTTGCGGGGTGAGTTCAAGCGGTGACATGGCGGCATTCCAGAGGGTGGGGCGAGGATTACACCGCTGCTGCCAGCAGGCGTCAACCATGTCGGCAGCAGGGCGTTGGCGGGTGTGCTCAGGCGGTCAGGCGGCAGTAGTCCTGTGCAATGGCGGCGGCCAGGCGGGCATTGTTCAGTACCAGCTGAATGTTGGAAGCCAGGCTGTTGCCGCCGGTCAGCTCGCACACCCGTGCCAGCAGGAAGGGGGTGGATTCCTTGCCGCCGATGCCTTGATCACTGGCTTCCTGCAGGGCTTGTTCGATGGCGGCGTCAATCTTGTCCGACGGCATGGCGAATTGCTGCGGAATGGGGTTGGCCACCACCATGCCACCCTTCAGCGCCATCGCCCATTTGGCTTGCATCACGGCGGCAATGTCGGCCGAACTGTCCAGGCGGTAATCCACTTTGAAAGCACTTTCACGGGTGAAGAAGGCGGGCAGGGTGGCAGTCTGGTAGCCGATTACCGGCACGCCGTGGGTTTCCAGGTATTCCAGTGTCAGGCCCAGGTCCAGAATCGACTTGGCACCAGCACACACCACGGTGACCGGGGTCTGGGCCAGTTCTTGCAGGTCGGCAGAAATATCAAAGCTGTGCTGGGCACCACGGTGCACGCCGCCAATGCCGCCGGTGGCAAATACGCGAATACCGGCCATGGCGGCGATGATCATGGTGGAAGCCACGGTGGTGGCTCCGGTCTGGCGGCCCGCCACGATGAAAGGCAGGTCGCGGCGGCTGACCTTGACCACTTCCCGGCCACGTTTGCCCAACAGTTCGATTTCATCCGCGCCAAGGCCAGCCTTCAGGCGGCCATCAATGATGGCAATGGTGGCGGGTACCGCGCCATGGGCACGCACTTCGGCTTCCACTTGCAAGGCGGTGGCCACGTTTTGCGGATAGGGCATGCCGTGGGAGATGATGGTGGATTCCAGTGCAACGACTGGCTGACCGGCGGCCAGCGCAGCGGCGACTTCGGGATGGATGTCCAGGTAAGGGTGTTGGCTCATGATTGCTCCGGATAAGGCAAATTGGGGCACAGCTGTTGTACGGCTGTCAGTGACAAGGTGGGGTTGTTGGTAGCGGCGCAGCTCAGGGTGAGAGCAGCACAGGCTTGTGCCAGTTCCACGGCGTGGGGTAAGGGCATGCCTTGCAGCGCGCCCCAGGCAAGGCCGGCCATCAGCGCGTCACCTGCGCCGGTGGCGTTGACAATGTCGCAGGCCGGGGCCGGGCACCAGCCATGTGTACCGTCGGCATGGCTGTAAAACACCCCGTCGGCGGCCAGGCTGACAATCAGCTGCCGGATGCCCTGCTGGTGAAACCAGCTGGCCAGGGCCGGGGCCTGTTCGGGGGTATCCAGCGGCAGGCCGGACAGGCTGGCCGCTTCCAGCCGGTTGGGTTTCAGGGTGTGGATGCGGCCCAGCCAGGGGCGCAGGCGGTCGGCCTTGAAGGCAGATACCGTGTCCATGAACACCGGGGTGTCGCCGGCTTCGGCAAACAACCAGGCCAGGGCATCGGGCGAGAGATTGGCATCGGCCACAATCAAACCGGCATGACGCAGCAGTTCGCGCTGTGGTGCCAGACGCGTGGCATCCAGCCGGGTCAGGATATCCATGTCATTGATGGCAATGGCCATGTCGCCATCCGGTCCGTGAATGGACAGATAGGTGGAGGTGGCAGCATCCGGCAGCAGCAGGACGTGGCGGACATCAACCCCGGCGCGCTGGGTGCTTTCCAGCAGCGCCCGGCCGTAGAGGTCATCTCCCACGGCGCTGATCAGCCGGCAATCCGCCCCCAGCCGGGCCAGGTTTTCCGCGATATTGCGTGCCACACCACCGGCCGAGCAGCTTATCCTGCCGGGATTGGAGTCGCCCTGACGCAGAGCGGCCACCGTGCTGCCACGAATGTCCATATTGGCACCGCCCAGCGCCACCACATAAGGGCTGTCGGCCAGAATATAGCCCTTGCCCAGAATCTGACCCTTTTGCATCAGCTTCATGATGTGGCCGGCCACGGCCGAGCGGCTGATGCCCAGCTGGTCGGCAAGTTCCTGCTGCGGAATCAGCGGGTTCTGCCGCAGCCATTGCAGGATTTCCTGTTCGCGTTCGGTCATTAAACTTATGTTTGTTAGTAAAACATTTGTTTATGCTAATGGCCCGGTCAGCGTCTGGTCAAGTTCAAAGGGCACGCCACTGTGATTTGCGGCTATAACAAAAGTACTGCCCAGGCTGCGACTGGCCTGGGCAGACTTTCACCCTTGCGGTGAATCACCCGTCCGGCATCCGGGCGGGTTTCTTTTTTGTTCCGTTGGTCAATGGCAAAAAAAATGCCGCCAGCGTAACACTGGCGGCCACGACTGCAAGGAAGGTGTTTTACAGGCGGTACTGCTGCAAGGTGCTGATCTGGTGGCGTGCCAGTTCGTCCAGATGACGCGCACTGCTGGCCGCTTCCTGTGCTGCCGAGGACGCTTCTTCCGTCATCTGGGCAATCTGTTCTACCTGTACCGCAATATTGTTGGTGGCCTTGCCCTGTTCCTTGATGGCATCGGAAATCTCGGTGACCATGTGTACGGTATTGCCGGTGGCCTCGCCAATCTGCTTGATGGCATGGTCGGCATGGTCGGCACGGCTCACGCCATTGCGTACCAGTTCCTCGGCGGCATGCATCTGTTCGGTGGCCTGGCGCGAGCGGTCACGCATGGCATTGATGGTGGAGGAAATTTCCTGGGTGGAGCTGCTGGTGCGTTCGGCCAGCTTGCGCACTTCGTCGGCCACCACGGCAAAGCCGCGACCCATTTCGCCAGCCCGTGCTGCTTCGATAGCGGCATTCAGCGCCAGCAGATTGGTCTGGTCGGCAATATCCTTGATTACCCCCACCACGGTGTCCACCTGGGCGCTATAGGTGTCCAGTTCGCGAATGCTGCCCGCTGCGCTGTCCACTGCGCTGGAAATGTCGCGAATGTCGTGAATGGTCTGGCTGATGGTGGTGGAACCCTGATGCGCCAGGCTGCCGGCATTGTGCGCGAGGTCGCGGGATTCTTCGGCACGGGTGGCCACATGGTTCACGCTGACGGTCATCTGTTCGATGGTGGCGGCCATATTGGCAGAAGAGGACGATTGCGCATCGGCCGCAGCAGCCACCTGGGTGGCAGTCTGCGACAGGTCTTCCGAGGCTGCGGCTACCGAGCGCGCCCCTTCCAGGATGGATTTCAGATTGGTCTGCAAACCACCCAGCAGATTATTGAAGGCAGTGGCAGTATTGCCGATTTCATCCTGGTTGATGACCGGGGCGCGCTGGGTGAAGTCCAGCGACTGGCTGACCTGTTGCATGGTGTGCTGGATGGAAGTCAGGCCACGGCTGATGGTGCGGAACAGGGTGACGCCCATGAACAGTACCAGCAACACCACGCCAGCAATCATGCCGCTGGTTTGCAGCAATGAAGCATTGTACGCAGCCTTGTTGGTTTCCAGCGTATCAAAGGCCAGCTTGAGGTTGTATTCGTTATGGGTATTCAGGGCCTTGCGCAGCTCTGCACCGGTGGTATTCAAGGGGCCGTCGCGCAGCATGGCATCAGCCAGATCGTCCTTGCCGCTGTTGGACATGTCGAAGTACTTGTTACGTTCAGCACGAAATGCGGCCAGCTTGGCTTTTTCATCCTGTAACAACTGACGATCGTGATCATCAGCAATCAGGTTTTTCTCGTAGTCATTCAACAGGTCGTCCAGCTTTTTGTCAGCCTCGCCCGACATGGCTTCTGCGGCTGCCTTTTCCCCAGTGGTATGCGATACCGAGTGCTTGATGATGGCACTGCGGATGTCCATGAAGGCATACACCATACCGTTCAGGTCGCGAATGCTGGGCGCAATATTGCTGATGGTGTCTTCAAAACGGTTGCTGGCCTGCTTTTGCTGGTAAATGCCAAAGCCTCCCACCAGCAGCAGGGCAAGCAGGGCAATAGCGAGGGTGAGGATGAGGCGTCGGATGATGGTCATGAGAGTCTTCCTTGCAAGTGTTCATCTTGTTGTTATTCGTCATTGGCATATGTAGTCGTGCTACGTAAATTTACCTATAGCAGCTACACGTGACGTTTGCAGGAAAGTTTTGAATTATTTGATGATTATGCAGTTTTGCTTCAAACAGCATAAAAAAATGCTTCTGATATGGCGGGTGTGATCAGACATAAAAAAGACCGCAGCGGCGCAGGCCGTGCGGTCGTTTAGCGGAAAGGGCGGGTTCAGGCTGGCAGTACTTCCCAGCGGCCCCGGCCCAGAATCTGCAATTGCTGCTGATGGTATTGCAGCAGGCTGCTGCGGTGGCCGACGCTTACCAGCGTGGTGTCCGGCAGTTGCTCACGTAGCAGGCGATACATGGCATCTTCCAGTCCTTCGTCCAGCGCCGAACTGGCTTCGTCCAGAAAAGCGATATCCGGCTGGTTCAGCAACAGGCGGCCAAAGGCCAAGCGCTGCTGTTCGCCCAGCGACAGGCTGTGGCCCCAGTCACGCTCTTCATCCAGCCGCGGCAGCAGGTGGCCCAGCTGTATGCTTTGCAGTATCTGTTCCAGCTGTGCACTGCCGCCCTGCGGCGGGCTAGCCGGGTAGTACAGCGCATCGCGCAGGCTGCCGCCCGGCAGGTAAGGCTTTTGCGACAGGAACATCACACCGCTTGCTGGCAGGATGATTTGGCCCTTGCTATAGGGCCATAAGCCGGCCAGGCTGCGCAGCAGCGTGGTTTTGCCCGAGCCGGAACGGCCGCGAATCAGCAATGCACTGCCTGCCGGAATCTCCAGCGAGACATTGTCCAGCAGGCAGTCGCCAGCCGGGCTGTGCAGGCTGAAGGCTTCCAGCGCCAGCCGCTTGCCCTGATGGCTGATGGCGGGGCGCGGCAGGCTGGCGGCTTCCTGCATGGAGTCGCAATAGCCGGACAGACGGTTGAGCACCGCGCGATAACCGGCAAAGTCGTCATAGGCATTGCGGAAAAAGGACAGATTGTCGTGCAGCGTGCCGAAAGCCTGGGAGGTTTGCATCAGGTCGCCCAGGGTAATCTGCTTGGAGAAAAAGCGATGGGCCTGCACGATGAGTGGAAACACCACGGCGGTCTGGCTGACAATCAGGTTGAAGCCCTGGAATTTCAGCGACCGGAACACGATGCGCCAGTTATTGTGGATGATCTGGCCAAAACGGCTGCGCAGCAGCATGCCTTCCACTTTTTCCCCGGCATAAAAAGCAATGCTTTCCGCATACTCCAGCAAGCGCACCAGCAGGTAACGATAGTTGGCGTTGTATTGCTCGTTCAGGAAGTTCAAGCGTACCAGTGGGCGGCCGATCTTCACTGCCAGCACCGTGGCAATCAGCACGTAGACAAACACCGCAAACACCATGGCGCGGGGTATTTCCACCCCCAGCAGCTGCAAGGGGCCGGACAGGTTCCACAGGATCAGCGTGTAGGCCAGGGTGGACACCAGAGCGCTGACCACGCCCATCGACAGGCCGAGCGAACTGCTGACGAAGCTGCTGACATCCTGCTGGATACGCTGGTCGGGGTTGTCGCTGTGTTGCGGCAGGTATTGCAGGCGGTAGAAGGCTTGCTGACTCAACAACCTTTGCAGCAGTTGTTCGTTCAGCCAGGCACGCCAGTGGATGGAAAAGCTCTGGTTGACGTAAAAGCTGAACAGGCTGCGCAGCACATGCAGGCTGGCCAGAATGCAGAAAATGCGGACAAAGCTCCAGAACAGGCTTTCATTCAGTTGCTGCAAGGAGGTATACAGCCCGTTGCTCCAGTTGGACAGCACCACGTCCAGCCGGACACCAGCCAGGGTCAGCAGCAGGATCAGCGCAATGGCCAGCAGTGGTTTGGCACTACGCCGCAGGCTGAAGTAAGCACCGCTCAGTTGCCAGAATTGCCGGCCCCAGCTGGTGAGCCGGGTCAGGCTCCACACCGCAATGACAAACAGCAGGCAAGTGATGCCATAGGCCTTGGCTACCCACACCAGGCTGGTGCCCAGTTCCTGATTCCAGTTCATGTTTCCCCTTTGATGCAATCAGACATGCCGTGTGCAAGCAGTTGGCAAGCGCACGGCATGGGTGGATGGTGAGACGCTGCCCGGTAGGCAGCAGCACAGCTTACGATGCCGGCTGCCTGCTGCCAAACGGTGACTGGCTGTCAATAATGAACAATTGTTGCCCGCCAGCAGCAAGGCCGGTGCCGGCGTTCAGCCGGGCTTTACCACAATATCTTCACCGCGGTTTCGCCCAGCCAGTCCTGCAAGGCCAGCAGCAGGCTGTCGTCCAGCCGTACGGCCCAGCCTTGCGACAGGGCCACATCGCCACGCGCTTGGGCATTGCTGTAGCTGATGCGTACCAGGCCGCCATTTTCCTCGTCACGATAGGGGGTGAGCAAGGCTTTCAGCCGGTTGACATCGGCATTGCCGTTCATCTGCAAGGACAGGCCGCGGGCAAAGCAGCTGCGTGCTTCGCCCAGATCGTAAATGCGGTCGGCCATGATGCGCAGGCCGCCGGAGAAACTGTCCTCGCTCACCTTGCCTTGCACCACCAGCACGATGTCTTCTTTCAGCTTGTTGCGGTTGACTTCATAGCTGTCACCAAACAGGCCGATTTCGCGCTTGCTGCTGCCATCGTCCAGTTCGACAAAGGCCATCTTGCCGCGATTGCCCATCTTGACGCGGATGCCGGTGACAAAACCGGCCAGCAGCTGCGGCTCCTTGCGCGGAGTCAGGCGCGAGAGTGTGGTCTTGATGAAGGCACGCACTTCCTGCGCATAAGCGGAGAACGGGTGGCCGGACAAGTAAAAGCCGATGGCCAGTTTTTCTTCCGCCAGTTTGACGGCGTCATTCCATGGCCGGGTGGCCACCATTTCCACTGCCGGCGCCACATCGTCGCCAAACATGTCGAACAGGCCACCCTGATTGGCATTGGCATGGGCCTGATCGGCCGCTTCCATCGCCAGGCCGACATTGGCAAACAGCAGGGCGCGGTTGGGTTCGATGCTGTCGAAGGCACCGGCGCGGATCAGCGCTTCGATCACCCGCTTGTTGACCAGCTTTTTGTCAGTGCGCTGGCAGAAATCAAACAGGCTGGTGTAGGGGCCGCTGGCTTCACGCACCGCCACGATATGGTCTACGGCAGATTCGCCACTGCCCTTGATCGCGCCCAGTGCATAGCGGATTTCCTGACGGCTGACCGGCACAAAGCGGTAGAAGCTGTGATTGACGTCCGGCGGTAAGAAGCGCAGGCCGTTCTTGGGGTCGGTGGCGTCGTCATAAAACACCTTCAGCTGGTCGGTATTGTCCAGTTCGGTGGACATGGTGGCAGCCATGTAGGCGGCGCAATGATGTGCCTTGAGCCAGGCCGTATGGTAGGCCACCAGTGCATAGGCGGCGGCGTGCGACTTGTTGAAACCGTAGCCGGCGAATTTCTCCATGTAGTCGAAGATTTCGTTGGCCTTGGATTCCGGAATATCCTGCTTGGCGGCACCCTGCACGAACATGGCGCGCTGCGCCACCATCTCCTCCACCTTCTTTTTACCCATCGCGCGGCGCAGCAAGTCGGCACCGCCCAGCGAGTAGCCGCCAATCACCTGGGCGGACTGCATCACCTGTTCCTGATACACCATGATGCCGTAGGTGGGGGCCAGTACCGGTTCCAGCAGCGGGTGCAGGT
>NZ_JAYSDA010000035.1:0-33857 GCF_041914625.1 Aquitalea pelogenes | reverse complement strand
CTTGCTAGAATGCGCTGTTTTCCGGCAAGAGCGATGGCATGCGCATTCTTCACACTTCGGACTGGCATCTGGGCCAGCATTTCATGGGCCGCAGCCGTCAGGCCGAACATCAGGCACTGATCGACTGGCTGTTGCAGCAAGTACAGCAACAGGCTGTGGATGCAGTACTGCTGGCGGGCGATATTTTCGATACCGGCGCGCCACCCAGTTATGCACGGGAACTCTACAACCAGCTGGTGGTTCGCCTGCATGATGCGCACTGCCGGCTGATCCTGCTGGGCGGCAATCATGACTCGGTGGCCACGCTGGAGGAAAGCCGTCCCTTGCTGGCCTATCTGGGTTGCACCGTCATTCCGGCAGTACAGGAAGACCTGTCGCGCCAGCTGATTACCCTGCACGATGCCGCAGGCAACCCTGCGGCTCTGCTGTGCGCGGTGCCCTTCATCCGCGCCCGTGATGTATTGCAAAGCCAGGCTGGCCAGAGTGCCGAGGAAAAACAGCTGGGCTTGCAACAAGCCATTGCCGCGCATTATCAGTCCCTCTACCAGCTGGCCCGTGCGCACTGCGAAGCGCTGGGGCTGCAACTGCCCATTCTCGCCAGCGGCCATCTGACTACCGTGGGGGCCAGCAGCAGCGAATCGGTGCGGGACATTTACGTCGGTGCGCTGGATGCCTTCCCCACCAATGCCTTCCCGCCGTTCGACTACATCGCGCTGGGGCATATCCACCGCCCGCAACTGGTAGGGGGCCATGCACATATCCGTTACAGCGGCTCGCCCTTGCCATTGAGTTTTGATGAACTGGGTCAGGACAAGCAAATGCTGCTGATCGAAACCGGTGCGAGGGCAGAACTCAACATCACTGCGTTGCCGGTGCCATGCTTCCAGCCGCTGGCCAGCCTGCGCGGCACGCTGGCGCAGTTGCAGCAGGCCATACCGCAAGCCCTGGCCGGGCTGGCTGCCGGCCAGCACCTGTGGCTGGAAATCACGGTAGAGGGCGATGATTACCTCTCTGACCTGCAAGGCCGTATCCAGGCCATGCTGGACGGACAGCCTGCCGAGCTGCTGCGCCTGCGCCGTGCCCGCAGCCAGCAAGCCGTCAGCATGCAATCCGAACGCAGCACGCTGGACGAACTGAGCCCGCAGGAAGTGTTTGAACGCCGCTTGCAGCTGGAAGAGCTGGAAGCGCCACTGGCTGAGGCATTGCGCCAGCGTTATCGGCAAGTATTGCAACAGGTGCAGGAGGAACAGGCATGAAAATCCTTACCCTGCGGCTGAAAAACCTCAACTCGCTGCAAGGCGAGTGGAAAATCGACTTCACCCGCCCGCCATTCCGGGATAACGGGCTGTTTGCCATTACCGGCCCCACCGGCGCAGGCAAATCCACCTTGCTGGATGCCATCTGCCTGGCGCTGTACCACGAAACACCCAGGCTCAAGACCATATCGGCCAGCAGCAACGACATCATGACCCGCCATACTGCCGATTGCCTGGCGGAGGTGGAGTTCGAGGTCAAGGGCAAGGCATATCGTGCGTTCTGGAGCCAGCGCCGCGCCCGCGACAAGGCGGATGGTGCCTTGCAGGCAGCACGGGTGGAGCTGGCCGAGGCCGATGGCACCATCATCACCACCCACAGCAACGAAAAGCTCAAACGGATTGCCGCCATTACCGGGCTGGATTTCGCCCGCTTTACCAAATCCATGCTGCTGGCACAGGGTGGTTTTGCCGCCTTTCTCAATGCCAGCCCGAATGAGCGGGCCGAATTGCTGGAGGAACTGACCGGTACCGAGCTATACGGCGAGCTGTCGCGCCGCGTATTCGAACAGGCAAGGGACAGCCGTCAGGCCCTGCAACAATTGCAGACCCAGGCTGGTGCGGTCGATCTGCTGGATGAAACCGAGCGCAACAGCATGCAGCAACAGCTGGCAAACGCACAGCAACAGCAGCAGCAACTGGCGGTGCAGCAACAAAAGCTGGTGCAGGCACTGGACTGGCGTCGCCAGCTGGCCAAGCTGGAAGAACAGGCGCAAAGCGCCAGTCAGCAGCTGGATACCGCCCGTCAGGCACAGCAGGCCGCAGCCGGGCAGCACCAGCAATTGGCAGATGGCGAGGCCGCCAGCCAGATCTTGCCGCTATACCAGCAATGGCAGAGCAGACAGCAGCGGCTGGAGCAGATCCGCAGCAGCTTGAATACGCAGAAAGAAGCGCTGCAAAAGGATCAGCAGCAATGGCAGCAACTGAACTGGGATGGTTTGTGTCATGCCGGCGCACTGGTCGACAGCTTGCAGCAGAAGCTGCAACAAGGCCGCTTGCGCTGGCAGCAATGGCAGGCCCGGCAACAGTCCGCACCGCAGCTGGCCAGCCTGGGCAGTCAGCTGCTCTTGTGGCGCAGCCAGTTTGACCAGCTAAGCCAGTTGCAACAGCGCGTGGTGCAGGCCGGGCAGGAACACGGCCATTTGCAAGCGGCCATGGTCAGCCAGCAGCAGAAAATTGACCAACAGCAACAGCTTTGCGCGCAGGCCGAAGCCAGTGCGCAGGCTGCCATAGAGGCAGAAGCGGCAGCGGCGGCGGCCCAGCCGGCAGACTTGCCAACACTGCGCCAGCACTGGCAACAGGCCGGGCAAACGGTACAAGGCTGGCAACAGGCCGAGCAATTGGCCGGGCAGTTGCAGCAGGGAACGCAGGAACTGGCCGGTATGCAGCAGGACATGGCCAGCAGGCAGGTACTGTTGCCGGAATACGAACAGACCCTCACTGCATTACGTGCACAATACCGCCAGCTACAGGAACAGCTGGGTGATCGTCAGCGCCTGCTGGAAATGGAATTGCGCATCCAGGGGCTGGAGGCGCAGCGCGCCCAGTTGCAGCCCGGCCAGCCCTGTCCCCTGTGCGGGTCGGAACACCACCCGCTGGTAGAAAGTTATCAGGCGGCTGATGCGTCGACGGCCCGTCAGGGCGTGGCAGAAATCCAGGCCAAGCTGGAAACAGTACAGGCAGAAGGTCAACAGGCCAGTTTGCGGCTGAGCACTGCGCAGCAACAGCTGGCCAGCTTGCAGCAGCAATGGCAAGCGCAACAGGAAAGGCAGCAGCAGGCATTGCTGCACTGGCAGACGCTGGCCGCTCCGCTGGCCTTGCTTGCGGATGACTGGCAACAGCCAGCCCGTCTGCAAGCCGGTGTGGCGCAGGCGATGCAGCAGCTGCAACAGGCCGAACAAGCCATGCAGCAAGCCGAAGCCGCCGCCCTGCGCTGGCAACAGGCGGTGCAAGACAGTCAGCAGCGCCAGCAGCAATTCCAGGCAGCCCAGGCCGAGCTGGCCCTGTTGCAACAGGCAAGACAAGCCATGCAGCAGCAATGTCAGCAGGCGGAATCTGCGCTGGCTGATCTTCAGCGTCAGCACCTTGCCTTGCAGCAGCAGTTGCAACAAGCCCTGGCCGACGCTGGCCATGTCATGCCGGAGGATGTCGATGCCTGGCTGGATGCGCGTCAGCAGCAATGGCAGCACTGGCAACAGCAGCAGAGCGACATGCAACAGCTGGAGCAGCAACTGGCCCGGCTGGAAGAGCAGCACAGCCATGCCCTGACCCAGCAGCAGCACTGGCAACAGTGGTGGCAGCAGCTGGCATTGCCCGACATGACCTTGCCTGCACAGCAAGCCGACCCGGCAGCGGCGCTGGAGCACTGCCTGCAACAGCGCACAGCATTGGCCGCCGCACTGGCGCAGCGCCAGGGCCAGTGCCAGCAGTTGCAGCAGGATATGGCCGAGCAGCAGCTTCAGCTGCAACAGGATGCCAGCCAGTGGCAGCAGGCTTTGCAACATAGCCGCTTTGCCAGCGAGGCGGATTTTGTTGCAGCCTGCCTGAGCGCAGAACAACGCACTGTGCTGCAAAGCCTGCAACAACAACTGGACAAGGCGGTGCAGCAGGCCGAGGCTTTGTTGCAAGCGGCGCAGTCGCAGTTGCAGGTATTGGCGGCCACGCCGCTCAGCCCGCTGACGGCTGCTGAGCTGGAAGCACAACTGGCTGCGCTGGATGCCGAGCGCCAGCAACTGAGCGGACAAGCCGGGGCCTGGCAGGCCTTGCTGGATGGAGACGCAGCCCGCCGGGCCGGTCTGCAGCACTTGCTGGCACAAATCGACCGGCAGCAGCAGGACTGCGAGTTGTGGCAGCGGCTGGATGGGCTGATCGGCTCAGCCAAGGGTGACAAGTTCCGCCGCTTTGCCCAGGGCCTGACGCTGGACCACCTGGTGTATCTGGCCAATCGCCAGCTGGCGCGCCTGCATGGGCGCTATCAGCTGCGGCGCAAGGCCGAGGGTGAACTGGAACTGGAAATCGTCGACAGCTGGCAGGCCGATGTCAGCCGCGACACACGCACCCTGTCTGGCGGCGAGAGTTTTCTGGTCAGCCTGGCACTGGCGCTGGCCTTGTCCGACCTGGTCAGCCACAAAACCTCTATCGACTCGCTGTTCCTGGATGAGGGCTTTGGCACGCTGGATGCCGAAACGCTGGAAATTGCGCTGGATGCACTGGACAGCCTGAATGCCAGCGGCAAGATGATAGGCGTGATCAGTCACGTGGAAGGCATGAAGGAGAGGATTGCGGTGCAGATCCGCGTGGCGCGTGCCGGTGGTGTCGGGCTGTCCGCGCTGTCGGTCACCGCTGGCTGATACAGCCTATAGCAAGGTCTGGTAGCCGTTGACGATGACGCCCAGTGCCAGATAGGCAAACAGCGCTGCTGACGCGGCATTGCAGTACAGCAGCAGGCGGTGGCCAACCAGCTTCTGGCCATGACTGGCCAGCCAGGCCAGAAAAGACGACCACACCACGCCGCCCAGGAAAAAGCCGCTGAGGAATACGCTGGCCGACAGCGAGCTGCCGTCGGTGGACTGGGCGATGATGCTGCCACCAACGGCGGCAAACCACAGCAAGGAGGAGGGTGAGGCCAGTGCCATCAACAGGCCGCGCCAGAACTCGGCCTGGCTGCTGCGCGGTGTGCCGTCTTCGGCCTGGCCTGCGGCATGGCTGCTGGGCTGGTGGAATTCGCGCCAGGCGGCACGCGTCATTTTCCAGGCCAGCCACAGCAATACTGCACCGCCACCCAGCCACATCACCCAGCGCACCGGGGTGAAGCTGAACAGCAGCGACATGCCCAGCAAGGACAGCAGGGCATAGAACAAGTCACCAAAACAGGAACCCAGCCCCATCAGCAAGGCCGGGCGCAGCCCCTTGCGCAGGCCGGTGTTGATCAGCGCGGCATTGACGATGCCAATGTCCAGGCACAGCGAGATGGAAAGCAAAAAACCCTTGGTGGCAATGGCCAGCATGACGACAAATCCGTACGAAGTAAAAAAACAGCCCCGATGATACGGGGCCGTTTGCGTGGCGTCTTGTCAAATATTGATCTGGCGGTAGCGGCCGGGCGACATGCCGCAAAAACGGCTGAACGCCTTGCTGAAATGCGCCTGATCGGCAAAGCCGGTGGCCAGCGCCACGTCGATGATGGGCCTTCCGGCGCGCAGCAGGCGTCGCGCCAGTGCCATGCGCTGTTGCATCTGCCAGGCGAGCGGTGGCAAGCCGGTGGCCTGCTGGAAGCGGCGTACCAGGTGGGCCGATGTCACTCCGGCTGCATCGGCCAGCTGTTGCAGGTGCGTCCCCACCGACAGGTCATCCAGCAAGCGCTGGCGTATATGCTGTACCAGCTGGCTGCCGTTGCTGTCCGGCCGATGGGGCGCGGCGGCGCGACCATCCAGCAGGGCTTGCAGCAACTGCACGATGGCCTCCTCGCGCAGGCTGGCTTCCAGCCGGGCAATATGCTTGAGCTGCCTGGCAAACACAGGTTGTTGCAGATGGCTGGGCAAATCGGGAGGCGGGCAGTCGAACAGTTGGCCGAAGGCTGCCGGGTCGACATACAGCGACAGGCAGTCCCAGCCGGCATCGCTCAGGCTGTGGCTGGATTGCACCGCTTGCGGCGGGTAGATGGTGAGCATGTCCGGGCTGACGACAAAGCTTTCGCCTTCCAGCCATACCTGCTCCTGCCCTCCGAGATTGGCGCTGATGACGTATTCGTCATGGGTGTGGCGGGGAAAACCGCTGGCGCTGGCAGTGATGCGGGCCAGCTCCAGCAGCGGGGTACGCAGCAGAATCATGCAGCGACTATAGCGATGTCATGCGCCGGCTGCCAGTCGCTTGTGCTTGCGTGCTTCAGTCCTGCAAGGCTTTGGCCAGTCTGGCTACTTCGGCCACATTGGCATTCAGCGCCTTGCTGATGGCCTGGCCATAGCCGCTGTCAGCCTTGTAGAAGTAGGACAGCATGGTGTTACGGATGGTCTCGTTACGTACCTGGCCCAGGTCGGCGGCCAGATTGGCAATCAGCCGGGCCTGGTCCTGCCTGCTCAGGCTGCGATAGAACTCAACGGCCTGGCGGAAGTTCTGCGTTTTGCCAATACCCGCCTGCTGGGTGCTGCCGCCAAGCGGCAACTGGCTGCTGCGTGCTGCCGGGTCCTGCTTCAGCGGGCTGAAACGGCTGGGTTCGTAATTGACATTACCACTGCGCTGAACCTCGTTCATGGCGCCGTCCTGATTGTTGTTATCCACCTTCACTTGCGGACGGTTGACCGGCAGTTGCAGGCCATTGGTCCCCACCCGGTGAAGCTGGGTGTCGGCATAGGCAAAGATGCGGCCTTGCAGCAGGCGGTCTTCCGACGGCTCGATGCCGGGCACCAGGTTGGACGGGGCAAAGGCGCTTTGCTCGGTTTCCTGGAACACGTTTTCCGGCAGGCGGTTCAGCGTCATGGTGCCGATTTTCTGTTCAGGAATGCCCGGCCAGATCTTGGTGGCATCCAGCGGGTTGAAGTCCAGCTTTGCCATGTCCTCCGGCTGCATCACCTGGATGAACAAGTCCCACTGCGGGTATTGCTTGCGCTTGATCGCCTCCAGCAGGCTGCGGCTGGCATGGTTGAAGTCATACGCCTGGATGGCGGCAGCTTCCTGCATGGTGAGGTTGTGCTGGCCCTGACGGCTGGCCCAGTGGAATTTGACGTACACGTATTTGCCTGCATTGTTCACCAGCTTCCAGGCGTGCACGCTATTGCCATCCATGAACTGGTAGCCCTTGGGGATGCCATAGTCCGAGTACAGCCGGGTCAGCATGTGGGTGGCTTCCGGCTGGTGCGAGAAGAAGTCGAAAAAACGGTTCGGGTCTTGCAGATTGGTGTCCGGGGCCGGTTTCAGCGAGTGCACCATGTCGGGAAACTTCATCGCATCACGGATGAAGAACACCGGCAGGTTATTGCCTACCAGATCCCAGTTACCTTCGCTGGTATAGAACCTCGTGGCAAAGCCGCGCGGGTCGCGCAGGGTTTCCGGCGAGTGCAGGCCGTGAATCACGGTGGAGAAGCGGACAAATACCGGCGTCTTGCTGCCCTTGGCAAACACCTTGGCACGAGACAATGCACTGATGTCGGCGCTGGCTTCAAACACCCCATAAGCAGCCGCGCCACGTGCATGCACCACGCGCTCCGGAATGCGTTCGCGGTCGAAACGCTGCAGCTTCTGCACCAGTTGCACGTCTTGCAGCAGTACCGGGCCGTTGGGGCCGGCAGTTTGCGAGTTCTGGTTGTCGCCTACCGCTGCACCATTGTCACGGGTCAGTGTGCTGGCTGTGGCAGGCTGGCCCAGCAGCAGGCCCAGGCTGACACCAAGCAGCAGGCAATGTGTTGTTGGCTTCATCACGAAAGTCCTGAGAGTTGTAGGGACACTCAGTCTAGGGATGGGGGGCGCTGACCAGAATTTTGAAAATGCTATGGGGTGGATGGCGACAGGCTATCGTCTGTGCATGGGCTTTGTTTTTGTGTTTAATTGTTTTAATACAATGACTTGCTGATATTTTGCATGGTGGATTTTGAGTGGATTTCACTTTATCCATGCTGGCAAGAGACGAGGGCCGTACCAAGGAACTGGGCTGGCCGGATGAGTTCGCGGCCAGCCGTGCTCAGGCGGTTTCCTCGGCGTAGCGCCGCTGGATGGCATCGACCTCCGGCACGATGCGCAAGAAGGTTTCTACCAGCTGCGGGTCGAAGTGATAGCCGCTTTCCTGTCGCAGGTAGTCCAGCGCAGCCTGTTGGGTCCAGGCTGGTTTGTAGGGGCGTGAGGACACCAGGGCGTCGTAAACGTCGCAAATGGCGGCAATGCGGCCTTCCAGCGGAATTTCCTCGCCGCACAGGCCGGCGGGGTAGCCGCTGCCATCCCATTTTTCGTGATGGGTGAGGGCAATGCGCCGTGCCATGCGGATCACCAGTGCCGGATGCTCCGGAATGATGGTGCCGCCAATGCGCGGGTGTTCGCGCATGATCTGGAATTCTTCCTCGTCCAGGCGGCCGGGCTTGAGCAGGATGCGGTCCGGCACGCCGATCTTGCCCACATCATGCAGCGGGCTGGCCATGCGCAGTGCATGTGCCCAGGTGGCGTCCTTGCCCAGCGCCAGTGCCATCTGCTCGCACATCTTGCTCATGCGGGTGATGTGCTTGCCGGTTTCGTTGTCACGGTATTCGCCGGCGCGGGCCAGGCTGAGGGTGACTTCCTGTGCCATGTCTTCCAGCGCATTAAGCAGGGTGTCGTAATAGGCATAGGTAGCCAGACCCATGTCGAGGAAAATTGCGCGATTGATGGCAGTCAGGTAACGGCTGCGGGTGGCGGCATCCTGCACCAGCCCGTCCAGCAGTTGCACCAGCTGGTTGAGCACCACCACGTAGGCACCGGAATAAAACCGCAGGTCCACGCCCAGTCGCTGGTGGGTGTGGCCGATGGCCAGCGTGGCTTCCAGGTAGTCCTGATTGAAATTGCCGGCAAACACATGCTCCAGCCAGTGATGCTGCTGGTGCGCGCGGGCGCGTTGCAGGGCGGCTTCGTCGCTGAAGGTGGCGCTGGCTGCGGCATTGGCCCGGATGTAGGCATAGACCGCATCCATCAGCACGTCCATATGGGGGCGGATCAAGCCCGAAAACTCGCGCAGCGTGTTGACGCTGTCTGCATCTATATCGAGAAAATCACGCCATTGTTCGAAACGGAGCCGCACGCTGGATCTTTCTTGCTGTTCTGTGTAACCGGACGGGATATTGTCCGGCAAATAACCATTCTAACAAGAAGGATAATTGTCTTGCCAATGAAATCTCTCAGCCGGTTTGGCCCTGACGCCGGCGCAAGCGGCTGGTATCGATGACATCCGCTGCGCGGGCGCGCAACTGGCCACAGCCGCCGTCGATGTCCTGCCCGGCAGAATCGCGAATCTTGGTCAGCACGCCATGGGCGTGCAGATAGTGCTTCATGTGGCGGATATGCGCGTCATCCGGGCGCTGGAAGCTGTCGCCTTCCATGCTGTTGTACGGAATCAGGTTCAGCACGCCATACTTGCCCTTGAGCAGGGCGATGGCGGCGTCCATCTCCTGCTGGCTGTCGTTGATGCCCTTGAGCAGCGTCCATTGATACTGGATGGGGTAGCCCACCGCACGGGCATAATGTTCGCCCAGATCCACCAGTTCCGCCGGACTGATGCGTGGTGCGCGCGGCAGCAGGCTGGCGCGCAAGTCGTCCCGCGAGGTGTGCAAGGACAGTGCCAGCGCCGGTTTTACCTGCATGGCGGGCAGGCGCTCGAATACCCGTGGGTCGCCCACCGTGGAGAACACCAGGTTTTTGTGGGCGATATTGCCTTCACGCCCCAGAAAGTCGATGGCTTCCAGCACGTTGTCCAGATTGTGGGCCGGTTCACCCATGCCCATGAACACCACTTTTTTTACCGGGCGGATGCGCCGTGCCAGCACCACCTGGGCGACAATTTCCGCGCTGCCCAGCTGGCGCAGCAAGCCGGATTTGCCCGTCATGCAGAAGGTGCAACCCACGGCACAGCCAACCTGGCTGGAAACACACAGCCCGTCACGTGGCAGCAGCACGCTTTCCACCATCTGGCCATCGGCCAGTTCCACCAGCAGCCGTTGCGAGGCATCCGCCGCCTCATGCCGGGTGTGGACGCGTGCCAGAGCTTCCAGCTGCGCACTGATGGACGGCAGGCCCTGCCGCACCGCCAGCGGAAAATAATGCTCGCTTTGCTGGTGGCGGGTGCCGTGATCCAGCGCCAGGCCTTGCAGCCAGGCGCGGTTGATACGGCCGATGTGACAGGGGCGAGCACCAAGATCGCTCAAGGTTTGCTGGAGTTGCTGAATGCGCATGAAACGGCAGGGCAGTGTGTGGTTGAACAAAGCCGGCTAGGGTAGCGCAACGGCGCGCCGCAGGACAGGGTTTTGTCTCCCGCAGGCCCGGCCTTGCACCAATCAGCCTCAGATCAGCTTGTGGTCAATGGCGTAGCGCACCATGTCGGCCACCGAATGGGCTTGCAGCTTTTGCATCAGCCGCACCTTGTGGGTGCTGACAGTCTTGGCGCTGATGTTCAGCTGCTGGGCAATTTCGTTGACGTTGGTGCCGTGCACCAGGCGCTCGAACACCTGGTATTCGCGTTCGGACAACTGGGTGTGCGCCGGGCGTGAGTCGGTCAGGCCGACTTCAAACACCATGCGGTCGGCCAGCTGCGGGTCGATGTAGCGGCCGCCGCTGGCCACCTTGCGAATGGCGGTCAGCAGCAGGGCCGGGTCGCTGTCCTTGGTGCTGTAGCCGGCGGCTCCGGCCTTCAGGGCGCGGGCGGCAATCTGCACTTCGTCGTGCATGGACAGCATCAGGATGGCGGGTGGATTGTCCAGTGCGCGGATGCGCGGAATGGTTTCCAGCCCGTTGGTGCCGGGCATGGAGATGTCCAGCAGCAACACATCGGCACTGGTCTGGCGCAGTTGTTCCAGCAACTGGGTGCCATTGGTGGCTTCGCCCACCACGCTGATGTCTTCGGCCAGCGAAATCAGTTGCTTGATGCCTTCGCGGACGATTTTATGATCTTCGGCAATGATGACGCGAATCATGCGATTTCCCTTCCTTCTTCAACCGGCAGGCGGATGGTCAGGGTGCAGCCCTGTTCCGGTTGACTGTCGATATCCAGTTTGCCGCCCAGCAACAGCACCCGCTCGCGGATGCCTACCAGGCCAAAGGAGCGCAGCTGGCGATGGGCTTGCGGGTCGAAACCCTTGCCGTCGTCGGCAATGCTCAAGGTGATGATGTCCTGCTGGCAGGTCAGCCCCACACTGACCGTGCTGGCCTCGGCGTGACGCAATACATTGGTGAGTGCTTCTTGCAGGATGCGGAACACGCCGATGGCGCGCGCATCGCTCAGGGCGATGGGGCTGTCCGGCACTGATACCAGGCAGGGAATGCCGCTGCGTTTTTCAAAACGCCGCGCCTGCCATTCGATGGCCGAGCCGATGCCGGCATCCAGCACCGGCGGGCGCAAGGCGGTGGCGACGTCACGCACGATCTGGAAAGTCTGCTCGATCAGCTTTTTCATCGCCTGCAGGCGTTCGGCCAGCTTGCTGTCCTGCTGGCCGAAGCTCAGTTCGCACATCGAGGTTTCCAGCCGCAATACGGTAAGAATCTGGCCCAGCTCGTCGTGTACTTCGCGGGCGATGCGGGCTTTTTCTTCTTCGCGTACCGACTCCAGATGGGCCGACAGGCTGCGTAGCAAGCCACGCGATTCCGCCAGTTGCAGTTCGTTGTGCTTGTTGGCCGAGATATCCCAGACAATGCCGTCCCATACCACGTGGCCATCATCAAAGCAGCGCACGGTGGCCTTGATGTCTACCCAGCGCAATTGCCCGTTCTGATGCTGCATGCGGCCCTGCCAGGCCAGGTTGCGGTTGTGTGCGGCGGCATCCTGCCAGGCTTGCTGGTAGCTGCTGCGGTCCTCGCTGGCCACCACGTCCTGCCAGCCTTCCGGCATGCATACCAGGTCCAGCGGGCTGTAACCCAGCATGGCCTGGCTGGCATCGCTGACAAAAGCCAGCCGCACCGGGTGCTCGGCAGCCGGGCGCTCCAGCCGGAACACCATGCCCGGCACATTGCTGGCCATGCCCTTGAAGCGGGCTTCGCTTTCTTCCAGCGCGGCGCGGGCTTTCTGGCGCTCGGTAATGTCATTCAGATACACCACCAGATATTCGGTGCGGCCAAACTTGAGAAAGCTCAGGGTGACGCCCACCGGCAGTACCTGGCCGTCGGCTTTCAGGCTGGTGGTTTCAAAACTGCTCAAGGCCTTGCTGCTGCGCAGCTGGTTCCACAAGTCCAGCCAGCTGCTGTTGTCCAGCGAGGGTTGCAATTCCGGCAGGGACAGGCTGAGCAGCTGCTCGGTCGGATAGCCCAGCATGCTCTCCACCGCGCGGTTGGCGTACTGGATGCGCCCGTCCCAGTTCACCCACAGAATGCCCACCGTACTGTTGTCGATGGAGAACTGGGTGAGGCGCAGCGATTCCTCGGCCAGATCCCGCGCTTCCAGTTCCATTCTTGCCGCCAGCAGGCGCTTTTCTGCCCAGCGCCGTTGCCGCCGCTGGTGGCCGAACAGGCCGGCCAGCAGCAGGGCGGCCAGCAACAAGGCGAGGCTGGTGCGGTGCCAGAAGCTCAGCGAGTCGATCAGGCGCGGGTAGCTGGGCAGCATCCAGCGCGCATACAGCTGCTCCATGCGGATGCCGGGGATGTCCTGCAACTGGCGGTCCAGCACCGGCGGCAGCTCGGGCCAGTCGCGCCTCACCGCAATGCGCAGCAAGTGGGTGTAGCCCAGGTCGCCCACCACGGCCAGGCGCGAGAATTCAGGTTCCTTCAGCAAGGTGGCCAGCTGGGCCTCGTCCACGATGGCGTATTCGGCATATTGCTGTTGTACGGTTTGCAGTGCGGCACGGTCACTGGCTACCTCTACCCGCGGCAGTTCCGGGTAATTGCGTCGCACAAAGCGCAGTGCATCGCTATTGGCGTCCAGCGCCAGCCGCTCGCTGAGCGACAGCCGGTCCAGGTCTACCGCATTGCCGCTGCCGTCCGGGAAACCGACAATCTTGTGCGGCACCCGCAGGTAGGGCTGGGAGAACAGCCAGTGATGCAGGCTGGCTGGCGTTTGCAGCATGCCGGGGGAGATATCGACTTCGCCATTTTCCACCGCACGGTCCAGTGCCTGCTGGTTGCTGAAGGTACGCCAGCTCAGGCTGACATCCATCTTGCCGGCCAGCAGCACCATCACTTCGACATCGGCCCCTTCCAGCAAATGGCTGCGCGGGTTGAGCTGGGCATAAGGCGCTTGCAGCACCACGCCCACCCGCCAGTTGCGGTGAGCAGCCAGCCAGTTGTGGGCGGCAGGCTGGGCGGCCATGACCAGTGAACAGAACAGGCTGATCCAGAGGGCGGTCAGGGCCAAAAGCAAATGTCGAAGGCGAGGAGCCGGTTGCATGTGAAGCCTGTATGCAATGGGGTAAGGGGGCCATGCCTGTTGCGCAACAGGTAGCGGCTGGCATGAGTGCGGCATACTTTACCCTGTAGTACGGGTTTTGCCAAAAATGCTGGAGGAAACCGGCTATTTATTGGCCGGAAGCGGCTTTACCGGAATTAACATCAATTTACAGTGCATTAACCGCGAGGCAGGGGGCAAAGCCGGATACTTCGGTATCAAAACAGAAAGCATTCTTGTCCCTTCATGCCCCGTTTCATTGCATTGCATCGACGCAGCCTGCTGATTGTCACCGGTTTGCTGCTGGCTGTTGCCGCTTATCTGCTGTATCCCCGCCCGCCTGTGAATCACTATCTGACCGCCACGGTCAGCAATATGGATCTGGAAGATACCGTACTGGCCACGGGCACCATCAAGGCGCTGCGTGAAGTCAGCGTCGGTGCCCAGGTGTCCGGCCAGGTGAAATCACTCAAGGTGGCCTTGGGCCAGAGTGTGAAAAAAGGCGATTTGCTGGCGGAAATCGACCCGCGTACCCAGGAAAACTCGCTGGAAGATGCCCAGGCCTCGGTCAGCAGCTATCAGTCCCAGCTCAAGTCCAAACTGGCCGCCTTGCTGAAAGCGCGTCAGGACTTTGCCCGCCAGCAGCAGATGCTGGGCCAGCAGGCTACCTCACAGGAAAGCTATGACAGCGCCAAAGCCACGCTGGATGGTGCAAACGCGGATGCCGAGCAGTTGCAGGCGCAATTGCAGCAGGCGCGCATCAGCCTGAAAACCGCCCAGCTGAATCTGGGTTACACCCGCATTCTTGCCCCGATAGACGGCGTCGTGGTGGCCTTGCCGGTGGAGGAAGGGCAGACGGTGAATGCCAGTCAGTCCACCCCGACAATGGTCAAGCTGGCGCAGCTGGATACGGTGACGGTAAAGGCGGAAATCTCGGAAGGGGATGTGGTGCGGGTGAAACCCGGCCTGCCGGTGTACTTCACCATTCTGGGCGAGCCGGACCGGCGCTATCAGGCGCGCTTGCGTTCGATTGACCCGGCACCGCAGTCGTATAGCGATTCCAGTGACAGCACCAGTACCAGCAGCACCTCCACCAGCAGCAGCTCCAGCAGTTCGTCCTCGACCGCCATTTATTATTACGGCCTGTTTGATGTGCCCAATCCGGGCCATAAACTGCGCATCAACATGACGGCGCAAGTCAGTGTGGTACTCAGCCAGGCGCATGCCGTGCTGGCGATTCCGGCCAATGCCTTGGGTGTACGTGGCAAGGATGGCCGCTATGCAGTGCGGGTATTGCAGCCGGATGGCAGTGTGCAGCCGAGGGCGGTGAAGATTGGCCTGAACAATAATGTGCATGCCCAGGTGTTGTCCGGACTGCGTGCCGGTGAGCAGGTGATTGTGGGTGAGGCCAGCGCCACCACCAGCAGCAGTAGCAGCGGCCACAACGGCCCGCCGCCGATGGGGATGTAAATCATGCACACCCCCTTGCTGGAACTGTCCGGCGTCAGCCGTGACTTTGTCTCGGGCGAAGACACGGTCACCGTGCTGGACAATATCAATCTGCAGATCCAGGCCGGAGAAATGGTGGCCATCATCGGCACTTCCGGCTCCGGCAAATCCACCCTGATGAATATTCTGGGTTGTCTGGATGCCCCCTCGCGCGGCAGCTACCGCGTGGCCGGTCATCCCGTGGCGGACATGGACCCGGACCAGCTGGCGGCACTGCGGCGTGAACATTTCGGCTTCATTTTCCAGCGCTACCATCTGCTGGGCGAGCTGGATGCCCTGCAGAATGTCGAATTGCCTGCCGTCTATGCGGGCAGCCCGGCAGCAGAGCGCAGTGCGCGTGCTGCCAGCCTGCTGGCGCGCCTTGGCCTGGCTGACCGTGCCGGGCACAAGCCGGGACAGTTGTCTGGCGGTCAGCAGCAGCGGGTGAGCATTGCCCGTGCGCTGATGAATGGCGGCAAGGTGATTCTGGCCGACGAACCCACCGGTGCGCTGGACAGTGCCAGCGGCCAGCAGGTGATGACCATCCTGCGCGAGCTGCATGCCGAAGGCCACACCATCATTCTGGTGACGCACGACAGCAAGGTGGCGCAGCATGCTGACCGCATTATCGAGATCGGGGATGGCAAGCTGGTGGCCGACACGCGCCGTGCGGACAGCGCCGCGCCCATGGCGTCACAAGCGGACGATTCCCGGCCGCAGGCCAGTGGCTGGCGGCTGCTGCGCGAGCAATTTGCCGAGGCCTTCGGCATGGCCTGGCGCGCGCTGATGGCGCACCGGCTGCGCTCGGCGCTGACCATGCTGGGCATCATCATCGGCATTGCCTCGGTGGTGTCGGTGGTGGCGCTGGGTACCGGCTCCAGTCAACGCATTCTCAGCGACATCAGCTCGCTGGGTACCAATACCATCAATATCTATCCCGGCAAGCATTTTGGCGACCGCAAGGCCGACGCCATCCACACGCTGACCCCGCGTGATGCCACGGTGCTGGCCGAGCAGCCCTTTGTCGACAGTGTCACCCCGGAAGTCAGCGACAGCGTGACGCTGCGCTATCGTAATGTGGCGGTCACCGCCCAGGTGAAGGGCGTGGGCGAGCAGTATTTCCGCGTGCGCGGCGTGTCCATGGCGCAAGGCCGACCATTCGACGCGGTGGCGGTCAGCCAGCAGGCGCAGCAGGTAGTAATAGACGAAAACAGCCGCAAGGCCCTGTTTGCCGATGGCGACGACCCTATCGGCAAAGTCATCCTGCTGGGCAAGCTGCCCTGCCGGGTGGTGGCCGTGACGCAAACCCAGAAAAGCGCCTTCGGCACCGACGAAAACCTCAATCTGTGGCTGCCCTACAGCACGGTGATGTACCGCATGCTGGGTCAGGATTACCTGAAAGCCCTCACGGTGCGGGTAAGTGACAATGTGTCCACCGCTGCCGCCGAGCAAAGCCTGGTGGCGCTGATGACCCATCGGCACGGCACGCAGGACTTTTTCGTGATGAATACCGACAGCATCCGCCAGACCATTGCCAGCACCACCGCCACCATGACACTGCTGGTTTCGATGATCGCGGTGATTTCGCTGGTAGTTGGCGGTATTGGCGTGATGAACATCATGCTGGTCTCGGTGAGCGAGCGGACCCGTGAAATCGGCGTGTGCATGGCCGTGGGTGCGCGCCAGCGCGACATCATGCAGCAGTTTTTGATCGAGGCCGTGCTGGTATGCCTGCTGGGCGGAGCACTGGGCGTGGCCCTGTCGCTGGGCCTTGGCGTGCTGGTGGCCCGCCTCGCCAGCTTCAATATGGTTTACTCGCTGTCGTCCATTGTGGCGGCCTTTGCCTGCTCCACCTTGGTGGGCGTGCTGTTCGGCTATCTGCCGGCCCGCAATGCCGCACGGCTGGACCCGGTCGTGGCGCTGTCCCGTGAATGAGCATCGCTTCAGAACAGAATGACAGAATGAAAGCATCAAACCCCATCTTGCTGGCCTGCCTGGTGCTCGCCGGTTGTGCCAGCATCACCGCTACGCCGTATCAGACACCGGCGCTCGCGCTGCCCGCGCAATGGCAAACCAGCACGCAAGGAACGACCAGTCCCGCGACAGCAGGAGACTGGTGGCAACAGTTTGGCGATGCCGAGCTGGACGCGCTGATCAAACAGGTGCTGGCACGCAATAACGACCTGGCCGCCGCAGCCATCAAGGTGCGACAGGCCATGCTGCAGGCAGACCTGGCCGATACCGACCTGGCACCCACGCCATCCTTCAGCCTGTCCAGCACGGCCAGCCGGCGTGTAGGTGGCGATGCCATCAGCAGCCAGAGCCATTCGGCCAGCTTGTTGGTCAGCTATGAACTGGACTTGTGGGGCAAGCTGGCACACCAGAGCGATGCCAAGGCCTGGGAGGCGCGCGCCACGGTGCAGGACATGGCCAGCAGCCGCTTGAGCCTGATTGGCAGCACTATCAAGCTGTACTGGAAACAGGCCTGGCTACGCCAGCGGCTGGCACTGGGGCAGGCCAGCATCGACTACCAGCAGCAAGCCTTGCGACTGGTGCTGGCCAAGCAGCAGGCCGGTGCAGCGGCCGAGCTGGATGTGCTGACCGTGCGGCAAAGTCTGGCCAGCCAGCAAGCCAGCCTGCACGACTACCAGCAGCAACTGGCCGAGACGCAAAACGCACTGGCAATATTGCTGGATGGCCCACCCGAGGGTGACATCGCCTTGCGCGCCAGCCTGCCAATGGCGGATCTGCCAGACGTGCCTGCCGGTTTGCCGGTGGCGCTGCTGGCGCGCCGTCCCGACCTGCGGGCTGCCGAATTGCGCCTGCGCGAAACACTGGCAACAGGCGACGCTACCCGTGCCTCGTACTATCCCGATTTTTCCCTGACCGGCAGTCTGGGCAGCAGCAGTACCCGCTTGGCGCAGGTGCTGAGCAACCCGCTGGCCACGCTGGGTGCAGGCATCACCTTGCCGTTCTTGCAGTGGCGGCAGATGAAGCTGAACAACAGCATCAGCGAGGCTGACTACCAGCTGGCGGTGGTGAACTTCCGCCAGACTTTGTATTCGGCACTGGCTGACGTGGACAATGCCTTGTCCGCCCGCCAGCAGTACCGGCAGCAGGGCGAACGGCTGACCCAGGCTGCTGTGCTGGCCGCGCGGGCAGAAAAGCTGTACCAGCTGCGTTATCAGGCGGGTGCGGCTCCACTGAAGGACTGGCTGGATGCGCAAGAAACGCGCCGTACCGCCGAGGTAAGCCTGCTGGAAAACCGTTATAACCGGCTGGTGAATCAGGCAACGCTGTATCAGGCGCTGGGTGGTGAGGCCAGCGCACAGTAAGGGCGACCTTGCAGCAGCCATGTGGTGATCCACTCTTGGCAAAATATGGAATGACAAAGCCCGGTGCATGCACCGGGCTTTTTGCTGAGTCTAGAACTGATCAGTGCGCCTGACTGGTATCCGCCACACGGGTGGGGCGGGGGGCCAGCCAGATGGCGCAGGCGGCCACCACGAACGACAGGCCGGTCAGCCAGAAAATCTGGTTGGTGGACAGCATGATGCTTTGCGACTGCAACAGCTGGTTGAGCTGGTTGCTGGCTGCATCCAGGCTCATGCCGCTCCCCTGCAGGGTGCGCAGGGTGTCGCCACCGGGGTCGATGCTGCCTACCAGGTCGGCATGGTTGTAGCTGGCCTTGTCTTCCCAGGCGGTAGTCACCAGCGAAGTGGCAAAGGCACCGGATAATGTCCGCATGAAGCTCATCAGGCCTGCCGCCGAGGCCATTTCCTCCGGCTCCACGCTGGCCATGGCCAGGCCAGTGAGCGGCACAAAGAAGAAAGGCATGCCCACGCCCTGGAACAGCAGAGGCAGGGCAACTTGCCAGAAGCCCATGTCAGTGGTGGAAAAGCTGCGGTACAGGGTAACGCCGCCCAGCCACATCACTCCCATGAATACCAGCGGGCGCGGGTCCACCCGGGTGGACAGCTGCGCCACCAGCGGAGCCACCAGCACCGCCAGAATGCCGCTCATCGCCGTGGCATGGCCTGCTTCGGTGGCGGTGTAGCCCATATAGCTTTGCAGCCATTGCGGGGTCAGCACCGTTGCGCCAAAGAAAGAGCCGAAAGCCAGCGAGATGGTGAGCACACTGGCCCAGTAGCCGCGGTGCCGGAATACCCGCAGGTTCACCACCGGGTTTTTCTCGGTCAGCTCCCAGATCAGGAAGGCGGCAAAGCCGATGGCAGCGATCACCGCCAAGGCCACGATCTCGGCGGAATTGAACCAGTCCAGGTTCTTGCCTTCATCCAGCATGATTTGCAATGCCGCCACCCACACCACCAGCAGGCCAAGGCCAACGGCATCCACACGGATGTTCTCGCGCAGGCTTTCCTGGCTTTTCAGCAATTGCCAGCCGGCATAGCCGCACAGCATGGTGATGGGGACGTTGATCCAGAAAATCCACGGCCAGCTTACCTGGTCACACAACACGCCGCCCAGGATCGGCCCCATGATGGGGGCGATCAGCGTGGTCATGCTCCACAGGCCAATGGCTGCGCCGGTTTTTTCCTTGGGGAAAATCCGCAGCAGCAGGGTTTGCGACATCGGCATCAGCGGGCCGCCGGCCAGGCCTTGCAGCACACGGAACAGCACCAGTGTTTCCAGCGAGCCGGCCATGCCGCACAGCAAGGAAAACAGGCCGAACAGCACCATGGAGCCGATGAACAGCCGCACCGTGCCCAGCCGCGCAGCCAGCCAGCCGGTGAGCGGCACGGTAATGGCCTCGGCCACCGCATAAGACGTAATGACGTAAGTCCCCTGACTGGAAGATACCGCCAGGCCACCGGCGATATTGGGCACCGACACATTGGCAATGGTGGTGTCCAGCACGGCGACAAAGTTGGCGGCGGCCAGCACCAGGGCGGCCAGCCACAGGGTGCCGCCTTCCAGTGGCTTGGGTGAAGCAGTAACGGAGCTGTCAGTCATGATGGCTTACTCGCTGGCGGTATCGATGGTGACTTCCATCGACAGGCCTACCTGCAGCGGATGGGCGCGCAGTTCGGCCGGGTCCAGTGCAATGCGTACCGGCAGGCGCTGCACCACCTTGATCCAGTTGCCGGTAGCGTTTTGCGCCGGGATGGTGGCAAAGGCTGCGCCAGAGCCGCCAGCCAGGCCGGCCACCTTGCCGTGGTAGGTGATGCGGCTGCCGTAGAGGTCAGCGGTCAGCGTGGCGGGTTGGCCGATGCGTACCTTGTCCAGCTGCACTTCCTTGAAGTTGGCATCCACGTGTGCCTGCTGCAGTGGCACCACCGACAGCAGCTGGCTGCCGGCCTGCACGCGCTGGCCGACCTGTGCCTGACGCTTGGCCACCACGCCGTCCACCGGCGCGCGGATGATGGTGCGGGCCAGGTCCAGGCGGGCCTGGTCACGCTTGGCGCGGGCGAGGGCCACTTCCGGGTTGGTGTCCACCGTAGTGTTGACGGTGAGGGTCTGGTTGGCCTTGAGCGAGCCTTGCGCGGCACGGGCATTGGCCTCGGCCTGTTTGGCGGCGGCTTCGGCGGCGGTCAGGTTGGCGCTGGCGGTGCTGAATACGTTCTGTGCATTGCTCAGTTCTTCACCGGACACCGAACCGCTCTTGGCCAGCGCCTGACGGCGCTTGAGGTCCAGCTCGGCGCGCTGCAGGTCGGCGCGGGCAGAAACCAGCTGGGCATTGCTGCGTGCCTGGTCGGCAATGCGGGCCTGTACCTGGGCTTGCAAGCCTTCGTCGCTGGCCAGATAACCCTGCACGCGACGCTCGGCGCGCGCCAGTTCCGCTTCAGCCTGTGCCAGATTGAGGGTGGCATCCTTGTCGTCCAGTTTTACCAGAATGTCTCCACGCTTTACCTGCTGGGTGTCCACGGCCAGTACTTCGCGCACGGTGCCGCTGACTTCCGGGGTGATTTGCGCCATTTCAACGGCCACATAGGCATTGTCAGTGCTGACATGGTGGGAGGCCACCAGGGTCCAGTAAGTGCCGGCACCAATGGCGGCAACGCCGACGACTGCGCCAAGCAGGGCAAACAGCTTCTTGCGCTTGGCCAGACGCAGGCTGTCGCTGTGCGGGGCATCGGAGGCGGGGAGGGCTTGGATATTTTCGCTCATGATGATTTTCTGCAATTGTTGTATTCGGTTAGGGCTCAGGCTTGATAACCGCCGCCCAGGGCTTTGATCAGGTTGACGTCCAGCAGGAACAGCCGGGTTTCCAGGCTGGTGCTGCTGCGACGACTGGCAATCACGTTGTCTTCGGCATTCAGTACGTCCAGATAGCTGGCCAGACCGCCCTGATAGCGGTTCTGCATCACCTGGTAGGACTCTTCGGCAGTTTTCAGGGCCAGGCGACGCTGCTCCAGTTGCGGGCCCAGTTCCTGTTGCTGGGCCATGACATCGGCCACCTCATGCAGGGCCTGGGTGAGGGTCTGGTTGTAGCTGGCCACGGCGGCGTCGTACTCGGCACGGGCCACGCGGTAGTTGCCTTGCAGGGCGCCACCACGGAAAATCGGCAGCGAAATGGCCGGGCCGACCCCGCCAATGTCGGAACCGTTCTTGGTCAGATAGCTCAGCCCCAGCGACTGCACGCCCAGATAGGCAGACAGATTCACGTTGGGGTAAAACGCAGCGCGGGCAACGTTGATACGGCTGGCGGCGGCTTCTGCGCGCAGTCTGGCGGCGGCCAGGTCCGGACGGCGACCCAGCAAGTCCGCCTGCAAGGTGGCAGGCAAGCCTTGCGGATGCAGCAGGCTGGCAGCCGGGCGACGCAGGCTCATGCCGCGATCCGGTCCGGCACCCATCAGGGCGGCAATGCTCAGCTTTTGCTGGGCAATGGCCTGGCGTGCGGCGCTGAGGTCGGCGTTGGCGGTGGCTTCGCGGGACTGGGCCTGACGCAGGCTGCCCATGGTTTCCAGACCATTGTCAAAGCGCTGCTGCAGCAGCTGGGCGCTATGCTGGCGCACGCTCAGAGCCTGTTCGGCGGCATCTTGCTCGGCGTACAGGCGGGCCAGTTCGGCATAGGCTGCGGCAATGGCGCTGGTCAGCGTCAGGCGGCTTTGTGCTGCCTCGGCCTGGGCTGCGGCCAGTTCCGAGCTGGCGGCGGCAATGGCGGAGCGGTTCTTGCCCCAGAAATCGATTTCATAGCTGAAATCCAGTTCGACCTTGGCAGAGTTGTTGTAACCATGCGGCACAAAGGCAGCGGGAAAGCCGTTGTTATAGCTTTGCTTCATTTTGGTGACAGAGGTATTCAGGTCGAGGCTGGGCAGATTGCTGGCGCCAGTCTGTTCCGCCTGACCGGCGGCTTTGGCCAGACGGGCCTGGGCGGCTGCCAGGTCGGGCGACTGGCTCAAGGCCTCTTGCATGATGTCGTCGAGCTGGCCGTCCTGATAGCTTTGCCACCAGTTGCTGCTCATCCAGTCGGCCGTGCTGGCTGGCAGGGTTTGCTGACTGGCCATGTCCTGCATGGTCTTGTTGCGGGGCGCGGGGCCCAGGTCCGGCACGCTGGCACAACCGGCCAGCAGCAGGCTGCCTAGCATGGTCAGTTGTAGCAGGGTGCGCCGTGGGTGCATGCTTGATTGGGTATCCATTTTTTTGACAGGGCCTTTAACTGTACTGTACGGTACAGTTATAATGTGCGGCGTTAGCGCCGTCAAGTTAAACCGTACAGTTCGGTACAGTTTGGAGCAAAAATGCGAACAAAAAGTGAAGAGCGTCGTCAGGCAATGGTGGCAACGGCAGCTGAGTTGTTCTTGCAACGTGGTTATGAGGCCACTTCCATGGCGGAAATCTGCAGCCGGGTAGGGGGTTCCAAAGCCACTTTGTACGGTTATTTCAAGTCCAAGGAGGAGCTGTTCCTCAGTGTGATGAAAATGCTGGCCGAAGAGCGCATGTCACATGCCTATGCACGACTGGTGCCGGGCGGGGATATTGCGGCGGCTTTGCAGGCATTCGGGGAAAACTACCTGCAGGTGATTCTGGGCCCGGACCTGATGGCCATGCGCGGCATCATTGCGGGTGAACTGGTGCGTGCCGGTGCCGCCCAGCAGTTTTATGAGGCAGGCCCGCGCCAGGGCTGGAACAAGGTGGCGGCTTATCTGGAAGAGGAAATGCAGGCCGGCCGCCTGCGTCGGGCGGATGGCTGGATTGCGGCCATGCATTTGTTGTCGCTGATACAGGCGGAATATCAGGAGACATTCCTGGTTGGCGTGGTGAGCGAGGACGACCTGAAGCTGTTGCAACAGCGTGTGGCCAGAGGTGTGGAGATATTCATGGCCTGGTATGGGGGGCAGTGAGGTCTTGCTGCTGTTGGCAAATAAAAAACCGGGCTTTGGCCCGGTTTTTTCATGCTGCCCGTGTGTGGCTCAGTTGCACAGTGTTTTCAGGTACTGCCCGGCATTGAACAGGTCGCGTTCGATGGCGCGGCGCACGGCGGACGGGTCCTTGCGGTGCAGGGCGCGCATCATGTCCTCATGGCAGTCGTTCATGATGCTCCACACGTGCGGGTCCTGATGCAGCTGGTTGGAAATGGGGCCAACGTGCAGCCATACGCTTTCAATCAGCGACAGAAGCATGGCCGAGCCGGAGGCGCGGTACAGCGTGACGTGGAAGTCTTCGTTTGCCGTCAGATAGCCTTTGACATCGTGATTGCGAATGGCCTCGTCCATGGTGGCGGTCAGTTCTTCCAGCAGCTTGAGGTCGGCACTGCTCAGGTTGCGTGCGCCTTTTTCAGCTGCTTCGCCTTCCAGCAACATGCGGGTTTGCAGGATGTCGTCAAACTGGGTGCGGCTCAGTTGCGGCACGGTGACGCCGCAATTGGGAATGTTGGCCAGCGCCTTCTCTGCCACCAGGCGTTGCAGTGCAGTGCGCACCGGCATTTCGCCAACCTGCATGTCTTGTGCCAGTTGCTTGATCTTCAGCCGTTCGCCGGGCAGCCAGCGACCCAGTGACAGCCACTGGCGCAAGGTGGTGTAGGTTTCGTCCTGTAGTGTAGAGGAGGCGGTAGTCTTCATTGTCGGCGAGTCGTTGGTATTGGAATTTGTCACAAAGGATACCATAGCAATCATGGTGCTGTGATGCTTCACTTTTCAAGTTTTATTTGATCATAAATTGACATGCACGTTTTGTCTTACTATGATCAATTCCAGCTTTTATTCCGGTATTTGCATTTGAATTCACATGGGTTGGTGCGGTGTTGGGAAAAGGGCTTTTGCAGATTTGATCATAAAGGATAAAACATGCATGAGCATTTACACAGCTTCATCCGAACGCACAACATCCATGAAGTGGAATGCGTCATTCCGGACATGACCGGGG
This sequence comes from Aquitalea pelogenes, assembly GCF_041914625.1. Lineage (NCBI taxonomy): Bacteria > Pseudomonadati > Pseudomonadota > Betaproteobacteria > Neisseriales > Chromobacteriaceae > Aquitalea > Aquitalea pelogenes. The sequence continues at coordinate 9,692 of NZ_JAYSDA010000035.1, read as the reverse complement.
TGGCGCGTGGCAAGATTGTCCCCAAGGATTTGTTCCTGGCCGAAGAGAGCATGAAGATGTCCAAGGCAGTACTCACCATCACTGTGAATGGCGAGTTTGCCGAATTCGAACGTTTTGTCGGTGCCAATGACCCGGACATGGTGTGCGTGCCGGATGCCGCCTCCATCCGGCTGGTGCCCTGGGCCATGGAGCCGGTGGCGGTGGTGATTCACGATTGTGAAGACTTCGACGGCAAGCCGGTGGGAATTTCACCGCGTGCCGTATTGCGCAAGGTGTTGCAATTGTATGCCGACCGCGGCTGGCAGCCGGTGGTGGCCCCGGAAATGGAGTTTTACCTGATCCGGCAGAACAATAACCCGCACGAGCCTTTGCGTCCGCCCACCGGTCGCGCCGGGCGCTCCGAAGTAGGGCGTCAATCCTTCTCCATCGATGCCGTCAACGACTTCGACCCTTTCTTCCAGGAGCTGTCCACTTTCTGCCAGCAAGCCCAGCTCAATGTGGAAACGCTGATTCACGAAGTAGGCGCCTGCCAGATGGAAATCAATTTCACCCATGGCAATGCGCTGGAACTGGCCGACCAGGTTTTCCTGTTCAAGCGTGCGGTGCGTGAAACCGCTTACCGCCACAATATCTTTGCCACCTTCATGGCCAAGCCGATGGAAGGCGAGCCCGGCAGTGCCATGCATATCCATCAAAGCATTGTCAGTACTGCAGACGGGCAGAACATCTTTTCCGCAGCGGATGGCAGCGCCACCCCCTTGTTCTTCCATCATATTGCCGGCATGCAGAAGTACCTGCCCATGGTGATGCCCATGCTGGCGCCCTACGTCAATTCCTATCGTCGGCTCAGCCGCCATGCCGCCGCACCCATCAATGTGCGCTGGGGTTATGACAACCGGACTTGCGGCATCCGCATTCCACCATCCGGCCCCAGCGCGCGGCGGCTGGAAAACCGGGTGCCGGGCGTGGATGTGAACCCCTATCTGGCCATGGCGGCCACACTGGCCTGCGGTTACCTCGGCATGGTGCAGGGCCTGATTCCCAGTGAACCGATGAGCGACAGCGCCTACGACCTGGATTTCGAGCTGCCGCGCAGCCTGGAAGATGCCGTGGCGCTGATGCAGGACTGTCCGGAGCTTGCGGACATTCTGGGCGAACAGTTTGTGCAGGCTTTTTGCGCGGTGAAGGAAAAGGAATTCGAAACCTTCAATCGTGGCATCACCGCCTGGGAACGCGAACACCTGCAACTGCACGTATGACATGATGGCGGGCTGCCGTCCGCACAGAACAAGATCAAGGAGAAAGCAATGACAACAACACGACATGGCATCAACTGGGGCAAGGCCTTGCAACTGCACGCTGCCGAGCGCGAGCGCTTTATCGCGGCGCGCCCGCAATCGCAGCGGCTGTCGGCGCAGGCGGATCAGCATTTGCTGTTTGGTGTGCCGCTGCACTGGATGGATGACTGGTCCACCCCCTTCACCCTGTACGTGAAGCAGGCGCAGGGTGCCAGTTTTGAAGATGTGGATGGCAATCGCTATGTCGATTTCTGCCTGGGCGACACCGGTGCCATGTTCGGCCACGGCCCGGCCCCGGTGGCCAGGGCGCTGGCCGAACAGGCTGCGCGCGGGTTGACCACCATGCTGCCGTCGGAAGATGCCGTCTGGGTGGCGACGGAGCTGGCGCGACGTTTTGGCCTGCCATTCTGGCAGTTTGCCATGACCGCCACCGATGCCAACCGCTTCGCCCTGCGCTGGGCGCGGGCCGCTACCGGTCGTCAGCAGTTGCTGGTGTTCAATGGCTGCTATCACGGCACCATCGACGATGTGTTTGTCGATCTGGTGGATGGCAAGCCGGTGCAGCGTGCCAGCCTGCTGGGCCAGGTGTACGACCTGACCCAATACACCCGTGTGGTGGAGTTCAACGATCTGGCCGCGCTGGAAGACGCGCTGAAGGATGGTCAGGTAGCCTGCCTGCTGGCCGAGCCAGCAATGACCAATATCGGTATGGTGCTGCCGGAGCCGGGCTTCTGGGAAGCAGCACAGGCGCTATGCCGACGTTATGGCACGCTGCTGATCATGGATGAAACCCATACCATCAGCACCGGCATGGGCGGTTATACCCACGCTCACGGCCTGAAGCCGGACATGATGGTGCTGGGCAAGCCCATGGGCGGTGGCGTGCCGTGTGCGGTGTACGGTTTTTCCGAGGAAATGGCCAAACGTGCTCAACAGGCCAAACGCGAAGCGGTACCGGGCCATAGTGGCATCGGCACCACGCTGACCGCCAACATGCTGGCCATGGCGGCGATGCGTGCCAATCTGGCCGAGGTAATGACCGGACAAGCCTATGCCCACATGTTTGCGCTGGCCGAGCAATTGGCCGCCGGCTTGCGTGCGGTGATTGCCCGTCACGCGCTGCCATGGTGTGTGACACAGGTGGGTGCCCGCACCGAGTTCCAGTTCACCGCCACCCCGCCGCGCAATGGCAGCGAGGCAGATGCGATTCTGGACAGCGACATGGAGCACATCATCCACCTGTTCCTGCTCAATCGCGGGCTATTGATCACGCCTTTCCACAATATGCTGCTGGTTTGCCCGCAAACCACGGTAGAGGATGTGGCACGACTGGTGACGGCGTTTGACGAATTCGTCAGCGCTGTTCGCTAAGACCGACCGGGCCGCCTGCGGGCGGCTTTTTTACTCAGCCTGCCTGGCGGCAACGGCAAACTGCTCGCCAATGCTGAAGAAGTTGCCACCGGCAATGTAGTGCAGGCTGCGTTTGGCATCATGACCATCAAAGTTCCAATGGCCGTCGTGCCAGACATCCGGGTCTGCCCTGGCGGCCAGTACTTCGCCAATGAACAGGTCGTAGTGCTGCTGGTTGTGCGGCTCGCTGATGATGCGGCATTCCAGATACGCGATGCAGCCGTCCACATGCGGTGCCGCCACGGTTTCGCCGGGCAGGGCGGTGAGGCCGCTGACGGCAAACTTGTCCACCTCCTTCCCGCTGCAACTGCCTGCGGTCAATACCTGTTCAGCCTGGGCGCGGCAGGGAATGTTCAGCACAAATTCGCCGGAAGCTTCCATCAGTTCACGGGTGTGGGTGGCCTTGTCCACCACCACCAGCACCTTGGGCGGGTCAAAGTCCAGCGGCATGGCCCAGGCGGCGGCCATCACGTTTTGTTCGCCCGCGTGGGCTGAGGAAACCAGCACGGTCGGGCCGTGGTTCAGCAGGCGATAGCTTTTGGCCAGATCAACAGCAACAAGCTTGGACATCGGTCTTTCCCGGTTCATGTTCAGCCGCTGATTCTAGCAATATCCATGCACCGCTGCCTTGTATCCGGCAATTGCCGTGTACAATGCCGCCAGTTCAACATTTAGCGGAAAGAAACCCATGTCCAAGCGCAAGGAAGACGAGCTCGATCCGGATACCATCGCCCTGTTGCAATGGTGTGCCGAAGTGGAAGCCCTGTTTGTTGCCGCTGGTGCCAAGCCGGATGAGGCGCAGCAACAAATCGAAGAAAACGCCGAGTGGTTTACCGATATGTTTTTTGACGGCCTGAGCCCGGAAGAGGCAGCCAAGGCGGCATTGAATTGAGCAGCACATCACCTTGTTATGCGGTGCTCGACTTTGAAACCAGCGGCTTGTCGCCAGCCGTTGGCAGCCGTGCCACTGAAATTGCCGTGGTGCTGTGGCAGGACGGTCGTGAGGTGGATCACTACCAGAGCCTGATGAATGCCGGCGTGCGGATTCCGGCGCAAATCGAACAGCTTACCGGCATCAGCAGCGCCATGCTGCGCAGCGCACCGCCGGTGGCTACCGTCATGCGCGAGGTGGCTGATTTTGTCGGCGACCTGCCGCTGGTAGCGCACAATGCGGCATTCGACCGCAAGTTCTGGGATCACGAGCTGGGCTTGCTCGGCCGGCAGCGGCGACAGGACTTCGCCTGCACCTTGCTGCTGGCGCGGCGCTTGTTGCCGCAGGCGCCAGATCACAAACTGGGCACGCTCACCCGCTGGGCGGGGCTGCCGGATGCCGGACGCGCTCACCGTGCACTGGCGGATGCCCGTATGGCGGCACAGCTGCTGCAATACCTGCTGGAGACGGCGCAGCGCAAGCACGGTACAGCACAACTCGACCACCGCCAGCTGTGCCAGTTGCAGAAGGTGAGTGCCGCCAAGGTGGCGGATTTCTTCATGCAGCATGCCTAGCGCGCTTGCAGGCTGGCCACGGGTGGCGTTCGCCATCCCGGCCTGATCGCCATTGGCGGCTGATGATGAATCGGCCCGCCAGCAAAGCGAAATTTCCAGACGCCAAACCGGACATCATGACATTCCGCTGCCGTAAACAGCATCCCTAGACTAATGGCTGGTATCGCCGTGCAGTTTTCCGGAGCGATACCGACTTTACTCGGGGGTTTTCATGTCCAAAGGTATTGCACCTCTCGTACTTGCCGCATCCCTTGCAGCTGCCTTGTTGCCAGCTGCCGAAGCCTGCACCCGCGTACTGTGGAATACACAGCCCGGTTATCTGCTCAGTGCGCGCAATCTTGATTTCTTTGGCCCGGTCAGCCCTTCGCTGGTACTGAGTCCACGCGGTGTCAGTCGCGTGGGTGCCACCGAAGAAAATGCAGCCCATACCGTACGCTGGAAGGCGCGCTATGGCAGCGTGGCTGTTTATGCTGACAATGTTTTCCCGATGGATGGCATGAACGAGAAGGGCCTGGTGGCGCATACCCTGTACTTTACCGGCGGTGCGGAACAGCCGCAGCCGGGCAAGCCGGAAAAGCCGGTACTGGAAAGCAGTCACTGGCTGAGCTTCATCCTGGATAACCATGCCACGGTAGCCGAAGCGGTTGCCGCCATCCGCAGTGTGCGACTGCTGCCCAAGCGCCTGCCCATCGACTATGCGTCGGATACCAAGCACATTGCCATTGAGGACGCCAGCGGCGATTCGGCCATCATCGAAATCGTCAAGGGTGAAACCGTCATCCATCATGGCAGGCAGTTCACCGTGCTGACCAATCCGCCTGACTACGACACCATGCTGAAGCAGGAAAAGAAGTTTGCGGCCTCCACCTCTGAAACCATTCCCACCGGATGGCAGGCGGACGCCCGGCTGGTGCGGGCCAACTGGCTGCTCAAGACGCTGCCGCGCCCGGACAATGTCGAAGAAGCACGCGGCTTTCTGGCATCCATCATGCATAGTGTTGCCATGCCCATCGGCCTGATGGCAGATCCGCTGGATTTGTCGGTGGAAAAAGCCTACGAGCCGTATTCACGCTATCCGGCAGAAAACCGGGGTGTGGGCACCTATTGGACCACCACGGCCGACATGAAAAACATGCGCTATGCGTTTCAGTCTGCTTCATCCATCAGCCCGGTCTGGCTGGATTTGCGTGACTTCGACTTTGCCCGGCTCAAGCAAACCAGGGCCATTTCGCGCCTGAACCTGTATGGCAGCAAGAACTGGGCTGGCAATGCACACCAGCATTTGCAGGATGTGGCGGCTTATCACTGACCATGAGCATACCTGCCGCTGTCAGCCAGGCAGACCGTGTGACTGATGCCGGTATCAGTCTCCGGCTTCCAGTGTCAGCAAGTGCGGGGTGAAGTCACCGCGCTCCAGCACCCGGATGCAGGCATCCACCACATCCGGGTCCAGTTGGGTGCCACGCATCAGGCGAATCTGGGCGATGGCCTGGCCAATGCCCAGTGCGGCCCGGTAAGGACGGTCCGACGACATGGATTCGACAATGTCGGCTACGGTGAGGATGCGTGACTCCAGCAGTATGCTTTTGCCCGACAGGCCGAGCGGATAGCCGGAACCATCCAGATATTCGTGGTGCTGGCGAATGATGTCGGCAATGGGCCAGGGGAAATCAATGTTTTTCAGGATGTGGTAACCCACTTCCGGATGGCGCTTCACCAGCGCAAATTCCACCGGATGCAGCCGGCTGGGTTTGCTGAGAATCTCGGCCGGCACCTCAATCTTGCCCAGATCATGCACCACGCCACTCAGGTACAAGCCACGCAGCCGGTGTGCATCCAGGCGTAATTCCTGGCCAATCAGCACGGCAAGTTCGGCCACGTGTTTCTGATGGCCAGCAGTGTAAGGGTCGCGCTGTTCCAGTACCGAGGCAATGGCAGCCAATGCCTTTTCCAGGGCATTTTCCAATACCTGGGCGTGGGCTGCCTGCTCCTGCAAGGACTGCTGATACGCCACCCGGGTGCGGCGCGACTGGATGCCGAACTGCACATTGCGTGTCAGCTCTTCAAAAACCTGCACCTCCACCGGGCTGAATGACTGCTCGGCGCCACCATAGACTGCCAGCGCGCAGATCAGGTCCGGCCCGGCCACCAGCGGGATGGCGACAATGGCGTGCAGCCCGTGCTGGCTGGCCAGCGCCTTCCATGGCTGGAAGCTGGGGTGCTGTTCCAATGCGTGGATATTGATGGTGTTGCCCTGGCGGATGCAGCTGGCAATCGGGCCGTCATTGCTGGCGGAGTCCTTGGACCAGTAAATGTCCAGCTGTTCGCTGTATGCATGGGCAGTACCGGCAGCGGTCAGTACTTGCAAACGCTGTTGTTGCAGGTCCTGCATGCCGGCAATCAGGGCCAGCGGGTAGCGCTGGTCGGCGACGATGGCATCACACACGGCCTGCAGCAAGGCCTGTTCGTCACTGGCCTGTACCAGGGCCTGATTGGTACGGCTATTGGCTTGCAGCGCCCAGGCACGGCGCTGCATTTCATCATGGTCCTGCTTTTGCTGGGTGATGTCCTTGAAAATGACAGTCAGGCCTATGCACAGCCCAGCGTCGTCGAAAATGGGTGATTTGCTGGTTTCCAGCCAGCAGTGCTTGCCATCCAGCATGTAAGGCTCTTGCAGCACCACGGCAACGCCGCTGGCAATCACCTTCTGGTCGTCTGCCTGATAACTGGCTGCCAGTGCCGGCGGGAAAAAATCGTGATCGGTCTTGCCGGCAATATCTTCGATGCGGATGCCCAGGTCATCGGCAAAACGCTGGTTGCAGGTGATGAAGCGGGAGTGGGTGTCCTTGATGATCACCCGGTCCGGCAGTTGCCGGATGGCGGCCTGCAGGGTGTAGTCGGCAAATGGCATTCTTGTGCTACGGGCGTCCATGTTCAGCTTTTTCTTTTATGGTCCGGCAGTTGATAGCCATGTTCGTCAAATAGTGCCAGACAGGCATCAACCACGGCGGGGTCGTACACGTTGCCCTTGTATTGTTGCAGCTGTGCCAGTGCCTGGCCCTGACCGAGCTGGCGACGGAAGGGGCGATGCGACAACATGGCCTCCATGCTGTCGGCAACGTGGATGATGCGTGCTTCCAGCAGGATTTCATCACCGCGCAAACCGCGCGGATAACCGCTGCCGTCCATGTTTTCGTGGTGCTGCCAGGAAATCTCGGCAATGGGCCAGGGAAACTGGATGTCCTTGAGGATTTCATGGCTGGCCTCGGCGTGCAGCTTGACCAGCTCGAATTCCTCGTGATTCAGGCGGCGTGGCCGGGTGAGGATTTCCGATGGAATCTGGATCTGGCCGATGTCATGCACCATGGCAGCCAGGCCCAGCCCTTCCAGCTGGTGTTCATTCAGCCCCAGCTGGCGGCCGATGGCAACGGCAAGGTCGCTGACACGTACTTCGTGGCCCGCCGTGCTCATGTCACGGTGCACCATGGCCGATGACAGGGCGCTGATGGCCTGGATCAGCGACTGGCGCAGCGATTCCTCCGCCTTCTTGCGCCCGCTGATGTCGATGAAGGCACCAATGATGCCGGCAATATTGTTGTCCTCGTCGTAGAACAGGTCCTTGGCGTATACCACATCCATCAACTGACCTTGCTGGGTGCGGATGACGTACTCGAACATCTGTGGCTGGCGGCTGGCAATCAGCTGGGCATCATTCTGGGTGAACATGCTGGCCAGCTCGGCCGGCCAGACTTCTTGCGGCATCTTGCCGATGATGTGCTCGGGCTGCATGCCCACCGTGCGGGAAAAAGCCGGGTTGCAACCCAGATAGCGCCCGCTGGCGTCCTTGTAGAACACGGCAATCGGCATGGCATTGAGCAAGGCCTGGTTGAAGCGTTGCGCCCGGTCCAGCTGCACCATCACCTGGTTGCGTTCTGCCTGCAGGCTGATGGCCAGTTGTTCGCTGTCGTTACACAGCTTGATGGCGCGGGACAGGTTGGCCAGGATGGGCGGGAATACATGCTCCAGCGGCATCTGCTGCAACATGGTTTCCGGTGCCAGCAGCATGATGGTGTGGGTTTGGTCCAGCGGCAGGCGCAGGCCGTAACGGTAGCGATCCTGACCGGTAAAGCGTTGTAGCAGCCTCGCGTCGGTGTCGGCCTGAATGCTGCGGCCCAGCAGCCCCGGCGGCAGGGCGATGCCGATGCTGGCTTGCTGTTGTAGTTGATGGTCGCCAATCACTTTCAGCAGGCTGCCGCTGTTGGCGTCCAGTCCATCCGGGTGGTGAATGACCAGGCCGACCGGGCAGCCGGTGTGAAACAGCAGGCGTTGCACCACCTTGGTGAGCAGCGCATCAACCGTGACCTCGCGCCCGATGGTGAGCGACAGGTCGTACAGTACGGCAAGCAACTGGTCCTTGTTCATGCATCCATCCACACGCTGGCCGTGATGCAGGCATTGTGAAACAGCGGGTAGCCCCATTCATGCGGGCTGCCGATTTCACCCAGCGTCAGCGCTCCGGTCACGCTGGCGGCCTGGCTGTGCCGGATCAGGCCATGGATTTCCTCCAGTGCAGCCGGGCCAAAGTGCTGACTGCGCCCCGCACAGTAAAAGCTCAGCAGGTTTTTACCTTGCAGCGAGCCATGACGCTGCTGCAAGGTGCCAAGCACCTGCTGTACGCAGTCATCGCCCGGCACTGGCGGAGCTTGCACCATCATCAGCACGGCGTTTTCCGGCACTTCACCCACGCAAAATACCGAACCGTCATCCTCCAGCGCTACCGGGACACGAATCAGCAATTGCTGGTTGGCCAACATGATGCCAAGCGGAAAATGCACGCCAAAGGTGTAGAAGTTGTCACGATTCAGTTCGGCACCAAACTGTTGCTTGACGATTTGCTGGTAGGCGTCGAAGGCCGGTCGCCAGTCAATCTGGAAAATGCGGTTACCGGCAGTGGCTGTGGCGGTGAGGGTGTGCTCCGGTGCCGGGTAGCCATGGTTGATGACCGGATTGGCCGTGGCGGGCAGCAACAGGCAGAGCACGCCGTGCATCATGCTCTGGTATTGGTCGAACAGGCAGGGAATGGGCTGGAACTGGGCGCTGCCGGCATTGACCCCGCCGTAGAACACCTGGTCGGCCAGCTGCAGGTACAAGGCATCCAGAATGGACGCGATATCCGGCAGCATGCCATCGAAAATCATGAACAATGTTGGTTTGCCCTGATTCACAGGCCATGCAGCAAGCATTTGCGTTATCCGCTCACTCATGTGTTGCGCGGTGTGTGCCGGGTCTTGCCCGGTATGGATGCGCAACAACGCACTTTGGCTGCCGCCAGGGCAGGGCAGCAGCATGACGCCATGGTCAACAAAACCCTGATCGCTGATCAGCCGGGGAAACACCCCACCCGCCAGTTCTATGCCCTGATGGAGGGTCGGCAGGGATTCATGCGAAAAACAGCCGAAATTCACCTAGTGAATTGAA
>NZ_JAYSDA010000034.1:0-37917 GCF_041914625.1 Aquitalea pelogenes | reverse complement strand
AAAAGAGCATGGAAAGGCTACAGCAGATTCGAGCCCAGCTTGAGCAAGAGCCGACAGGACAAATCTCGCTGACAGATGCCGATTCCCGCGCGATGGCCACCAGTAGGCGCGCTGGCGGTGCTGTTTGATCATCCGTGCGATGTGCCGGGCTTCGCAGCTGGGGCAGCCCATCTGGTAGACGTGTTCTTCGCGCTTGGCGCAGCAGGTGCATGGCTTCATGGCTTTCCATCCTGCTGTTGCTTTGCTCTGTCCTGTATCCGAATTTCCAAAATCACAGACATAGCAAGTTCAATGCATTCATCACAAATATCGGCCTTGGGGCCAGCGACAATACGCGACACATCGTCTTGGCTTTTCCCACAAAAATCACAAACGTGAATACTTTGCTGAACGACAGTCATGCTGCTTGCTCCTCAGCCCGGTTCTTCGACAGGAACGGCAGCAGGGCGGCCGGCACCGGATTGCGGGAGTCGTAAAACGCATCTGCTGCCAGGCGCTTGCCCATCAGTCCGCCACAGTAGGTGCCATTGGCAGACTCTTCGGCGATCTTGTGGGCCCAGTCCAGCCGCAAACGGTCATTGCCGCTGCTCAGGGACTTCACAGCGCCACCGAGACGGCTCAGGTGCTTCTCTGCCTGTTCGCGGGTCAAAGTCGGCGCAGGGAGCGATTGCAGGTCACCAGTGGGCGTCGGCGGTGTGATTTCCCGCGTGCAGCAGGCATGCACGAATTCGTCGGCGCTGGGCGGGTATTTGAACCGGCAGGACAGACCGTGCTGGATGTCTTTGTCGGACAGCTGGCGCAGCTCGTAGACCCACACGTCAATCGCTTCCAGCAGGCCGGTGTCTCTCCCCGCGTTTTGCTGGCCTTCCGGCACAGCTTTGCCGGAACGGAACTTGTCCATGAACGCATTTCCGAAGCGGCCACGCAGGCTTCGGAAAATGTTGCCGACAACGGTGTGGTCAACGTAGGGCATGGGTTGGCTCCTGGCTCAGGTAGCCGGCACGGTATTCCGGTACCAGCAGGTAATCACGCAGCACACCATCTTCCACTGCCAGCTTGTTCAGGCTGCGCCAGTCGCTGCCGGCCTCCACAAAAGCAAGGCGCACCCAGGTCTTCCATTGCAGGGACGGAACACGGTGCATCGGGCCACCGGCCAGTTCACCTGGCAAAGGCATGCGGCCCAGCACGGTACCGACGGCCTCCAGGCGTTTCTTTTCCGGCTCGTACAGGAACGGGGCAACCTTCTCGATGTGACGGGCCACCAGCAAGAAGCGCTTGCGGGACTGGGCCAGGCCACCGATCTCGCCGCAGTCGTGGGTGGTTTCAGCCACGGCATAGCCATAAGCGCGCAGCAGGTCACCAATCTGGTCCAGCAGGTGCCGGCCACGGCTGGCGATGCGCGGGACGTTCTCGAAGACCAGTAGCTCCACTGGGTCGTCGGCATAAGCTTCCAGTGCCAGCCAGATGCCGCGCAGGGTCAGACGGTTCAGGGCCTGATACTTGGCGGTCTTGCTGCGTGATTCGTTCAGGAGGCCGGAGAAGCCCTTGCAGGGTGCGGACAGGAACCAGATGTGGGGGCGTTCATTGCCCATGGCGTGACGGATGTCGGCCGGTGTGGCTTCGCGCCAGCTTGCCGGCGGCTCTTTGCCGTGGAAGTCGATGTATTGCTGGCGGTCAAATAGATCCATGACCGTGCCCGGCACCCCAACGATGCTGTTGAAGTCACGAATGGCTGCGGCATCCACATCGATACCGCCCAGGCAACGAAAGCGTGCCTGCAGGTTGCCGACACGCGGTTGCGCTTTGTTGAAGCCTTTGGCGCCGCCGCCCAGGCCGCAGAACAGATGACCGTGCCGAATTTCGCGGATCTCGTTCATAGTGCGGCCTCCGGGTTGCGTTTGAATGGTGGTGTGTTCATAATCGTTCTGCCTTTTGGAGGTAGGGTCGCGTGGTGTGCCAGCACCGTTACGCGGCCCTTTTCATTTTCAAAATCCCACCACCACATTCCCCCAGGCCGCGCCGGGCGCATTCGCAGCCGGCACCGACCTTCGACAGGTAGGCGAGGGAGTCCAAGTACTGCGGAGAGACCGGGACGTAACCCACCGCCTGGATGGCGGTGTCGATCTTGTCTTCGGTAATCCCCATCTGACCCGACAAATAACGGCTCACCTGGCTTGCATCCCAGTTGAGCGCATCCATCACGCGCTGCTTGTCACGTGGGTCCGACAGGGCCGAACGAAGCGCCCTGGCCAGTGACGGCGCTACAAGGCTGTCCATCTTCATTTCCCTTCAAAAAGTGTTGAGTGCTGATGCATGTGAGATGCGTCAGAGTGGTTAGGCGGCTTTGGAGAGTTCAGGCCAGTGGTTCTGCCAGTCATCGGGCCTGAGCTGCTGGCGGGTAACAGCCCCCGAGGTTGCTTTCTCAATCGCAACGCAACGAGCTGTTGGAATCGGGCGCTCACCCTTCATCCATTGCTGGATAACCGGCGGCTTTACACCAACAGCGCGGGCCAAGGCTGCTTGGCTGCCAAGAAGAGAGCAGGCGCGCTCAAGGGCTTCAGCTTTCATATCAATGTTCCTGGTGTTGTGTAAGTCAGATAGTAAGTCAATGGCTAATGTAAAGCAAGTTATTGACTAACGTGTTAGCCAATAGGGATAGTTAGCCAATGCTTACAGGTGAAAAATTAGGGGCCGCTCTGGCCGCTGCAATCCAGATGAAAGGCGTCAGCAAGGCTGATGTCGCGCGCCATTTCGACGTGAAACCGCCAAGTATTCAGGGGTGGTTGAAAAATGGACGTATCAGCAAAGTCCACATCGAGAAGCTACTTACCTACTTCTCCGATGTGGTCGGTCCTGATCACTGGGGAATTACAAATATGGAGATGGCTGCGTTTGGGCCGTCGCATATGTCGGCACCCGTCATCCCGGCCGGCGCATCCGTCGTTGCCTACGACAACCCCGACGAGCTGGATCCTGATCGTTACGTCTGGATCGATCGATACGACATCAACTTGTCGGCCGGCTGCGGCAACATCCAGTGGGTGGTGAACCAGAAGGACCCGATCTGCTTCCGCGCGGCCTGGTTCAAGTTCAAGGGCCTGCCGCCTGAGGATTGCAAGGCGCTCTACGTGCGTGGCCGCTCAATGGAGCCGGTGCTGCAGGATTACGACACGGTGCTGATTGATACCAGCAAGAAGGAAATCATCGACGGGGACGTCTACGCGGTCTGCCTGGATGATCAGTTCTACATCAAAGCCGTGCACCGCAAGCCGGGCATGGTGGTGCTGCGCTCGTACAACAAGGACTTCGAGGATATCGAGGTGGTGGGAGAGCAGATGAACCAGCTGTGCATCATCGGCAAGATGGTTTGGCGTGGTGGGTGAATTTTTTTTTCCAGCAAGCCGATCATCTGATTACAAGTCAGGTATTCGGGCACAGGAACCCGCGTAAGCGGGTTTGTTTACGATAAAATCGCCCCATGCCAATGTCAATGCAAAGGGGATGGCTATGCGCAAATTGGTATTTGCTGTACTTGTGGCCGGTCTTGCTGGGTGTGCAAAGACCCCGTCAAGTGATGACTGCTGGTCCAACGAGGCCAAGTCGGCAGTTGGAGGCGAGGTAAAGCAGGTGTTTCTTGATGCCCTGAGGCCTGTCGCAGAGCAGCATGGTGAGGTGTTTGATGATGCTGCCCGGAAGAAATACAGCGATGCCCTGACAATAGGTATTGACCAGGCGGCCGTTAAGGACACAGCGAAGCAGTCGGTTACCTGTAGCGCATCGGCCACTGCCACCATGAAGAACGTGAAGACCGGAGCTGAACAGTCAGCAACGTTCCAGGGTGTTAGCTACACAATCATGAGCGGCGAAGGTGGCAAGTTTGTGTATCAGGTCACGAACGCCGACGCACTCCGCAGGGTAGATAGCTGGCGCGAGAAGCAGTAGCTGTCGGCAGCCGTCCCTTCTGACGGCATCATCGGCAAGATGGTTTGGTGGGGTGGGTAATAGTGTGATGAAAGGCATTCAATGAAGGTCGTACCAACATGTCGCTATGGGCATGGAGAACTTGTCCATGTCGATAAGCACGATGAGAACCACCGCTGGGGCTTCATGGGTCTTTCATTGATAAGCATGCAAGCAGGTATGGAAGCCGGGCAGCCCTTGCGGATTACAAAGCCGTCTGAAAGAGTTTTTACGGTTCAGCTTTACCGATGCTCAGAGTGCGGATACCTCGAAGCATTTGACGACGAGGTGGGGAATGGCTGAAAGGAAGGTAGTCAAATTCCCCAAGGGTTCGTCGGATACCGACGTTGCTAATGGCGGCGGCGGTGGCCATAATGACGGCATGGAAGCCCGCGTAGCGAAGTTGGAAGCCATTGCAGAAACCACCCGAGACAAGATCGCGGGGGTGGAAACGCGGCTGGCCGTCATTGAGAAGACCATGGCCACGAAAGCCGATGTTTCCGAAGTCAAGGCCTACGTTTCCGAGGCTAAGAACAGCATCATCATCTGGGTGGTTAGCGCAATCATCCTGGCTCAGGTTGTCCCCGGAATCATCAAAGCATTTCGCCCAGATCCGCCAGCAGCTCCGCAGATGATTATGGTGGCACCACCAGCAGCTGCTCCTGTGGCGCAGGCTCCCCAGAAAAAGTAACCCGCTCCGGCGGGTTTTTTCTTGCCTGGCTCCCACCCAAGCCCCACACTACATCCCGGCCGGCATCCCTTCCTCGGATAAAAACCAACCGGCCAGCTGAGCCCCGCCTTCGTGCGGGGCTTTGTCTTTTCTGCCCAGCAGCCCGCTTCGTGCGGGCTTTTTTTGCACACGCGCTTTCCCCCGGTCATGGTCTAAACCGCCTCTTGCATTAGGCGGAAGCAAGTAAATAGCTAACTAACTGCAAATAGTTAGGCATTGGCTATTGACATCAAGTAAGGCAATGCCTAATATCAGCTCAACGAAACACCTAACACCACCCGGAGGAAAGCGATGAACAAGCCCGCAAACATCTTGCTGCACCCGGCATGCAGTTACAGCCCGGACAGCATCCGCGCTGTAGAGGAGGCCACCGGCCTTGTTGCTGTGCCTGATCGCCGCCGCCCGGTGGTGCGTCTGGTGCCGGCCCTGCGCGTTGTGCCCACCAGCACCAAGCAGGTGAGTGCATGAAAACCCTTCAAAACATCATCGGAATCCTGCTTGTTCTGTCCGCGGCTGCCGTGTGCTTTGGCCTGCTGCAGGTGCTGGAGCTGATGCCATGAGCCTGTCGCGGCTATCCGCAGCGGTCATCCAGCTGATGCGCCAAGCCGAACTGGTGCGTGGCTATCAGCGTGGCCAGGTCGAGCTGGAGTTTGACGGCTTCAACCTGGTGGTGCGCGGCACCTACACCAAGCCGGAGCGCCCGGCAGCATTCCACCCCGGCCAGCAAGCCGGTTTCGAAGTAACCGAAGTTTTTCTGGCAGACAGCGCGACCGACGCGGCCGAGCTGTTCGACTGTGCCGCGCTCAGCGTGGCCGTGCTGGAGCATCTGAAATCACAGGAGAAAGTAGCATGAACGCACCTTTCGCACTCAAGCCGTCCGTGACGGTACGCGCCAGCTCGCTGGCTGAACTCTTCGACTGCCCGGCGCGCTGGGAAGCCAAACACCTGCTGCGCATGCGCATGCCGTCGTCTGGCGCCGCTCGCCTTGGTACGGCCATTCACGCCGGTACTGCTCTGTTTGACCAGGCCAAGCTGGATGGCAACCCGCTGACCCCGTCCGAAGCCGCAGGCGCATTGATTGACACGCTGTATGCCAAGGATGACGAGCAGGGCAACGGCGAAGTGGAGTGGGGCGATACCAAGCCGCAGGACGCTGAAACGATTGGCCTGACCCTGCATTCCCGCTACTGCCATGAAATCGCACCGAAGCAGGATTACGTGGGCGTGGAGGTGCCGTGCGAGGCGCTGGAAATCACTGACCTTGGCTTGGTGCTGACCGGTACGACCGACCGGATCTACCGCAACGTGGATGGAGAGCTGGGCATTGCCGACTTGAAGTCCGGCGCCCGCGCCGTGGGCAGCGATGGCATTGCGGTTACGACCGGCCACGGCCCGCAGATGGGTGTGTATGAGCTGATCGCCGAGTTTGCCGTTGGCCAGGCGCTGACTGCCCCGGCCCAGATCATCGGCCTGAACACCGGCAAGACTGCGGCCAGCCAGAAGGTGGGCGTTGGCCTGATCGGCAACGCCCGTGAAGCCCTGATAGGTGACGAAGACAGCCCCGGCCTGCTGCAGCACGCCAGCCACATCATTCACAGCGGCCTGTTCTACGGCAATCCGAAGTCGGTGCTTTGCTCCGCCAAGTACTGCCCGCGTCACGGATCTGGAGGCGATGCGCGCCAACCAGCGTGTGGCTGCCGAAGCCGACAAGAAGACCAAGGACGCCGGCAAGCACCATGCCGACGTGCAGGCCTGGTCACTGATTGCCGATGCCTTGGCACCGGATGGCATCCCGGGCGAGATCCTGGCTGATTCCCTGCGCCCGGTGAATGACATGCTGCACCGCCTTTCCCAAGACGCTGGCTGGGCCCGCGTGCAGATCAGCCGCGACATGGACATCACCGCTGACGGCCGCGCTTATGGCTTGCTGTCCGAGTCCGAGCAGTGGCGCACCGACACCCTGCTGGCGCTGATGATCGCCCAGCTGTCCGGACTGAAGCTGGTGGTGCTGGATCGCTTCGACGTGCTGGACCTGGTTGGCCGCTCCCAGCTGCTGGACCTGCTGTGTGACATGGCTGAAGACGGCGCGCTGGAATGCGCTGTGGTGTGCGGGACCATGAAGAAGGCCATGCCGAGCGATGAGCTGATCGGCAGCTTCTGGATCGAAAACGGGGAAGTGCTGGCCGTGGCCGGTGCTGAAGAAGAAAGGAAGGCAGCATGACCGCCCAATTCGCCAAGCTGTTCGAAACGGAAGAGTATGGCCAGATCCTGGTGAAGCTGGATGCTGATCCGGATGATCATGCGCCGGAAGTGCGCTTCTACGTGAATCCGCCGGATCTGGGAGTTTGCTCTTTTGCTGCTGGTTATCCCGATTCCGATGAAGGCTGGGATGCGGCTCAAGCGTGCTTTGATAAATGCGACCTGAAAATGGCTGTCGCCGCTGCGGCCGAAGTGTACAAGACCACGGAGGGGCTGCGCTCATGAACCTCTACGGCCAAGGATTGGATGATGCCCACGCTGGCAAGCAACCGTCCGAAGAACACCGAGACCAGCCGTACTACATGCACGGTTGGAACACCGGTCGCCGCGACTATGAGTTGTACCGGTCGTATGTCGAGGAAGGCTACACCCGCTACCAGGCTGCTGTAATGGCTGGCCTGCGTGATCCTGATGAGGCACGCCATGATTAAAGAACGCCCGATCCCGTTCAGTGCGCCGATGGTGAGGGCGCTGCTGGATGGAACCAAGACCCAGACGCGGAGAGTGGTGAAAATCCATCCTTCCGATGATGCATTCGTTCTGCTGGACCGTGGTACCGGCTGGTGGCCATACCGCAGCGACGATGGTGAGAGTGAGGTCATGAATGACGGTAATGAGCGGCCATACACTTGCCCCTACGGGCAGCCCGGCAACAGACTGTGGGTTCGGGAGACTTGCCGAGCAGAGGAGCTGGAGAGCGGTCTGGATGGTGTGCGCTATCTCGCCGACAGCCACTTCAGGCCCATCAACGATACCCCCGGTGATGCCATCCAGTGGATGCACATGAATGCCTACGGAGCGCGGGACGGAGCCAATGTTCCATCCATCCATATGCCACGCTGGGCCAGCCGTATCCTGCTGGAAATCGTCAGTGTGCGCGTGGAGCGGCTCAAGGAAATCAGCGAGGCCGATGCCGACGCCGAAGGCTGCGAGCGCTTGGATTCAGAACGCACTGATCGCGACATGAAGCTTTGCCCTACCTGCGGTGGCACTGGCCTGCATGCAGTACTGGGTGGTAATGGTGGTGTTATTCCTGACTGCGACTGCCGGGACTGCGACACATACGTGAAGCGCTACAAGCACCTGTGGGAAGCAATCAATGGCCCCGGCAGCTGGGACGAAAACCCATGGGTATGGGTCGTGGAATTCAAAATCGTGGAGGAAGGCTGATGGCCACACCACACAAATCCATCGCCGGCCAGAAGTTCGGCCTGTTGACTGCGATCAGGCAGACTGGCCGCGTTTTCAGCTCCGGCGGCACGCCCCGGGCGGTATGGCTGTTCCAGTGCGACTGCGGGAAGCTGGTCGAGAAGAAGCGCGACGGCGTGACGGCCGGCAAGACCTTATCTTGTGGTTGCCTGCGACCAGGTGTTCAGCCAGGTAAGCGGGATCTGTCCAGGCTGGCTGAGCAGAACCGGGCATTCGTGCCTGAGTCCATGCGCGGTCTTGCTGGTACCGTCATCGGAGAGAAGCACACCAAGGGCCGGTCGTTTGGCTATGCACCGAGTTTCGGTGTGTGCAGTTCGGAATATGTTTGAAAGGGGTGCCAGAATATGAGCTCTGAATTTCTCAATGCCGACGAACTGGCAGAGGTAACCGGGCGCAAGCACATTGCCAGCCAGCGGGAATGGCTGGATAAGAACGGCTGGACCTACGTGGTAAATGCCGCAGGCAAGCCCATTGTGGGCCGCTGGTATGCCCGTATGCAGCTGGCCGGAGTAAAGCCAAGCGCCAGTGGAGATGGCGCGCAATCAAGCTGGCAGCCTGATTTCTCTGCCTTGGGGTAATCCTATGCGACCAAAGTCTACACACCGCGACCTGCCGCCCAGGATGCTGCGCCGAGTGCGCAAGATGAAGAGCGGGAAGGTGTGGGAGGCCTATTTCTACAATGGGCGCGATGAAACTGGCCGGCGGGTGGAAATCCCGCTGGGCCAGAACCTGAACGAGGCAAAGAAGAAGTGGGCTGATCTGGAGTGCCAGGAACGTCCGCCTGAAACTGGCCTGATGCGCTTCATCTTCGACCGGTACGAGCGCGAAATTGTGCCAACCAAAGCCGTGTCCACCCAGCGTGAAAATATGCTGTGCCTGACCATGCTGCGCAAGGTGTTCGACACTGCACCGATTGATGCCATCACGCCGCAATTTATTGCCCAGTACCGTGACAAGCGCGGGGCAGTAGCGCCGGTCAGGGCTAACCGGGAAATCACCCTGTTTTCCCATGTGTTCAACATGGCAAGGGAGTGGGGCTATACCGCGCGCGAGAACCCAGTGAAGGGAGTGCGCAAGAACAAGGAAACGCCGCGGGACTTCTATGCTGATGCAGCGGTATGGAATGCGGTGTACGGTGCGGCATGCGTAGAATTGCAGGATGCGATGGACCTGAACTACCTGACAGGCCAGCGCCCGGGCGATGTGCTGAAAATGCGGTATTCCGACATCAGGGATGGCGCGCTGGAAGTGAAGCCAAATAAGACGCAGAAGTCATCAGGCAAGAAGCTGCGCATTCTGCTGGATGATCCAGAGACTGGCCGCACCATGCTTGGCCAGCTGATCGATAGGATACGGGCGCGGGCACGTGATGCCAGGCTGACCAGCATGTTTATCGTGGCCACGCCGACAGGTGCCGCACTGAACGAGTGGACGCTGCGGGCTCGCTTCAATGATGCCAGAGACACTGCGGCAAAAGCGGCAGAAAAGGCAGAGGATATGGAG
The DNA here is from genome assembly GCF_041914625.1 of Aquitalea pelogenes. Taxonomy (NCBI): domain Bacteria; kingdom Pseudomonadati; phylum Pseudomonadota; class Betaproteobacteria; order Neisseriales; family Chromobacteriaceae; genus Aquitalea; species Aquitalea pelogenes. The sequence goes on along the minus strand of NZ_JAYSDA010000034.1, from coordinate 28,256 downwards.
CTGGCCAAGCGTATCAGGGAATTCCAGTTCCGTGATATCCGGCCAAAGGCAGCCAGCGAAATGGACCTGACCCATGCCAGCAAGCTACTGGGGCATACCGACAAGCAAATCACCAAGACGGTATATCAGCGGGTAGGGGAGACGGTTCTCCCGACAAAGTAGCAGCACAAAGAAAAACGGCCCCAAGCAGGGCCGTTTTTCATATTGGCGGAAGCGGTGAGATTCGAACTCACGGACAGTTTCCCGTCGGCTGTTTTCAAGACAGCTGGGTTAAACCACTCCCCCACGCTTCCATAAACTGTGGCATCCAGGCAGGCCAGATGCGGAAATGATTTCCGCAACTTGCGGAAACGATTTGCTGAAACTCTTATTCTGCAAGGCTTTCAGGATTAACTCAACAGTTTTCAAGACTGCTGGTTTAAACCACTCACCCAAACCTCCGCAGTTTCTTGCCGGCGACCGTGTCGTCTGGCGAAGAGGACGCAATCATAACCGCCCCAGGCCGTTTTGGCTAGGGGGTGGCGCGGTTCATTTCCAGCATTTCTGCGGCATGCTGGCGGGTGGTCTGGGTGAGCTCGGCACCGCCCAGCATGCGGGCGATTTCCAGCACACGCTGCTCGGCGTCCAGCGGGGTGATGCGGCTGACCACACGCTTCTTTTCCTCGCGCTTGCTGACTTGCCAGTGCTGCTCGCCGCAGGAGGCCACCTGCGGCAGGTGGGTGATGCACAGCACCTGATAGCGTTGACCCAGTTGCTTCAGCATATGGCCGATGACTTCCGCCACGCGCCCGCCAATGCCGACATCCACTTCGTCGAAAATCAGCGTGGGCACGCTGGCCACTTGGCTGATCACCACTTGCATGGCCAGGCTGATGCGTGACAGCTCGCCACCGGAAGCCACCTTGGCCAGCGGGCGCAGGCTGGTTCCGGCGTTGGCTGCCACCAGGTATTCGATGGATTCCAGGCCATGGGCGCCGGGTTCGGCCAGGGCCGCCAGTTCGATGGCAAAGCGGGCGCTGCTCATGGCCAGCTGCTGCATTTCCTTGCTGATGCGGGCGGACAGTTCGCTGGCGGCCTGGCGGCGTTTGCCGGACAGGGCTTCGGCCAGGGTGCGGTAGCGCGACAGGCTGGCGGTTTCGGCCAGCGCCAGGGCTTCGCTGTCGGTGGAGGCTTCCAGCGCGGCCAGCTGGGCTTGCCAGTCGGCCAGCTTGAGCGGCAGTTCCTGCGGCTGCACGCGGTATTTGCGCGCCATGCTCATCAGGCTGTCGATGCGGCTTTCCACCTGTTGCAGCTGGCCCGGGTCTTCGTCGATGTCGCTGGCGTAGTCGCGCAGGCTGTAGACGACTTCGCGCAGTTCGGCATCTACCGAATCCAGCAGGGACAGGGTGTCGGCCAGCCGTGGGTCGAGGTTGGCCAGCTTGCTCAGGCGGCTTTGTACCTGGGTGAGCACGGACAGGCAGTTGCCCTCCATTTCGGACAGGGTATCCACCGCGTACTGCGCGCTTTGTACCAGTTCTGCAGCATTGGCCAGGCGGGAGTGGCTCTGGTTGAGCGCGGCCCATTCGTCCTGTTGCAGGCCCAGTTCGGTCAGTTCGTTGATTTGCCAGGTGAGTCGTTCGCGTTCCACTTCGGATTCGCGCGACAGCTTGTCGGCATCGCTGCGTGCCTTGCGGGCGGCTTGCCATTCCTGCCAGGCCTGATGCACTTCGCGGGCCAGCGAGCTGCTACCGGCATAGGCATCCAGCAGTTCACGCTGGGCTTCGGCTTTCACCAGCGACTGGTGGGCGTGCTGACCGTGGATGTCGACCAGGAACTCGCCCAGCAGCTTGAGCTGGGCCAGGGTGGCTGGCTGACCATTGATGAAGCTGCGCGAGCGGCCGGATTTGTCCAGTACGCGGCGGATCAGCACGATGTCGTCGTCGCCCGACAGGGCATTTTCCTGTAACCAGGCCTTGATTTCAGGACGCTGGCGGCTGTCGAATTCGGCGCTGATTTCGGCGCGTTCGGCCCCTTCGCGCACCAGCGAGCCTTCGGCGCGGTCGCCCAGCAAAAGGCCCAGTGCATCCAGCAAAATGGATTTGCCTGCCCCGGTTTCGCCGGTCAGTACGGTAAAACCGGGCGAGAAGTCCAGCGCAATGCTGTCAACGATGACGAAGTCTTTGACCAGAAGGGATAGCAGCATGGTGTGTGCGTGTCAGAGCAGGCGCTCGCCCCAGTGGAGCTTGTGGCGCAGCATGTCGTAGTAGTTGTAGCCCACCGGGTGCAGGATGCGCAGCGGGTTGCGGTAACGGCGGATCAGCACGCGGTCCATTTCCATCAGGTCGCAATGCGACTGGCCGTCAAAGTGCACGCGCGCGTCCAAGCCGCGGGTCAGCATGAATTCCACTTCGCAGGAGTCGTTCACCGCAATCGGGCGGTTATTGAGCGACTGCGGGCAGATGGGCACCAGTGCAATCGCCTGCAGCGTGGGGTGCAGGATGGGGCCGCCAGCGGCCAGCGAGTAGGCAGTGGAGCCGGTGGGGGTAGAGACAATCAGGCCGTCCGAGCGCTGGCTGTAGACAAACTGGTTGTCGATGAAAACCTCGAATTCGATCATCGAACCCACGGCACCGCGGCTGAACACAATGTCGTTGAAGGCCAGCGCATTGGCGACTTCGGCATCTTCGCGAATCACCGATGCTTGCAGCAGGATGCGGTTTTCCGGGACGAAATTGCCGCCCAGGATGGCGTCGATGGCTTCCAGCATTTCATGACGCGGAATGTCGGTCATGAAGCCCAGTCGGCCCTGGTTGATGCCGACCAGCGGCACGCGATAGGGTGCCAGCTGGCGTGCGATGGACAGCATGGTGCCGTCCCCGCCCAGCACGATGACGAGATCGGCCAGCTTGCCCATGTCGCTGCGTTCGATCAGCTGATGGGGACCGGCTTCGGCCGGGGTGGCGCTTTCCTTGTCCACGAATACGGTGACGCCGGCAGCGGCCAGATGATCGGCCAGGGTGCGCAGCGATTCCACCACTTGCGGTTTGCTGTGTCTTGCCACCAGGCAGACATGTTTGAACAGTCGTTCCATGTGGGCGATTCTACTGCCTTGGGGCGGTTTCGTTCAAAAAAGACTCGTCGCTGCGTTTTTTGCCGGTGGCTTCCAGTGCCTTCAGGTAAAAGCGGATCAGGTCGGCCAGTGAATCCACCCCCAGCTTGCTGAACAGGTTGGCGCGGTGCACTTCGATGGTGCGCGGCGACAGGTCCAGCTGGCGGGCGATTTCCTTGCTGGACAGGCCGTCGGCCACCAGTTCCAGCACTTCACGCTCGCGGCCGCTGATGCGGGCCAGCTGGTTCATCACTTCCTGGGTTTCTTCATCCTGCTGCTGTTGCTGGATGCTCAGGCGTATGCCCTTGCGCAGGCTGTCGATCAGGCGGTTCTGGTCGATGGGCTTGGTCAGGAAATCAATGGCACCGGACTGGAAAGCACGGCGGCACTGTTCGATATCACCATGGCCGGTGATGAAGACAATGGGAATGGACAGGCCGCGTTCTACCAGTTTTTCCTGCAGGGCAAGGCCGGTGATCTGCGGCATGCGGATATCCAGCACCATGCAGCCGATTTCACCTTCGGTGTAGGTTTCAAGGAATTCCATGGCGCTGGCGAACGTTACCGTGCGCATGCCCTGGGCCATGATCAGCAAGGCCAGTGAGTCGCGTACGGCCGGGTCGTCATCCACAATGAAAACGGTGGGCATCATGTACTTCATTAACGGTCATCTCCTGCAACAGCGATTGCTGTTTATGTGCCAGATACGGCAAGGCCAGGCCCGTTGCCTGTCTGGCTGTCAGCAACGGGAAGCATGGGTGGTCTTGCCGGGTTCGTGTGCTTGTGGCGGGGCATGGCGACCGGCTAAGGGCAGCTCCCGAAGTCAATGCGCTCCATGATACCCGTGACCGCCTTGTCCGGTCTGCCTTTTGCCGGCATGTGCTACAGGTATTGCTTGCTTGTTGCAATGCCGCAAGCAGTGCCAGCCAGCGCGAATGTTATCAGCATAATGGCTGGCTGGCTGCACGGACTGCTGTCATGGCGATACTTTATCGGCGGTTTGATGTCGCCGGGTCAGTATCGTCATGGTTTCAGCCAGTCGGCAAACTGGCGTCGCAGCTTCAGCTGCTTGGGCTGAATGACCGCCTGGCAGTATGGTTGCTCGGCGTTACGGGCAAAGTATTGCTGATGGTAGTCCTCGGCAGGATAAAACTGGCTGGCCGGCTCCAGCGTGGTGACGATGGGTGCGGCAAAAATGCCTTGTTGTTCCAGGTCGGCCATCACGGCCCTGGCCGTCTCCAGCTGCTCTGCATCATGATAAAAGATGGCGGAGCGGTACTGGCTGCCCACATCATGCCCCTGTCGGTTCAGGGTGGTGGGGTCGTGGGTGGCAAAAAATATCTGCAACAACTGACGATAACTGATGATGGCCGGGTCAAAGCGGATCTGCACTGCTTCGGCATGGCCGGTGTGGCCGCTGCAGACGCTGCGATAGTCAGGGTTGGGCGTCTGCCCGCCGATATAACCGGATTGCACCTGGCTTACCCCGTTGAGGGCGAGAAAAATACTCTCGGTACACCAGAAGCATCCGCCGGCCAGGGTGGCTGTGTTCATTGCGCTCTCCATTTTATGGGGGTAGGTACGCTGTTTCGTCGGGGCTGGCGGGGGAATCTTACACGCCTGAGCCAAATAGCTGATACGCGGCAGCGACGGTATTGGTCTGGATTTCCACCGTGTCGCTGATCGGGTTGGCATAGCCTCCGGCCATGGTGATGACCAGTGCGGCACCACTGTCCTGCACTTGCTGCATGACCAGCTGGTCGCGTTGCAGCAAACCCGCCTTGCTCAGTGCCAGCTTGCCCAGCCGGTCACCTGCATAAGGGTCGGCACCGGCCAGGTAAAACACGATATCGGGTTGTTGTTGCAATAGCGCGGGCAAATGCCGTTGCAGCAGGGAAAGGTAGCTGGCGTCGTCGGTCTGGTCGGGCAGGTCGATGTCCAGCGAGCTGGCTTCCTTGCGGAAGGGAAAGTTCTTTTCGCCATGCATGGAAAACGTGAACACGCGTGGTTCGTCGCGGAAAATGGCGGCCGTGCCATTGCCCTGATGGACATCCAGATCAATGACCAGAATGCGGCGCGCCAGGCCTTCTTGCAGCAGCAGGCGCGAGGCCACGGCTACATCATTGAATACACAAAAGCCGCTGCCCTTGTCGTGATAGGCATGATGGGTGCCCCCGGCCAGATTCACCCCGCAACCATGCAGCAAGGCGGTGCGGGCGGCGGCAACAGTGGCACCGACCGAGCGGCGCGAGCGCTCCACCAGTTGCGGCGACCATGGCAGGCCGATTTCACGCCAGGCGCGTGGCGGCAGGCTGCCATCCAGCACCTGGGCGACATAGTCTGCTGCATGTACCTGTTGCAGTTCCCATGCGCTGGCCGCCGGGGCTTCCTCCATCAGGGGGGCGGCAAATTGCGCCACTGCGGTGGCCAGCAGCTGGTATTTTTCAGCCGGGAAACGGTGGCCTTCCGGCAGCGGCAGGGCAAACTGGTCGGTACGGTAAATGCGCATGGACTGTGTGGCTAGAACAGTTTGACGGGTGAGAAGCGTGGCAGGCTCTCGCCTTCGTGGATGACGGTTTCCAGGAACATGCCGGCAGGGCGTGTCCATAGTTGATAATCGCCATAGAGCGCGCGATAGGCCACCATGGGTTCATGCGTTTCAGAATGCAGACCCAGCCCGAGCACTTCGTAAAGATTGCCCCGGTAGTGGCGATAAATGCCGCGTGGAATGTCCATCTGTGTTCCTTGTCGGTTTCTGCTGGGCCGCCAGCATGGCGCTGCCGGGCAGTGCGGTCAAGTATTCTTGCCATCCCAGTAATACACCCGGAATTCGGTATCCAGCACAAAGCCGTTACGTTCGTACAGTCGCTGTGCCCGGGTGTTGTCATGGGCGGTTTGCAGCATGATGTCGCCACCACCCAGGCTGATGACATGGGCCTGACAGGTTTGCAGCAGCTGCTTGCTGACACCGCTGCCGCGGTAGTCCGGTGCGACATACAGGTCGTGCAGCAGCCAGTTGGGTTTAAGCGTCAGCGAATTGAAGCCGGGATACATCAAGGCAAAGCCGACAGCAATACCAGCATCCTCCGCCAGCCACAGGCAGGCCTCGCGCTGGCGTATGCGCGCTTCGAGAAACTGCAGGCAGTCCGCATCGCTTTGCTGTACATGATAAAAAGCCAGATAAGCCTGAAACAGCGGCAGGCAGCGCTCAAGCTGGTGTGGGGTGACAAGGCTGATCTTCAAGGTCATGCATTCGCTCCCGGGCAGTGATTCCGCTACAATAGCGCCCTTTTTTCAGCAGGTTAAGTCATGAATCTGATGCTGGCCCCGATGGAGGGTCTGGTTGACCCCATCATGCGGGATGTACTGACCCGTCTGGGCGGTATCGACTTGTGTGTAACCGAATTTGTCCGGGTCACCAATGTGCTGTTGCCCACCCGTACTTTTCACCGTCTGGCACCGGAATTGCTGAACGGTGGCAAAACCCGCGCCGGAACAACAGTGCGGGTGCAGTTGTTGGGTTCAGACCCGGTCTGTCTGGCGGAAAATGCCGCCAAGGTGGCCAGCCTCGGCGCGCCGGGGGTGGACCTGAACTTTGGCTGCCCGGCACCCACGGTCAACCGTCATCGTGGCGGGGCGGTACTGCTGACCGAGCCGGAGCTGCTACACGCCATTGTCAGGCAGGTGAGGGCGGCTGTTCCGGCCGAGATACCGGTAACCGCCAAGATGCGGCTGGGCTATGAGGACAAGAGCCTGGCACTGGACTGCGCTGCTGCCTTGGCAAGTGCCGGGGCAGCCGAGCTGGTGGTACATGCGCGTACCAAGGTGGAAGGGTATAAGCCGCCAGCCCACTGGGACTGGATTGCCCGTATCCGGGAGCATGTCACGGTGCCGGTGATTGCCAATGGCGAGGTGTGGACCGTGGCGGATTACCATGCCATCCGGGCGCAAAGCGGCTGTGAGCGAGTGATGATTGGCCGGGGGCTGATTGCCGCGCCCGACCTGGCACTGCGCATTGCGGGCGACCAATCCGACACGCCCATGGCCTGGCAGGCACTGATGGAATGGTTGCTGGATTTCTACCAGCAGTGCTTTACCGAGGCAGGGGAGTCGCGCTACCCACCGGCAAGGCTCAAGCAGTGGCTGGGTCAGTTGAAAAAAACCTACCCGGAGGCGGGTGACTTTTTCGAAGTGATTCGCCGCGAAACTTCTGCTGAGAATATTCTGAGAGTAATGCAGGATATGTCTGTTAAGTAAATTCACCCATAGCCAATGCCAGGTGCAAACGTTAGGATGAAAACGTGCTTGGTTCTTGGTATGGATCCAGGCGCTGTATGACCGGCTGCCCTCAGCTTCCGGTCGTTACACTTCCCCGATACCCTGTTAATCCCTCCCCTTGCGGGAGGGTTTTTTTTGCCTGCATGGGCCTCAGGATGATCCGGTCAGCAGGATGATCCGGTCAGCCTCACGACGCCAATCTGGCCGATGAGAGCGGGGCTGTCGCTGGGAGTAAACCAAATGAAATCAGACCAGGCATGCTGGTCTGATGATGTTGTCGCGACAGGGGAAACTTGCCCGGACGCGAGGTCTAGACGAACTGCACCGGGACAAAGTAGCTGCGACCGGTGCGGGATACCAGCACCTGCGGTTGTCCGGCGCGGACTTCACGAAAAGCACGCGGCAGACGGCGCCAGTCCATGAACTTCATCTTGATCAGGCTTTCATCGATTTGCATCATGCGCTCCTTTACGAGACCGGGTGAATGACGTTGGTCACCACACCCCAGATAAACAATGCCGCTTCTTCCGGCACTTCGATTGGCGAGTAAGCCGGGTTCTCCGGCATCAGGAACAGGCCGCTTGCCGTTTTTTCCAGCCGCTTGACGGTAAGCTCGCCGTTGATGACCGCCACCACCACCTTGCCGCTGCGTGCTGGCAGGGCGCGGTCGACAATCAGCAGGTCGCCATCGTGAATGCCGGCATTGATCATCGAGTCGCCTTTCACCGTCACCATGAAGGTACTGGCAGGGTGGCTGACCAGATGGGCATTCAGGTCGATGTCGGCTTCTTTCAGGTCATCGGCGGCAACGGGCGAGCCGGCAGGTACCCGGCTGGCGAACAAGGGCAGTGACAGCTGGCTGAGGGTTTCCGACAGGGTGCGGATATCCTGGGTGTCCGCCGTCCTGACCGTACGCAGCTGGCGATATTCAGCCAGCCAGTTTTCCAGCAGTGGCCGCAAGGGTTCCGGCACACGCATGGCTACGGTTTTGTCACCACCGAATGCCGATTTGCGTCCGGCACCATCTCGTTTGCCTCCTTGTGCCATCTTGGCCCTTCCTGTTTCGCTTGCGTTGAATTGATTGTGTACAAATTCAAATGACTTGGCAATGCCAATGTGAAAATGCCGGGGTTTAGTGTGGCATTCTTGCTGTTCTTGATATTTTGCAATGAATCAAGTTATTGAAAATAAAAGACAAATACTATTTCTGCTTGCGCGGTGCGCTGGAAGAGCCATCCGGGGCCGCAAACAGTAGAAACAAACCTGCCTGCTGGCTGACGCCCAGCTTGGCGTACAGATTGCGCCGGTGCACCTTGGCGGTATCCAGTGAAATGCCCAGCTCACGGGCAATGGCCTTGGTGGAGTGCCCGGCCAGAATCAGCAGGGCGACCTGCACCTCACGCTCGGTAAGTTGCGGATTGCCGCGCTGGCGCAAGGCATCTTCCAGCCTTGACTGGCGTTCCACCGGGTTGTTGCGTTGCTGTTCGATCAGGCTGGTGTCAAATTGCCATGCCTTGCGCAGCAGCGTCAGCAGCCAGGGGCTGAATAACTGGCAGCTGCCAATCTCGCTGGCACTGAAGCGCTGACGGCTGGCCAGCGACAATGACAGCACGCCCTGGCCGGCAATGGGCAGCAGGAATTGCAGCTCGTCCTCCCCGACATTGCGGCTGAAATACTGGCGGTAGTATTCGGTGTCACGGAAGGAATCCGGTGCCACATCGTCCAGCCGATACAGGCCGGGCATCGGGTTTTGCTGGCTGAACGCATAGAAGGGGTCGATGCGGTACAGCCCGGCGCGGTAGTCGGCAAACAGGTCGTCCGCTGCGAGGTTGGCGGCATGATCCGCCAGGATCAGCGGGGGCTGGTCGGCCTGGAACAGCAGCACTACCCAGGTATCGAAGGTGGCAATCTCGCCCAGAAAGCTGGCCAGCACCGGCCAGAAGCGTGGCTCTCCCAGTTGTTCCAGCAATTTCCCCAGCCGGTGATGAAAGGCCAGGTCACTCACGGCGATCTGCATGTCTGTTCTTGCTCCTGTTTCGGTATTGGCCATGGTTTTGCATGATGCCGCAACTGTTCTGCCCCGGCGCTACCCCCAAGGGGTGAGTGGCCTCACCCATCAAGGCGATGGGCGGGGTGGGGCAGCCTGCCTAGACTGTGGCCATCGCATGCCAGTCGTATGTGGAGTCGCGACTGGCTAAACCCGACAGGAGAGTAGCATGTTGTCATCGAAAGATCTGTCATTCTGGACGGCTTGCGCCAGCGCGCTGCAGCCTGCTGCACAGGCCTATATTGATGGCCGGCTGCAAGATGCAGTAGATGGCCGCCAGTTTGCCAGCATCTGTCCGCATACCGGCCAGACCATCGCCATGGTGGCACGCTGTGCACAGGCGGATGTTGACCTGGCAGTGAGCGCCGCACGACGCAGCTTTGAGGCCGGGGACTGGTCGCGCTGTCATCCGCGAGAGCGCAAACCGGTGCTGCAAAAACTGGCGCAACTGCTGCGCGACAATGCCGACGAACTGGCCTTGCTGGATTGCCTGGACATGGGCAAGCCCATCTCGGATGCGCTGAATATCGACGTGCCGGCCACGGCGGCCTTGTTCGACTGGTATGCCGAGGCCTGCGACAAGCTGTATGACGAAGTGGCCCCCAGCGGCCCGGATGCGCTGGCGCTGGTGACGCGCGAGCCGGTGGGCGTGGTGGCGGCGGTGATTCCGTGGAATTTCCCGCTGGACATGGCCGCCTGGAAAGTGGCCCCGGCGCTGGCGGCAGGCAATAGCGTGCTGCTGAAACCGGCCGAGCAATCGCCGTTGTCTGCCATTCGTCTGGCGCAGCTGGCCAGCGAGGCCGGGCTGCCGGCCGGTGTGCTGAATGTGCTACCCGGCTATGGCGAGGAAGCTGGGCAGGCGCTGGGCCTGCATCCGGACATCGACTGCCTGTCGTTTACCGGCAGCACCGAAATCGGCAAGCGCTTTCTGGCGTATTCCGCCGCTTCCAACATGAAAATGGTGTGGCTGGAGTGCGGTGGCAAAAGCCCGAATCTGGTGTTTGCCGACTGTGCCGACCTGGACGCGGCGGCACGCAAGGCGGCCTTCGGCATCTGCTTCAATCAGGGCCAGGTGTGTTCTGCCAGCTCGCGTCTGCTGGTGGAAAGCAGCATCCACGACCGTTTTGTCGAAAAAGTGCTGACCGAAATGGCGCATTACCAGCCGGGCAATCCGCTGGACCCGGCCACGCGGCTGGGCACGCTGGTGGATGCCGGGCATACCGGCCGGGTGCACGGTTTTATCGAGGACGGCGTGCGGCAGGGCGCGCGCTTGCTGGCTGGTGGCGAGCGGCTGCGACTGGGTGACAGTGACTGCTATTTGCAACCCGCCCTGTTTACCGGAGTGACGCCGCAGATGCGTATTGCCCGCGAAGAGATTTTCGGCCCGGTGTTGTCGGTGCTGCGTTTTGACAGCGAGGCCGAAGCCATTGCCATGGCCAATGACAGCATCTACGGCCTGGCAGCTGCGGTATGGACCGACCAGCTGCAGCGGGCCCACCGCGTGGCGCGTGCCTTGCGCGCCGGTACTGTCTCGGTCAACACCGTGGACGCACTGGACCCCGGCGTACCGTTTGGCGGCTGCAAGCAGTCCGGCTTTGGCCGCGACCTGTCCCTGCATGCGCTGGATAAGTTCAGCCAGCTCAAAACCACCTGGATCAGCCTGTAAGCCGGTGCCCCGGCATGGAGACCACAATGCACACAAATCACAAGCAACGCAGTACCGCCGACTATCAGGCCATGGATGCCGCCCACCATATTCATGCCTTTCTGGACCAGAAAGCCCTGAACGAGGAGGGGCCGCGCGTCATCACCCGTGGCGAAGGGCTGTATGTGTGGGACAGCGAAGGCAAGCAGTATCTGGACGGTATGTCCGGCCTGTGGTGCACCAATGTCGGCTATGGCCGGCAGGAGCTGATTGATGCCGCCACCCGGCAGCTCAAGGAACTCAGTTACTACAATATGTTTTTCCACACCACCCACCCGGCGGTGGTGGAGTTGTCCGAGCGGCTGTTTTCCCTGCTGCCCGGCAGTTACAGCCATGTGATCTATACCAACTCCGGCTCCGAAGCCAATGAGGTGCTGATTCGTACCGTGCGTCGCTTCTGGGACGTGATGGGCCAGCCGGACAAGAAAATCTTCATCGGCCGCCACAATGGCTATCACGGCTCCACCGTGGGCAGCGCCTCGCTGGGTGGCATGGCCTTCATGCACGAAATGGGCAATCTGCCGATTCCGGGGGTTGAACACATTGACGAGCCAGACTGGTATCGCCACGGCGGCAACCTCAGCCCGGCGGAATTCGGCCTGCAGTGTGCCCGCGCGCTGGAGCAGAAAATCCTGCAACTGGGCGCAGACAAGGTGGCGGCTTTTGTGGCCGAGCCGTTCCAGGGTGCCGGTGGCATGATTTTCCCGCCGGAAAGCTACTGGCCGGAAATCCAGCGTATTTGCCGTCAGTACGATGTGCTGTTGTGCGCCGACGAGGTGATTGGCGGCTTTGGCCGAACCGGCGAATGGTTTGCCCATCAGCATTTCGACTTCCAGCCCGACACGCTGAGCATCGCCAAGGGGCTGACCTCCGGCTACATCCCCATGGGCGGGCTGGTGCTGTCGCGGCGCATGGCGCAGGCCCTGATCGACAAGGGCGGAGTGTTTGCCCATGGCCTGACCTATTCCGGTCACCCGGTGGCCGCCGCCGTGGCGCTGGCCAATCTGGATGTGTTGCAGGGCGAAGGCATGGTGGATGCCGTCAAGCAGGATACCGGCCCCTATCTGCAACGCTGCCTGCGTGAAGTGTTTGCCTGCCACCCACTGGTGGGCGACATCCAGGGCACGGGCATGGTGGCGGCCTTGCAGCTGTGTGAAGACAAGGCCAGCCGCAAGCTGTTTGCCAATGAAGATGATATCGGCTGGCGTTGCCGCAGCCATGGCTTTGACGAGGGGCTGATCATCCGCTCCACCCATGGCCGCATGATCATGGCACCGGCACTGGCCATCACTCGCAGCCAGATTGACGAGCTGCTGAGCAAAACCCTGCGGGCAGTCGACCGTACCGCCCGCGAGCTGGGCATGTTGTAAGCCCCGCCACCGGCATCCTTACAGAGCCGTTCAGCGGCCAGACCTTGCCGGGACCACTCCTTCAGCACAGCGCCATAGTTCCCGCCACCGGTCAGCCTGGCCGGTGGACGGGTGTTGCCAGTCCGCACTACAGGAGTTTCACCATCATGCGCGTCACACCCACCCTGCGCCGTCTTGCCTCCGCCACGCTCTGCTGTCTTGGCCTCACCGCCCAGGCGGCCGAGCTGCATGTCTACAACTGGTCGGACTATATCGGCGAGCAAACCATTGCCGGCTTCGAAAAACAGGCCGGCATCAAGGTGAAATACGATGTCTACGACAGCGATGACACCCTGCAGGCCAAAATGCTCACCGGCCGCGCCGGTTACGACGTGGTGGTGCCCACCTCCAATTACATGGCGCGTCAGGCTGCCGCCGGCATCTATCAGCCGCTGAACAAGGCGTTGCTGCCCAATCTGGCCAACCTGGACCCGCAGCTGATGAAAATGGTGGCCAGTGCCGACCCCGGCAACAAATACGGCGTGCCCTATGCCTGGTTTACCGACGGGCTGGGGCTGAACCTGAACAAGGTGAAGGCGGCGCTGGGCAATGATGCGCCACTGGATAGCTGGGACCTGCTGTTTGACCCGGCCCGGCTGGGCAAACTGAAGAGTTGCGGGGTGTCGATGCTGGATCAGGCCAGCGATGTGTTTGCCATCACCCTGCATTACCTGCACAAGGACCCGAACAGCAAGAACCCGGCCGATTATCAGGCAGCGTTTGAAACCCTGAAGAAAATCCGCCCCTATATCACCCAGTTCAATTCTTCCGGCTATATCAATGACCTGGCCAATGGCGATGTCTGTCTGGCGGTAGGCTGGTCGGGCGATATCGGCATTGCCCGGCGCCGGGCGGCAGATGCCGGCAAGCATTACCAGATTGCCTACGTCATTCCCAAGAGCGGCGCGCCGTTTTCGGTGGACATGATGACCATTCCGAAAGATGCGCCCAACCCGGCAGCGGCGCACCAGTGGATCAACCACATCCTGCAGCCGGACGTGGCGGCCGGCATCACCAACAAGGTGTTCTACCCCACGCCCAATATCCCGGCGCGCAAACTGGTGCAGCCAGCCATTGCCAGTGATGCCGGCATCTACCCGCCGCCCGCGGTAATGCAGACGCTGTTCCTGCTGCAACCCTTGCCGACAGATATCCTGCGCTTGCAGAACCGCTTGTGGACGCAACTGAAAACAGGGCGTTGAAACCGTGGCACATCCTGTAATCCGGGATATTGCTGCTGGTGTGGCCAGAATCCGTGTCAGTGGCGAAGCAGGGCGGATAATCAATCGTTACCGTTGAATATCCGGGCGGCACGGGGTAGTCTCTGCAGCCGTCCCGTTACTGCCATGCAGATGGCTGCAGGCAAGGGATGAACAGGAGACAGCAATGCGAGTACAGGCAAATCCGGCCGATATCGGTCGTTGTGGCTGTGGCCGGCGCGACTATTGTGATGGTAGCCATGGCCTGACCGAAGAGCAGTGGCAGGCCCGGCTGGCCGAAGAGCAAAAGCAGGCAGACGAGCAAGCCGCTGCTGCGGACTTTGGCGACGATTGAATGCCAGTCTGACTGGCCTTGCTCAGTCAAGCACAAACAGCCCGCACATCCGGCAGGATGGCGGGCTGTTTGCTTGGGTGAATGCTTATTTCTTTTTGTCGCTGCTATTGGCAGGCGGCTGCAGGTAGCTGGCCATGCCTTGCAAGGAGTTTTGCATGCTGGAGAGATGTTCCAGAGCCAGGCCTTGCAAGTCTTCCTGCGCCTTGGACAGGATGCCGCAAAATTCGCCAGAGCACTCCATGGCGCGGTTGGCATTGGCTTTGGCCAGGTCGCTGATCTGGCTGATGGCTTCTTGTGGCGTGCTGGCCTGGCTCAGCGCGTGCAGTGACTTGGCGTAAGTATCCAGATGCTCGCGGCTGGTGCTGATCTGGAAATTGACCAGTTGTTCGACGTTGTTCATCGAGACTTGCAGGAATTTCAGCGTGATGTCCACGCCGGCAGTCTGATTTGGCTGGGTAGACTTGTCGTTGGATGACATGGTGCTTCTCCTTGGGGACTGGACGGTAGCGGGGAAGGGCAGTTGTTGCGCGTGCAACAGCTGCTTGGAGTCATCTTCCCGCTAATCGTTCAGCATTTTCCCTGTCCAAGAGGAGTGGTTTTCTGGATGGCTGCTTCCTGTCTTCTGCTTCAGCCCAGGGCGCGGGCAATGAAGTTGCGTGGTACGCGTGGCTTGGGGACCCGGCCACTAAACCAGTTGCGTACGTCCTGATCCAGCCCGATGCCGTGCATGAAGTTGTACAAGGCCTTGTTGAGCGCCTTGCCCATGGCGTCGTGATCGGTGCCGGTAGGGTCGATGAAGCCGACATCGTTCTTGGCGAAGCTGACCGGCGGTAAGGGTTGCAGGGTGACGCCGTATTCTTCCGGGTTCTGGCCCACCGGCGAATGCACGGTGCAGGCAAAGCGGTGGAAGAAGCCGGACTGGATGCAGCCGGTATCAAACAGCTGGCGTACGTATTCCAGTGCATCTACCGTGTCCTGCACCGTCTGGGTGGGGAAACCGTACATCAGGTAGGCATGCACCAGCACGCCTGCTTCGGTAAAGCTTTGTGTCACCCGCGCCACCTGTTCCACCGACACGCCTTTTTTCATCAGCTTGAGCAGGCGGTCCGAGGCCACTTCCAGCCCGCCGGAAATGGCGATGCAGCCGCTTTCCGCCAGCAACTGGCACAGCTCCGGCGTGAAGGATTTCTCGAAGCGGATATTGCCCCACCAGGAAATGGATACATTGCGGCGTAGCAGTTCTTCAGCCAGCGCGCGCAGCATCTTGGGTGGTGCGGCCTCGTCGACAAAATGGAAGCCGGTCTGGCCGGTTTCGGCAATGATGGCCTCGATGCGGTCCACCAGCGTGCTGGCGGAGGCGGTTTCGTAACGCGAGATGTAGTCCAGTGTCACGTCGCAGAAGCTGCATTTTTTCCAGTAGCAGCCATGTGCCACCGTCAGCTTGTTCCAGCGCCCGTCGCTCCACAGCCGGTGCATGGGGTTGAGCATGTCGAGCAAGGACAGGTAACGGTCGATGGGCAGACCGTCCCAGGTGGGGGTGCCGACTTCCTCGAAGGGGATGTCGGCTTCCATCATGTTGATGTAGCGGACCTCGCCGTCTTCGCGCACGAAGGTGCGTACCAGTCGGGATGTCGAGCGTTTGCCTTGCAGGTGTTCCAGCAGGGCCAGCAGCGGTTTTTCGCCATCGTCCAGCGTGATGAAGTCGAAGTAATCGAATACCCGTGCTTCTTTGAGTTCGCGCAGCTCGGTATTGACGAAGCCGCCGCCCAGCACGGTGCGGATGGCTGGCCAGCGCGCCTTGATGGTCTGGGCAATGCGGAAGGCTGCATACACCGAGCCGGGGAAGGGCACCGACAGCAGTACGATGTCCGGCTGATGCCGGGCAATGGCTTCTTCCACCAGCTGTTGCAGGGTGTCGTCCACCAGCGTGGGTTTGCCGGCCAGGGCCCGCGCCAGCGGGTCGAAGGTGGGCTGGCTCATGGCCAGCGATTCGGCATAGCGCACGAATTCAAAACGCTCATCCACCGCTTCGCGCAGTACGTCGGCAATGTCATTCAGGTAGAGCGTGGCCAGATGGCGGGCGCGGTCCTGCTGACCCAGTGCGCCAAAAGCCCAGGCCAGCGGGTCGCCACCATAGGGGTCGTCCGGGTCCACATACACTTCCAGCGCGGCAAAACGCTCGCCTTCGGGCAAAAAATTGCGGCCACAGATGCGGTGCGCCACGGTGGAGTCACGCCCTTGCAAAAAGGCAATGACCGGGCCGATGGTGGCCAGGTAGCGCTCGAACTGGCCGACAAAGCTGTGCAGCTGTGCACTGCGTTTTTTCGGTGGAATGGCGTCAAGCTGCTGGCGCACGGCTTGCAGGCCACTTGCCGAAAACAGTCGCAATACCAGCTGCAAGGCCAGGTCTTCCTGAAAGGCGGTGA
Source organism: Aquitalea pelogenes (assembly GCF_041914625.1). NCBI lineage: Bacteria > Pseudomonadati > Pseudomonadota > Betaproteobacteria > Neisseriales > Chromobacteriaceae > Aquitalea > Aquitalea pelogenes. The sequence goes on along the minus strand of NZ_JAYSDA010000034.1, from coordinate 11,749 downwards.
CCTGGCGCGAGCGCAGAAAACCGGTGATGTAGGCGGTGGACGGATAGGGCGTGTTCAGCTGCGTCATCGGCGGGATGAGCGACAACACGCGTGGCGACGCATTGGCTGTGGACGTCTGCATGGGGGTGGTATTCAACTGCATGGCTTTCATTGATTGCTGCGGCCCGCCGCAGATGGGGCTTGGCGGCGACGGGCGGTATTCAGGATGTGCGCGGCGTGGCGGGCAGGCTGGCCAGTAATTGCTGGATCGCCAGCAGGCTGTCGGGCCGTACCAGTCGGGCAACTTCCTGTCCGTCTTGCAACAGCACCAGCGTGGGCCACAGCTTGACCCGGAAGCTGCGGCCGAGGCGACGGCCTTTGCCGTCTTCTATCTTCAGGTGCGGCAAGTCCTGATACTGCTGCATGGCGCTGGCCAGTAATGGTTGCGCCGCCTGACAGTACTGGCACCAGGGCGCACCGAATTCCAGCAGCAGCGGACCATGCTGCGTCGCCAGCTGTTCGGCACCGGGTTCTTGATCCTGTGGGCTGAAGCTGCTGCAAAAGGCCATGGTGGGCTCCTGTCGGCAAAGGCAGCAGAGGATAACACTGTTGGGCAAAAACGGCCCGGCTTCCTTGTGCAGAAAGACGGGCCGGTTGCTGTCATGCGACAGGCTCAGCGGCTGGCGAGCTGGCTGCCCAGGCGTGATAAAAACGCATCGCAGGCGGCCAGTTGCTCCAATGCCAGCCATTCGTCCGGCTGGTGCGCCTGTGCGATGTCGCCGGGGCCGCACACCACGGTGGGAATGCCGCAACGTTCGGCAAACAGCCCGCCTTCGGTGCCAAAGGCAATCTTGCGTGGCGGGGTGTGGTCGTTCAGCAGGTCCTGCACAAAGCGCACGACGTGGGCGTCCGGCGGGGTGAGCAAACCCGGATAGCTGGTTTTTTCCGTGAAGCCAAAACCGCAGTCGGGGTCCACCGCCTGCATTTCCGGCTGTAGCACCTGCAGGGCATGATTGCGGATGGCGTCCAGCAGGCTTTGCGGCGGGTCTTCCGGCAAATGGCGGATTTCAAAGTCGAACTGGCAGTGCGCGGGGATGATGTTCAGCGCGGTGCCGCCTTGCATGGTGCCGACGTGCAGGGTGCTGTAAGGCACTTCGTACAGCGGATCGAACGGGCCGTGCTGGCGTCGCTGCCGGGCCAGGCTGCGGATGAAGCTGACCAGCTCGGCAGCGTATTCCACTGCGTTCACCCCGGCCGTCGGGTTGCTGGAATGGCCTTCCTGCCCCCGCGCTGTCACCCGCCAGGCAGTCTTGCCCTTGTGGGCGGCCACCAGCTTCATTTGTGTCGGTTCGCCAATGATGCCCATGGCGGGTAGTACCGGCAGCCCGCCCAGCACTTCCAGCAGGCGGCGCACGCCGATGCAGCCGATTTCCTCATCGTAAGTGAAGGCAAGGTGCACCGGCGTGTGCAGCTGGCTTTGCGCCAGTTGCGGCACCTGGGCCAGCACACTGGCAAGAAAGCCTTTCATGTCAGCCGTGCCGCGGCCATACGCCCGCTCGTCGCGGATATCCAGCTGGAACGGGTCGCTGTGCCATGTCTGGCCATCTACTGGTACCACATCGGTGTGGCCGGCCAGCATCACGCCGGGGCGGTCGGTGGGGCCGATGGTGGCGTACAGATTGGCCTTGCTGCCGTCTTCGTTTTCCACGATGTGGCTGCTGATGCCATAGCCAGCCAGGTAGTTTTTGACAAAGCGGATCAGCTGCAGATTGCTCAGCCGGCTGGTGGTGTCAAAACCGGTCAGCGTGTTGAGCAGGGTAAGGGATTCCATCAAACGTCTTTCCATGAAACCGCAGCATGCGGTGTGGCGGCCAGGCAAGGGCCGTGCGTCAGTTTACACCCCGGCCATGCCGATTGCGGCGGCCGGGCATTGTTTTTGCGTTACACCTTGGGCAAGGCAGCTTGCGTGGTGTGTCGGTTGACAAGGCGAATCTAGCTTGCGACATTGAATACCGAAAATATTATTATTTTTTCTGCTGGATAGATAAATATTATGCAATATACCCTGCGGCAGCTGGCTTATCTGGTGGCGGTGGCCGACCACGGCAGTGTCACTGCGGCAGCCAATGCCCTGTACACCTCGCAGCCGGGGATCTCCAGCGCCATCGCCCAGCTGGAGGAGCAGTTCGGCCTGCAGTTTTTCATTCGCCACCATGCCAAGGGCGTGTCGCTGACGCCCGCCGGGCAAAGCTTTGTCGCGGCAGCGCGCAACCTGCTGGCGCATGCGGACGACCTCAGCCTGCATGCCAGCGCATTGAGCCAGTCCTTGCAGGGTGAGTTGCAGCTGGGCTGCTTCACCACCATTGCGCCCTTGTTTCTGCCGCGCCTGCTGGCTGCCATGCGCGAGTCCTACCCCGATATCACGGTACAGCTGCACGAAGGCGATACCGGCCAGTTGCAGCAGGCACTGCTCAGTGGGCAGACCGAGCTGGCCTTGCTGTACGACCTGGATCTGGCACCCAGCTTGTACCGGCAGACGCTGCAAACCGTCTTGCCTTACGCCGTGCTGCCGGCCAATCACCCGCTGGCCACGCAAACGGCGGTGTCACTGCATGATCTGGCCGATTTGCCCATGGTGTTGCTGGATTTGCCACACAGTCGCGAGTATTTCCTGTCGGTATTCCGCCTGCACAATCTGGAAGCACGGGTGCGCCACAAGACAGTGAGTTTTGAACTGGTGCGTGGCCTGGTGGCGGCAGGCAACGGCTATGCGCTGCTGAACCTGCGCCCGCAAACCCGGCAGTCCTATGCTGGCGATGCCCTGGTGTACCTGCCGATTGTGGAGGATGTGCCTGCGCTGAATATCGTGCTGGCGTGGCCGCAAGAGCTGCGCCTGACACGCCGCGCCGAGGCCTTTGTCTCGCTGTGCGAGCAGAGCATCAGCCGTTTGGGTTGAGCGCGGTTTTGGTGCATCGCAAAAACCGATGCAGTTGACAAGGTAAAGCTATTTTACCAATGCCCCGGGCTGTCCCTACAGTGTGCTTGCAGCCGCCCACCTGGCTGAGTCTCCTGTAAGGATTTGCCATGCCCACATTCAAGCATTGTCGTGTTGCAGCCGTACTGGGCTGCGTATTGCTGAGCGCTGCCACCCAGGCTACCGAACTGACCGTGGTGTCGTTTGGTGGTGCCAACAAGGAAGCCCAGCAAAAAGCCTACTACCAGCCCTTTGCCGCCAGCAGCGGCATCAAGGTGGTGAGTGGCGATTACAACGGTGAAATGGCACGGGTGCGTGCCATGGTAGACAGCAAGCGGGTGAGCTGGGACGTGCTGGATGTCGAATCGCCAGACCTGCTGCGCGGCTGTGACGAAGGCATGTTCGAAAAGCTGGACTACCGCCGCATCATCAAGCCTGCAGAACTGCTGCCCGGTGCCGCCCAGGCCTGTGGCATGGCGGCCTACGCCTGGAGCACGGTGCTGGCCTATAACAGCGACAAGCTGAAGACTGCCCCGCGTTCCTGGGCGGATTTCTGGGACGTGAAGAAATACCCCGGCAAGCGCGCCTTGCGCAAAGGGGCCAAGTACACGCTGGAAATTGCCCTGATGGCAGACGGGGTGGCACCGCATGATGTGTACAAGGTGCTCAACACCCCGGCGGGTTTGAATCGTGCCTTTGCCAAGCTCGACCAGCTCAAGCCCTATATCCAGTGGTGGGAAGCCGGTGCCCAGCCCGCGCAGTATCTGGCCGCTGGCGATGTGGTGATGAGTTCGGCCTATAACGGGCGCATCAGTGCGGCGCAGAAGGAAGGCGGCAAACAGCTGCAAATGGTGTGGAACGGCAATATCTACGATTACGACTACTGGACCATTCCCAAGGGCAGCGCCAATCTGGATGCCGCCTACAAGTTCCTGGCCTTTGTCAGCCAGCCGGGGGCGCAGGCCGAATACGTGAAGGGCATCAGCTACGGGGTGAGTCACCGCAAGGCGGCCGCGCTGATCGACAAGGGCCTGCTGGGCAATCTGCCTACCGCGCCGCAAAACCTGAAGCAGGGCGTGGCGATAGACAGCAGCTTCTGGGTGGATCACGGCGAAAACCTGGAGCAGCGTTTCAACGCCTGGGCGGCGCGCTAAACCATGGTGGCCATGGCCGGGCAGCTGCATGGCCCGGCGCATGGCGAAAATCAGGGCAAGGGGCTTGCCAAATGGCATGACTCGTTTACAATGCCACCCGTCATCAGGGAGTAGCCGCCCTCCGAATGCGAGAGGGACGTGTGTCAACAGACTTGCCGGTTCCGGCATGGCACACGTGGTCCGAGACTTGGCGAGACTTTTGACCGTAATGCTCTGCATGGCCGGGACGCATTGCGGTCACTCGTTTTCGCGTCCCGGCCATGGAGAACACTTGATGCAGTCTTTTCTGGTATCCACCGGTGTAGTAGCCCTGGCCGAAATCGGCGACAAGACCCAACTGCTTTCCCTGATTCTGGCGGCGCGTTACCGCAAGCCTGTTCCCATCATTCTTGGCATTTTGCTGGCCACGCTGGTCAACCATGCCGGTGCCGGTGGTGTGGGGGCCTGGCTGTCCACCGCGCTCAGCCCCAATATCCTCAACTGGACTGTCGTTGCTTCCTTTGCCCTGATGGCTGGCTGGATTTTGATTCCGGACAAGCTGGATGAAGGCGAAATCGTCATGCCCAAGCGCCAGATGGGCGTGTTTGCCACCACCGTGTTTGCCTTTTTCCTGGCAGAAATGGGCGACAAGACCCAGGTGGTGACCATTGCGCTGGCGGCGCGTTTTCATGACTTCCTGCCGGTGGTGGCTGGCACCACATTGGGCATGATGCTGGCCAACGTGCCGGTCATCTACCTGGGTAGCCGCTTTGCCGACCGCCTGCCCACCAAGGCCGTGCATATTGTTGCATCGCTGATTTTTGTGGTGCTGGGGGCACTGGCCTTGATGAATGCCATCAACGGTAACCAGTTGCTGGGTTGATTCTCCTGTCTCTCTAATAAAGAACGCCACCCGGCTTGGCCGAGGTGGCGTTTTTCATGGCGGGTGCCAAGCTATCTCAGGCCAGTAAGCCAGCGAGGTTGCTGGTGGATTGCTGCATTTGTGCCAGCGTGGCATTCAGCGTGGTGTATTGCTGCAGATAGGAAGCACGCAATGCGTCCAGATTGGTCTGGATTTCGGTCTGGTGGCTGGTTTCGTCGGTAACGCTCTGGTTCAGGTCGTTCTGTTTGGTCACCACAATGCCGGTCGGCCCCAGCAGATTATTGATGGTGCTGTTGAAGCGGTCGGCAAAGCCGGTGCTGCTGCTGTTGCCGAACAGATTGGCCACTGCGCTTGGGTTGCTGGTCAGCGCCTTGTTGAAGGCGGTCTGGTCCAGTGCCAGCGTGCCGTCCTTTTGCAGGCTGATGCCCACTTGTGACAGATAGGCGAATGATGTGGTTGCATCCACACCTGCCACCTGTGTCTGCAGAACCGACGATAGTTGGTCCTGGATGGATAGCAGCGAGTCATCGCCCTTCATGTCACCGCTGAATGCACTGTTCACCGTGCTTTGCACCTTGTTGTAGGCATCGACGAAGCCTTGCAGGGTGGTGGCAATGCCGGAAGTGTCCTGGCTCATGCCGATGGTGACTTGTCCGGCTTTTTCCAGATTCACCGACGCGCCATTGATGACGCCGGTCAGGGTATTGCTGCTGGAGGAGACATTGACACCATTGACCGTGAGCAGGGCATCGCTGGCGGCAAACGACTCGGTGGCCGCCGTGCTGCTTTGTTGCAGGCCGGCCAGGGTGTTGCCACTGGTATTGCCGCTGTCAGTACCGCCGGATGTCACGCTGAAGGCATTGGCCGAGCCGGAATTGGCCGAAGCAATCACCAGCGAATAATTGCCGTTGTACTGCACGATGGAAGCATTGACCCCGGCATTGGCTGAATTGATGGCGTCCGAGATGTTCTGCAGGCTTTCGCCGCCGCTGCCGCCATTGTTCAGTTGCACCGTGGTGCTGGTGCCCGCCACGCTGAAGGTGAGCGAGGAGGGCACGCCGCTGATGGCGGTGGTAGCGCTGGTAATGGGCTGGCCGCTGCTGTTTTCATCGAATACCAGCTGGCGTGACTGTGCCAGCTTGCTCACATTCAGCTGGTAACTGCCGGCAATGCCGCCGGTGCTGGTGGTGACCGAGGCAATGGTGCTGTCGGAACTTGTCGCCTTGAAACTTTGCAGGAAGGCGCCGGACGACAGGCTGCTGACCGAGGTTTGCAGCGCGGACAGGGCAGAGCTGATCTGGCCCATGTCACTCAGCTCGGTCTTGTAGGTGGAAACCTTGTTCTGGCTGTCAGTCAGTGGCTGCTGTTCCACGCTCATCAGCTGGCTGACGATAGACTGTACGTCGAGCGGACCGGCGGTGGTGGTGATGGATGCTGAACTCATGATGTTCTCCTTGCTGTCCGCCATCGGGCAGACAGGCCATGGCTGGCTCTGTCTGCATTATCGGGCGGAAGCAGGGAGGTCTTGATGGCAAACCCCGGTTAAAAGATGTTGCCAACTGTGAAGTCCGTCACACATTGTCAAACAACTGGCTGACGCTTGAGCGTGGCCGGGATCAACTGCTGCCCGAGCCGGAAGATGAGCCTGCGGCGCTGACCCCGGCCATCAGGCCGGACAGATTGCTGGTGGATTGCTGCATCTTGGCCAGCGTGGCATTGAGCGTGGTGTACTGGTGCAGGTAGTTGGCCTGCTTGTCGCTCAGCTTGGTTTGCAGCTGTGTCTGGTGCGTGGTTTCGTCGGTGACATTCTGGTTCAGGTCATGCTGCTTGGTCATGATGATTCCGGCAGGTCCCAGCAGATTATTGATGGTGGTGCTGAAGCGGTCGGCAAAGCCGCTGTTGCTGCTGTTGCCGAACAGATTGGCCACGGCGGCAGGCTTGCTGCTCAGCGCCTTGTTGAAGGCGGTCTGGTCCAGCGACAAGGTGCCGTCCTTCTGGATGGCAATGCCCACCTGGGACAGGTAGGCATAGGAGCTGACCGGGTCGGCCCCGCTGACCGGCGTTTGCAGCACGCTGGAGAGCTGGTTGCGAATGGACGTCAGTGCTGCGTCGCCCTTCATGCTGCCGCCGGCGGCGCTGTCCAGCGTGCTTTGCACCTTGTTGTAGGCATCGACAAAGCCTTGCAGCTTGCTCGCAATGCTACTGTTGTCCTGCGCCATGCTGATGCTGGCTTCACCGGTTTTTTGCAGGCTGAGGGTGGCACCGCCAATGACATCGCTGACGGTATTGCTGCTGGACGATACGTAAACGCCGTTGACGGTGAGCGAGGCGTCGGTGGCGTCGTTGGATTCGCTGATGGCGGTATCGCTTTGCTGCAGCCCGGCCAGCGTGTTGCTGCTGTTTTCGCTCAGGCTGCTGTCGCTGCCACCGGCAGTAATGCTGAATGCCTTGTCCGAGCCCGGTTCCGCGGCGGCAATCACCAGCGAGTAATTGCCCTTGTATTGCACGATGGAGGCATTGACCCCGGCATTGGCGGCATTGATCTTGTCGGCGATGTCCTGCAGGGTGACGCTGGCTGGCGTGGTGCTCGTGGTGGTGCCGTCACTGTTGGTGACCGTGCTGACCGGCTCACGCAATTGCACGGTGGTGGTACTGCCGCCTACTTCAAGGCTGAGGCTGTCGGGCACATTGTCCAGCGCGGTGCTGGTGCTGCTGAGGGCTTGCCCATCCGTGCCGGTGTCAAATACCAGCTGGCGCGGCTTGGCCAGCTCCTCCACATTCAACTGGTAATTACCGGGAATGCCCGTGCCATTGGTGTCTACCGTGGCGACGGTCGGGTCCGAGCTGCTGGCCTTCAGCGTATGCAGGAAGCTGGTGGACGACAGGCCGCTGACGGCAGTTTGCAAGCCCGACAGGGCCGAGCTGACCTGGCCGATGTCGCTGAGCTTGCTGTTGAAGGTTTTCAGCTTGCCCTGGCTGGTGGTGAGTGGCTGCTTTTCCACCGTCATCAATTGACTGACGATGTTCTGTACGTCGAGCGGACCGGCCGTGGTGGTGATGGATGCGCTGCTCATCTTGTCTTGCTCTGCCTTGAGGATGGAGGATGACGGAATCATGCTCGTAGCGCGTATTATCCCCGAGGGCGGCAGCAGCCCGCGCGGCAAGACAGGTCAAAGAATGTTTGCTTTTGCAAACAAGGTTAAAAACAGTAAATGTCGGGGAATGAAAAAGGGCTGCCTGTTGGCAGCCCCTGAATGGTGCGAGTGCAAACTGCTCAGATACCCAGCTTGTCGCGCAGCGAGTAGTACCAGGCACCCATGGCGGTAAACGGAACCCGGAACAGGGTGCCGCCGGGGAAGGGGTAGTGCGGCAGGGTGGCAAAGGCATCAAACCGTTCGGCCTGGCCGCGTAGTGCCTCGGCCAGAATCTTGCCGGCCAGATGGGTATAGGTGACGCCGTGACCGCTGCAGCCTTGCGAGTAGTAAATATTGTCACCAATGCGGCCAACCTGCGGCAGGCGCGATAGCGTCAGCAGGAAGTTGCCGGTCCAGGCGTAATCGATTTTCACATTGGCCAGCTGCGGGAACACTTTCAGCATCTTCGGCCGGATGATGGCTTCGATATTGGCCGGATCACGCGCGCCGTAGACCACGCCGCCGCCAAAGATCAGCCGCTTGTCTTCGCTCAGGCGGTAGTAGTCCAGCAGATAGTTGCAGTCTTCCACGCAGTAGTCCTGCGGCAGCAGGCTGGCAGCCAGTTCGTCGCCCAAAGGTTCGGTGGTGATGACCTGGGTGCCGCAAGGCATGGATTTGGCGGCCAGTTCCGGCAGCAGATTGCCCAGGTAGGCATTGCCGGCCACGATCAGGAACCTGGCCTTGACCCGGCCTTGCGGGGTGGTTACCACCGGCTGCTGACCGCGTTCGATGCTGAGGGCCGGCGATTGTTCGTAGATGACGCCGCCCAGTTTTTCTACTGCTGCCGCTTCACCCAGTGCCAGGTTCAGCGGGTGGATGTGGCCGCCACTCATGTCCAGCATGCCGCCGATGTATTGGTCGGTTGCCACGATGCCACGCATGTCGTCCTTGCCCAGCAGTTGCAGCTGCTTGTGGCCGTAACGTTCCCACAATGCCTTTTGTGATCGCAAATGTCCCATCTGCTTTTCACTCAACGCAGCAAACACGCCACCATCTTTCAGCGCGCAGTCGATATCGTATTTGGCGATGCGTTCGCGAATGATGCGACCGCCTTCAAAGGCCATGTCGCCCAGCAGCCTTGCCTGCTTGCTGCCGACGCTGCGTTCGATCACATCAATGTCGCGGCTGTAGCTGTTGACGATCTGGCCACCATTGCGGCCGGATGCGCCAAAGCCAACCTTGGCGGCCTCCAGCACGGTAACCTTGAAGCCGTTTTCCAGCAGGGAAATGGCAGTGGAAAGACCGGTATAGCCTGCACCGATGATGCAGATGTCGGTTTCGATATCGCCTTGCAGTGCCGGACGGGACGGGGCCGGTTTGGCAGAGGCGGCATAGTAGGATTCTGGGTAGCTGGTTTGTGGCATTTCGTTAAACTTTTTCGTTTAATATTTTGCACATGCCAGACGATTCTAGCCCAGACCTTCCGTACTTGCCAAATGATTTGATCAAATTATGTGTTGAACTGTTGCCGATGGTGCTGACTGCACTGTGACTGGACGTGATGCCGGGGGAGGGGTACTTGCCGGGAATGTCAGGGTGCTTGCGTTGGCAAGCACCCCGTGTGGCTTACTTGCTGGTGTCTTCGCGGCGGCCGATGTCTTTCTTGGATTCAGTGCTGGCAGCAGCACTGGCCTTCTTGTGCTTCTGCTGTTTCTTCTTCTTGGCTTCCTGTTTCTTGATCTTGGCCTGATCGGCTTCCCAGGCTTTTACCTCGCTGGCGGTCGGTTGTTCCTGGTGCAGCTTGTTGGCCAGTGCCGGGGTGGCAATCAGGGTGGCGATGATGGCAAGGGCGGAGAATTTCATGTGATGATCCTCGACTGGTCAGCTCTGGGTGTTGATGTTCAGGATTGAACGTGTGCCAGTCTAAGAATTATCCAGAGGGCCATTAACCGGCCTATTCCTGATTGAGTTGGTTATTTATCCTGTTGAGGTATAAGAATTTTCACGCCCTGTCGAGCGCTTAAGGTCATGAAGAACAAGGCCGGCTGCATACATTGTCACGGGATTGTCGTCAAGCATGGCCAGGGCTGATGGTATGCTTGCCCGCGGTCCTGAGCCTTGCTGCGGGCCGGTGTGATGACCCTTATCCGGAGAGAGAAGTTAGCAATGAGCCTGTCGATTGCCAGTGCAAGTTATGGCGCTGATCAGGTTGGTCTGATCAGCGGATTCCGTTTTTTGCCGGATCAGTCCGGTGAGCCTATCGGTTCGGAGCAGGCGCTGGCCTTCCTGCAGGACACTTCGCCAGCCGCCGAGGGCTTTGTCTGGCTGCATTTCAATCTGGCGCACGTGGCTTGCGAGCGCTGGATCCGTGCCAATCTGGCCTTGCCGGAGGACTTTGCCGAAATGCTGCATGCCGGGGCAGGCTCCACCCGTATCGAGGCGGTGGATGGCATGCTGCTGGCCGTCATCAATGATGTGGCACTGGGTTTTGGCGTGGTGACTTCCGATGTCGCCACCCTGTGGGTGGCGGCGGGCAGCCGCTTGCTGGTGACTGCACGGGTGAGGCCCTTGCGCTCGGTGGACCGCTTGCGTGCGGCAGTGAAGGCGGGCGAGGTGTTTCCGTCGGCCCGGTCATTGTTGTTTCATCTGATGCAGGACCAGGCCGACGTGATGGCGGCCATCGTGCGTGAAACCACCCGCAAGGTGGATCATATCGAGGACCGCTTGCTGGCCGAACGCTTGCAGGATCACCGCGCCGAATTGTCCAGCATGCGCCGTACCCTGGTGCGCATGCAGCGCTTGCTGGCCCCGGAACCGGGGGCGCTGTTTCGCCTGCTGAACCGGCCACCGGCCTGGCTGGCCGAGCCGGATGTGCAGGCCCTGCGCGAATCCACCGAAGAATTTTCGCTGGTGCTCAACGACCTGGCCACCCTGGTGGAACGCATCAAACTGTTGCAAGAAGAACTGGCAGCCAAGCTGAACGAGCAGACCAACCGCACCTTGTTCACCCTGACGCTGGTGACGGTGCTGGCCCTGCCCATCAATATCGTGGCCGGTTTTTTCGGCATGAACGTGGGTGGGGTGCCACTGGCCAATCACCCGCACGGCTTTTGGGTGCTGGTGGTGCTGGTGGCCAGCTTTACCCTGCTGGCCGGGTGGTGGGCCTTCCGGCGACAGGCTCCGCGCTGAGTCAATGCCACCGCCTGGCGCATTGACCCTGTTGTCAACAGGTGAACTTGTTACCGTGCTGGCGTACAATAGCGGGCTTTTGTGCCATTTGCCGGTGGCGAGTGGTGTTGATCCAGTCTGATTTTTAAGCAAGGTACAGCATGAGCGGTTTGCCCAATTGTCCCCAGTGTGGTTCCCAGTTCACCTATGAAGACGGCGCCATGCTGGTGTGCCCGGAGTGCGCACACGAATGGTCTGCCCAGGCCGAAGCGGCTGGCGAAGAACAGGGCCGTGAAGTGCGCGATGCCAATGGCAATCTGCTGCAGGATGGCGATACCGTCACCGTCATCAAGGACCTGAAAGTGAAGGGTTCCTCACTGGTGGTGAAGGTAGGTACCAAGGTCAAGAACATCCGTCTGGTGGATGGTGATCACGATATCGACTGCAAGATCGACGGCATTGGCGCCATGGGTTTGAA